>DATKRX010000053.1:0-19468 GCA_035531915.1 Gaiellaceae bacterium | reverse complement strand
CTCCTCCCCGTCCTTGCCCGGCGTGACGCCTGCGACGAGGTTCGTCCCGTAGGCACGGTTGCGCAGGCCATGGAATCGGCCCTCGCTCCCGGTCAGCCCCTGCACGAGGAGGCGGGTGTCGCGGTCGACGAGGATCGCCATCAGCCCGGTCTCCCCAGGATCGCGATGCGCTCGAAAGCGACCTGCGCGCCGACCACTCGGTCGGCGAGGAGGTCGCGTACCTGCGCTGCCTCCTCGCCCTCGCAGCCGGTACGCGCGAGCCATGGCTCGAGCTCAACCGGAAAGTCGAAGCTGCGAACCTCCTCGATCTCGATGCCCGCCCGCGCGAAGAAGTCCCGCCATTCGGCCTCGGTATAGGTGCGGACGTGCGAGGGGTCGCGGAGCTTCTCGGCGCGCTCGGTATCGGCGCCGCCGAACAGGTTGTCGACGACGATCACCCGCGCGGAGGCGACGCGCGCGAGCTCGCGGATCGCCTCGGCGACATCGGCGAAATGGTGCGCGGCCACGCGGGTGACGGCGAGACCGAACGCCGCGTCAGCGAAGGGCAGCTCCTCGGCGAAGCAGATCACATCGGCCCGCATCCCCGGCGCTGGGTCGCAGCTGACTACCTCGATCCCCGCCTCCCGCAGCCGCCGGGCGACGTGCCCGCCGCCGGTCGCTACGTCGATCGCGGTCGCGCACCCGGCCCCCCACTCGACGATCAGGTCGAGATCGGGCCCGGCGCTGTGTGCGGCGCTCGTACGGTAGAGCTCGGCCCGCTCGCTCCAGGCGTCGGTCATCTGAGCTGCCAACGACGGCGGTTGACACGCTTGCCGCAGACCTCGACCGACTGGGGTTTCGCCACCACGACCGCGACTGCGGCGCGGGAGTCGATCCAGCCTCGCGGCCGTGTCTGACAGCGGTGTTGGCCCCGCGGCGCGCTCATGCCGCGAGCTCCACCGCGCGCTCGGCGGCCGCGAGCATGGTCGGCTCGACGTGGAGATCCGCGCGGCCGCCCGCGGCGAGGATCCGGCGACCCTCCTCGGCGTTCGTCCCGTCGAGACGGACCACGATCGGCACGGCGAGCGAGATCTCGTCGAGTGCCGTCAGGATGCCGCGCGCCACCTCGTCACAGCGGGTGATGCCGCCGAAGATGTTGAAGAGGATCGACCGTACCTGCCGGTCGCTCGAGATCACCTCGAGCGCCGCCACCACGCCCGCGGCCGACCCGCCGCCGCCGAGGTCGCAGAAGTTCGCCGGCCGCCCACCCGCGACCACGACGACATCGACGGTGGCCATCGACAGGCCGGCACCGTTCCCGACGATCCCGACCGAGCCGTCGAGCTTCACGTAGATGACGCCCCGCTCCCGCGCGCGCACCTCGAGTGGGTCGGCCGCCGACGGATCGTCCAGCGCTGCCAGGTCGGAGTGCCGGAAGAGCGCCGAGTCATCGATCGTGACCTTGGCATCGAGCGCACGCACCTGAGCCTCCGGCGTGACGATCAGCGGGTTGATCTCGCAGAGGGTCGCGTCGGATTCGACGAAGCAGCGGTAGAGGCCAGTCGCGATCGCCTCTAATTGGAGGCGCTCCCGCTCGTCGCCGACCCCGGCCAAGAGCTCCCGCGCGTGGTGGGGCTCGAACCCCTCGAGTGGGTCGACGTGCACGCGCACGAGCGCTTCGGGGCTCTCCGCCACGACCTGCTCGATCTCCACCCCGCCGCGGGTCGTGAACATGAGCAGAGCCCGCTGCGCGCCGCGGTCGAGCGTCACCGCGAGGTAATACTCACGCTCGATCTCGGCGGCCGACTCAATCCAGAGCCGCCGGACCACGTGCCCGCGGATCTCGAGCCCGAGGATCTCCTCCGCCCGCGCCGCCGCTTCCCCGGGCGAGCCGGCAAGCTTCACCCCGCCTGCCTTGCCGCGCCCGCCGGTCAGCACCTGGGCCTTGACGACGACCGGCCCCCCCAGCTCCTCGGCCGCCCGCCGCGCCTCGTCGGGCGTGGACGCCAACCGCCCGGCCGAGACGGGCACTCCATACCGTCCGAGCAGCTCCTTGCCCTGGTACTCGTAGAGGTCCAACCGCCCGACTCTAGATCATGCACTGGAGGCGCCCGTCGCCGCAAGCGTATTCTCCCCTTTGATGCCCTTCGCGGACAAATTGACCCTCGCGCGGGCCGCCAGCGCTCCGGTCGTCGTGGCGCTCTTCTCGCTCAACTTCGCCCACCATGATTACTGGGCGACGGCGGTCTTCGGCCTCGCCATGTCGACGGACTGGTTCGACGGGAGGATCGCCCGACGCACGGGCAAGACGAGTTCGTTCGGCTCGCTCCTCGATCCGGTCGCCGACAAGGTGCTCGTGCTCGGCACCCTCGTCGTCCTGCTCGACCAGCACGTCTTCCGCGCCTGGATGGTGGCCGCAATCGTCGCCCGCGAGATCCTGATTAGTGGCCTGCGGCTCGCGGCACTCGAGCGCGGGGTCGTGATCGCCGCCCGCGACCTCGGGAAGCTCAAGACGTGGTCACAGGCGATCGCGGCCGGAGCCGGAGGGTTCGCAGCTGCGGGCGCCTGGAGCCACGACATCGCCTGGTGGCTCCTGCTCGTCTCGGTCATTCTCACGTGGGTGTCCGGGCTCGACTATGCCCGCTCCGCCCCGAGCGTCCTCCGCGCCCGCGCGGTCGCCCCCTCCTGATCGATCAACCGTCCAGGCCACTCGTGGGAGGGAAATTGGCTGCGCGGGCGACAAAGATCCCCTGAGCGGGGTGGGGTCGACCGCAGCCGCTGCCGACACACGGCGTATGCGCACACTCATTCTCATTCCCGTCGCCCTGCTCGGCCTCGCGACCGCCGGCGCACTCGCTTCGATCAAGCAAGCGAACGCTTCTTCCACCGGCAAGATCACCGCCCTCTCGGCGACCTCGATAACGGTCGCCTCGCCGCGCCATCACCTGACGTGCGCGATCACGGCGTACTCGCCCGACACGAAGCAGTTCGCGGGCGGCGACCGCGTGAAGATCGCCTGCGCAAGCCACGTCCTGGTCGCGATCGCCGACGCACCCACGCACATCCAGAATGCATCGAACGAGAGCCCGACGAGCGCCGCCCTCTCGGGCGCGATCACTGCGCTCAGCTCGACTTCGATCACGGCCCACGACGGCGACCGCACCCTGACCTGTTCGATCGGCTCCGGCTCGCCGAGCGTGAGCGGCCTCAATCTCGGCGACCATGCGACAGTCGGCTGCGCGAACGGCGTGCTCGTCTCGATCGGCCCCCCGGTGGCATCTCGCCGCTCGCGACGACTGCGGGGACGACCACGAACGCGAACGTGACCAACGCGAACGGCCCGATCACGGCGCTCAGCGCCGGCTCGCTCTCGGGGCAGACGATGACCTGCTCGATCAGCCCGACCTCGACGCTCGCGGAGGGTTTCCAGGTCGGGAACTCGGTGCGGATGTACTGCCTCAACGGCGCCCTCTACCAGCTCAAGCACAACGACACGACGCCGGCCTCGACCACCACCACGACCACCGCTTCCACGACCACCACAACCGAGTCGAGCTACACCTACGCGAGCGGCACGATCTTCGCGCTCAGCTCGAGCTCGATCACGGTCGGAAGCGGCGATGTCTCGATGACCTGCTCGATCGGGTCGAGCTCGCCGAGCACGAGCGGCTTCGCGGTCGGCAACTCCGTCGGGATGTACTGCTCGAGCAGCGACGGGTCGCTGTATCACCTGTCGCACCGATAGTCCCCGAGCGACGAGCCGCCGACGGCATCCGTGCCGGCGGCGGCTAGAGTCGCCGGATGGATCCGGTCGACCGCTCGACGATCTGGCCCTACGACGAGCACGGCGAGCCGCGCGAGTTCTACTACGCCCGCTACGGCCATCCCACCGGCGCCGCGGCGGAGGCCCGGCTCGGTGAGCTCGAGGGCGGCGAGGCGCTCCTGTATGCCTCCGGGATGGCCGCGGAGACGGCCGTCGTCCTCGCCTTCGCGCGGCCCGGCACGACGATCGCCCTGGCCGAAGGCGCCTATTACGGCACCTCGGTGCTCCTTCGCACGCTCGAGCCGTGGGGGATCCGATTCGTCGAGTACGACCAGAGGGGAGCCCCTCCGGAGGCCGACATCGTGTGGGTCGAGTCGCCGGCCAACCCGCTGCTGACCGTCCCCGACTGGGAGGCGTTGCGCGCGCACCCGGGGCTTGTCGTCTGCGACGCAACCGTCGCGACACCCGTCTACTTGCGCGCGCTCGACGAAGGTGCCGACGTCGTCACCCACTCGGCGACCAAGTATCTGACGGGAAGCCACGACGCCCTGCTCGGCGCGACCGTCACCCGCGACCCCGAGCGCACCGCGGAGCTCCACAGAGTTCGGTCGCGGGCCGGCCTCATCTGCGCGCCCGACGGGGCCGCCTCGCTGCTCACAGGCCTCGACTCGCTCGCAGCGAGGATGGAGCGGATCACGGCGAGCGCCACGGAGATCGCGGGGCGCCTCGACGCGCATCCAGCGGTCGCGCTGGTGCGCTACCCGGGCTACTCCGGTCTGATCTCATTCGACGTCGCCGATCCGCGCACGGTCGAGACCCGAACTCGCGTGATCAGGAACGCCACGAGCCTCGGGGGCGAAAGCTCGACGATGGAGAGCCGCCACCGCTGGGAAGGCGACCGCATCCCGCCGGGGCTTCTCCGGCTCTCGATCGGGCTCGAAGAAGTCGACGAGCTCTGGGAAGATCTCAGCTACGCACTTTCGTGAAGAGCGCTCCGTGAAGCACGCGACCGAGTACCTCACCTTGGAGACGCCGAACCGGCGCGACTACGTCAACATCACCCCGCGCGTCGAGGAGTTCGTGCGCGAGTCAGGTATCCAGCACGGCATGGTGCTCGTGAACCCGATGCACATCACTGCAGCGGTCTACGTCAACGACGACGAGGGCGGGCTGATCGCCGACATCGACGACTGGCTCGAGCGCCTCGCGCCGCACGAGCCGGTTTCCGGCTACCGCCACAACCGTGGCGAGGACAATGCCGACGCGCACCTCAAGCGCCAGCTGATGGCTCACCAGGTCGTGCTTGCGATCACCGACGGAAAGCTCGACCTCGGCCGGTGGGAGCAGGTCTTCTACGCCGAGTTCGACGGCAGACGCCGCAAACGCGTCCTGCTCAAGGCGATCGGCGAGTAGCCCCGCTCGGAAAGACGGCGTACTCTGCGCCCGTGGGTTTCCGCGCAAAGCTCCAGGCGAAGGCGCGCGGCGAGGTCTCGACTGCGGCGCTCGCGGCATACTCGAGCGCGAACAGCGAGGCATATAGCCTGCTCGACGACCAGCCCGCGACCGGGACGGCTCGGCTCGCAGCCTGGTGCGCGTTCGTGCTGCAGACCCACGCCGACAACATGCTCGGGTCAGGGTCGAGCCCCGGCGTCGCGAGCCCCGAGGCCTGCGAGGAGGCAGAGGTCATGTTCGAGCTCGTCGGCGCGTGGCTCGAGCGCGCCCACGCGGCCGCGGCGAGCGCCGCCTACGTCCTGGATGTGATCGTCCCGCAGCCGCTGCCCCAACCGCGCGCCCCGCGCACGACGGGCGTGCTGAAGGCAATGAAGCAGACGCTCGAGACCGTCCAGGCCCGCGCGGGCGCAGACCTGGCCGAGCGCGCCGCCGACCCGATCCACGAGCGACTCGCGCCGATGATGAGCGGCGTGCAGTCGGCGATCGACTCGACGGGGGCGCTCTCGGCCCCGTCGGTCAGCGACGATCTGAAGGCGATGCTCGGGCAAACCCTCCGGGGCGGCCTCGACCGCGCCTACCAGGTCGGGCAGCTGCTCGCGGTGCCGGAGCTGCTCGGGAAACCCGAGCCGTCGGCGCCGATTGATGCGGCCCACGACTCCTCGACCGTTCAGCTTTTCCTTCCCGGCGATGTCGGCTTCGATCCCTGGTGCCTGACCGACCCGCTCGAACGGCGCCACCGGCAGGCGAGCGAGGAGGCGACCGCGGCGATCGAAGGGCTTTGGAAAGCCGACCCCGACGCGACGAAGACGCTGACGATCCAGGCCGAAATCTCCTCGGCACGTGAGCAGGGCGCCGCCGACTTCATGCCGGATGAAGGGGGCATGCTGGCGCGGCTCGGCTCGCACTGCCCGTGGCCTGGGGTCCTCTACGCAAAGACCCCGCTCGTGATCGCCGGCAAGGCACTCGCGCCGGGTGACCGTTTCGTCTTCACGATCGGCTCGACGGAGCAGGGCTTCCGGCGCGCCGTCGTTTCGATCTCCGCGGCGGACGTCGCGGTGGCGGCCCCGGCGCTCGAGCCACTCGCATCCCATTCCGGCCGCTCGCTCCTGGAAATGCTGCTCGCCGGCCCGGCGGCGGACGCGGGCTTCGAGATCCTGAACCTCTGACGTGGCCGCGGATGTAGGCGCGTCGGCAACCACCTTCGAGCTGCTCGACTGGAAGCGGCGCATATTTGCGCTCTACGCCGAGGTTCGCGCTGCAGCCGACCCTGCGACCGCTTGGGGGCACTGGTGCATGACCCGTGACGAGCTCGTCCGAGCGCATCCCTCTTCGCCGCTCGACGCCGACGGGCGCGACTCCTTCCGCGGCGTTCCGTATTTCGACTACGACCCGGCCCTGCGGGTGGCGGGGATGATCGAGTCTCTGCCGTCGGAGGGCGTTCGCATCGGGAACAGCGGGGTCGAACCGATCGCCTTCGAGCGCTTCGCGACCGCACGCTTCTCAGTTGACGGCGCCGAGTATGCACTCGAGCTCTATTGGCTTACCGCGTACGGCGGCGGCGTTTTCGTACCGATTCGGGACGAGACCTCCGGCCGAGAGACCTACGGCGGCGGGCGCTACCTCCTCGACACTGTGAAGGGGGCCGATCTCGGGATGGACGGCGAGCGGCTCGTCCTCGACTTCAACCTCGCCTACAACCCGTCGTGCAGCTACGACCCGCGTTGAGTATGTCCGCTCTCCCCGCCCGCGAATGGCCTAGCGGTCGCGATCCGGGCGGGCGAGCAGATGCCTCAACTCTGAGGTGCGGCCCGTTCTCCGAGGCGAAGCGACAGCCGTTCGAGCCGGCGCCGAAGCCGCGCGAGTTTGGCCGAGCGAAATGTGCACCCAGAAGAACAACGTCGGCCCGATCAGCGTGTACACCCCGGCGACATACTTCTCAGCCGTCATCCGGTCGTGAAGATCGGAGCGCGAAGAGGCAAGCGCGAGGTCGGTTCTGACTCCATAGAGCAGCCCTTTCGGCAGCCGAGGCGGGCCGAGGGCGTAAGGCCGCCGTTGGGAAGGCGAGCGCGACCAGGACGAAAGCCGGAGGCGGGACTCGAACCCGCGGCACCGGGTTTACAAAACCCGTGCTCTGCCAACTGAGCTACTCCGGCACGACGCAATCCTAGCCGTCAGTGCGTTGTCTATTTTGGACACGGCCTGTCCGAGAGCAACGAGATCGTCTTACTCATGGAAACATCCGAAGGGCATCGGTGACCGGTCCGCCCTTGCGATCATATGCGGCCTCCTCGGGTTGGGCTACGGCTTGCTCGATCCCTTCGGCGAGGACACACGATATGACTTGGTAACCGATGACGGGATGTGGCTGGCGCGTGTCCAGTGCAAGACAGTTCGACTTGGGGACGGCGCAACAATCTTCCGCACCGCCCGCTCGTACCGCCATCATCCGAACCCCAAGATCATGCAGCGGAACTCTGTAGGCGAGATCGACTTCTTCGGCGTATTTTTTCCCGAGGACGGCGGTGTCCATCTCATCCCAATTTCGGGAACCCCCACCGGCGCAATGGCGCACCTCCGCATAGACCCGCCGCGAAACGGCCAACGCCGCCGAACCCGATAGGCGTCGACCTACGAGATTGCGCGATTCTCTGCGATCCCACGGAGCTCAGAGTCGCACAGCACCAAAAAGCTAAAGACGCGAGATGCCTGACGGCGAGTTTGCCAGTCGATCTCGTTACCGAACGTCAGCTCGTTGACTGACGAACCGGGCCCGGTCGGTGGCACACACACCACCGTGCTCTGCCCTAGATCAGGGCGATGCGAAATGGATCTACTCCGCCGCGGCCACCACGAGCCCCTCGCTGTTGTCGCTTCCGGCAATCCCTAACTCGGCGCCACCTCATCCGCCTCGTGCTTGCCGAGCCCGCCGACCGCGATCACGAACGCTGCGACCGTGAAGATGGCTGTGGCAGCCACGCCAGCGAACCGCGTGGTGCCCCAGGTGAGGACGTTCCGCGGCAGCGCGTGCATGATCCGCGCCGATCCTCCCTCGGAGAAAACACGGGCCATCTCGCCCCAGACGGTGTCGCGGTAATGGGCGACGCCCTGCCAGGTCAGCATCAGAGCCGATGAGGCCGCGACGGAGATCGCCGCGAGAGCGGACGTGGCCGGGCGCATCCGCGTGAATGCCGGCCCGAGCCCGAGCGCGAGGAAGGGCAGCGCAGGCACGAGGAATCGCGGGCCCGGGGCGCGCCCGCCGTAGGGGACGAAGTAGCCGCACTCGGCGACGAGAAACGCGACGGTAACACCGAGGCAGACCAGGACCTCTGCGCGTAGACCGCGCCGCCAGAGGCCGGCGAGGCCTGCCGCGGCAGCGAGGAGCACGGGCGCCCCGATCAGCAGGCCGCGGTCACCGAGAAACACCTGGCCGGTCGAGTGGATCATCGGCAGGTGAATGCCGAGCAGCCCGGAGCGCTCCTGAGCGGCGAGCACGTTGTCGCTATAGCTGAGCGGGTTGTGCCAAGGTGCGCCGAATGCGGCCCAGTCGTAGGCGCCGAGAAGAACGACACCCGGGACCACGCCGATCACGTAGCGGGCGAGCGGTCTTCGTCCCCGCAGCGCGACGTAGGCCAGCACGAGCACGGCGATCGCCGCGGCCTCGTATTCGAACGTGAGCGCGGCTCCGGCGGCAAGCCCCGCCGCCAATGGCCGTCTATTCCACGCGAGCAAGAACGCGAGGAACCCGAGTGCCGCCGCAGGCACGTGGCCGAAGCCCGCCACGGCGAGTGCGCTCATCTGCGTCCCGAGCGCGAAGGTGACCAGGCAGGCTCCCCCGAACCCGGGAGCGAGCCCCTCCGAGACCCTGCCGACGCAGAACACGCAGAGCAGGAAGGGCAGCCCGGCGGCGACGAGATGAACAAACCAGAGCCGGAGGTCTCCCTTCCAGTCCCAGCTCGTCGACGGCCCGAGCCGAACGGCCTCCGCCGGCGCCAACTCGGCGAGCGACATCCCGGGCGCCTTGTTCGAATAGAGGTGGCCGCTGTAGAGCGACTTGTCCTCGGTGTGATTGTCGAGGCAGCCGTCGGCGCTAAGTCGCCCGGCGACGATCGCCCGGGTCAGGCAGAGCCGCGAGACGTCCTGCGTGTTCGGCTGCTGGACCTGCGGGAGCGCGACGAGCGCCACCAGGACGAGCAGCAACAACTCGCCACGGGGACGACGCCACGGCAGCGGCGTCTCGGCAGCCAGGCGTCGCAGCCCACGCATGGGCCGACTCTAGTCGGAGCTGGCGCCGGCGAGCCCGGGCGCGAAGCCGTCTAGAGCAGGACCTGGCGCTCGCGCTGGTGGTTCAGGATCTTGCGCTTGACGCGCTGGAGCGCGTTGTCGATCGTCTTTGTGTCGCACCCGAGCTCTTCGGCCATCAGCTCGTACGAGCACCCCTCGAGGTAGAGACGAAGCGCGTCCGATTCGAGCGGCGAGAGCGTCGTCCCGAGGCAGCCGACGAGGCTTTGCAGCTCCTCGGTCGAGATCACGCAGATGGCCGGGTCGTGCACGGCAGAGCCCGGCAGCGCGTCGCCGAGTGTGCAGTCTCCGTCGGGATCCTGGCCAGCCGGAGTGTGGCTGAACGAGATGTAGCTGTTCAGCGGTGAGTGCTTGTAGCGCGTGGCTGTCTTGATCGCGGTGATGATCTGCCTGGTCACGCACAGCTCGGCGAACGACCGGAACGAGGTCTCCTTGTCGGCGCGAAAGTCGCGCACTGCCTTGTAGAGGCCGATCAACCCCTCCTGAATCAGGTCATCGTTGCCGCCCCCGACCAGGAAATACGCGCTTGCCTTCAGCCGGACGAAGGGTGTGTAGCGCCTGATCAGCCCGTCGAGCGCCGCGTTGCTTCCGTTGCGCGCCTTGAGGACGAGTTGTAAATCCTCAAGCTCGCGTTGAGCTTTTTGAGCGGACTTTACTGCGGTAGCCGGTCTTGCGTTCACGCCCAGAAACCCCCTCATCGCGTCTGTTTTCCTGACACTTCAATCTACGTCGACTCTACCCCGTCGGTGAAAGTCTCACCCTGAAGTCGAGGTGAATCTAGCAAGGACCGTCCGAAAAGACAAGCCCTTCTTGCAATGGACCCGTTTGCAACGGGTCATTCGCCTCGGCGAAGGCGCTCGAGACGGGCGCGCGTCTCGTCGTCGAGCTTGTTTGCGAGCTCGCCCGGCGGCTGCTCGCGTACCTCTGGCGGACGGAGTTCGCGGAAGAACGTCTGCGACGAGAGGTTCGCCACCTGGCGCCCGGCAGTCCCGAGCACGGTCACATCGGAGGAGACGAGGAGCACAGGCTCGCGCTCTCGGTGTTCGGCGGCGAGGCGCTCGAGCAGCGTGTCGGCATCGGGTACGAACCGAACCGTGAGCGACCCGAGCTGCTCGTCGTCGCCGGCGCCGTCAAAGACGACGACCCCGCGAACGCCCTTCGTCGCGACGAAGCTCGCGAGCGTATCGACGAGCGCACGGCGGTCCGCGTACGGGCCGGCGTGCAGCAGGTTGTAGCCGTCGAAGAGGTAGAGCGTCGCCCCGGCCATCAGCCGGCGGCGCCGCGTTGCCGTGAGACCTCGTAGAGAAGGACGGCTGCCGCCACGCTGACATTCAACGACTCGACCTCACCGGCGATGGGAATCGACACAAGCATGTCGCAGCTCCGCCGCACGAGCGGCCGCAGGCCCTTGCCCTCGGCGCCGAACACGAGCGCGAGGCCGCCCGTCAAATCCGCATGCCACATCGACTGTTCCGCTTCGCCCGTCGCGCCGTAGACCCAGAGCCCGGGCCCCTTCACCTCCTCGAGGTAGCGGGCGAGATTCGTGACGACCGCGATCGGCAGGTGCTCGATCGCCCCGGCCGACGACCTCGCGACGGCGGGGGTCACGACCGCCGAACCGTGAGCCGGCACGACCACCCCTGTCGCCCCGGCCCCCTCGGCGCTGCGACACACGGCGCCGAGATTCCGGGGGTCGGTGATGCGGTCGAGGACGGCAAGCAAGGGCCGGTCTCCGGCCGCGAGCTCGTAGGCGTCCGCGTAACGGAACGGCTCGACGCGCGCAACGACGCCCTGATGGTCGCGCGTGCCGGCGAGCTCGCTCAGGTCGCGCTCGAGCCGCACCTTCGGCCTCGCCTCGGCGAGCCACGGCTCGCTGGCAAACGCCCGCTCGGTCACGAGCAGCTCGAGCACCTCCCGCCGCCCGCGAAGCGCCTCGCGGACGGCACGGCGGCCGTAGACGAGGTCCGAGCTCAACGCCTGCGGACGAGCGTGAAGCCGCCCCCCGGCTCGTCGCGCATCTCCCAGCCCGCGGCCTCGAGCTCGATCCGGAGCTCGTCTGCGACCTCGAACTCGCGCTCGGCGCGAGCCGCCCGGCGGCGCTCTGCGATCTCGACGATCTCGGGCGGAGCGAGGTCTTGCGCGGCGAGCGATCCGAGCCCGAACAGCTCGAGGCCCCGGCGAAGCAGATCGTGGTCGCGCCACTCGTGCAGGACGGCAAGCGCGGCGGGCGTGTTGAAATCGTCGTCGAGGTCTGCTGCGAAGCGCTCCCACGCGCCGACGGGTGCCGGCCGGGACACGCCGCGGAAAACGTCGCGGAAGCCCGCGACCTGCGCAGCGGCCTGAGCCATCGTCTCGTCCGAGAAGTCGATCGGCTTGCGCCAGTGGCCACCGAGGAAGAACACGAGCGCGGTCTCGCGCCCCCACTCGTCGAGCACCTCGCGGATCGTGGCGATGTTCCCGCGCGACTTGGACATCTTGTCTCCCGTGAGCTGGAGGAGCCCGTTGTGCGCCCAGATCTGCGCAAAGGCATGCCCGAGGACACGCGACTGCGCGAGCTCGTTCTCGTGGTGGGGAAAGACGAGGTCGAGCCCGCCGCCGTGGATTTCGAATGCGGGGCCGAGGAGCTCTTCCGCCATCGCAGAGCACTCGATGTGCCAACCGGGCCGCCCCTCGCCCCACGGGGAAGGCCAGCGGGTGTCCTCGCCCGGCTTGTTGCCTTTCCAGAGAGCGAAATCGCGCGGATCGTCTTTGCGCAGGTTCGGCTCCTGCTCCTCGACCTGGTCGGGCCGCTGGCCCGAGAGCCGCCCGTACTCGGAGAACTGCGCAACCCGGAAGTAGACGTCGCCGTCGGCCGGGTAGGCGTAGCCTTCCCCGACGAGCTGCTCGATGAAGGAGACGATCGCGGGGATGTGCTCGGTCACCTTCGGGAGGTGGTCCGGCATCCCGAGCCCGAAGTCGGCAGTGTCCTCGAGGTACCAAGCGGTGGCAAGCGCGGCGAGCTCGGCGCTCGCGCCGGGGGCGGCGTCGTAGATCTTGTCGTTCACGTCTGTGATGTTGTGGACGAGGATCGCGTCGTACCCCGTCGACCGCAGCCATGAGCGCAACCACATGCCGAGCACGAACGGACGCGCGTTGCCGATATGGGCGCGGGCGTAGACGGTCGGACCGCAGAAGTACATACGCACGGGGCCGGGCTGCACCGGTAGGTCGACGAGGGCTTTGGAGTAGGTGTCAAAGAGCCGCATCGAGTCTCCGCAACGTCTCGTCGCGCGGCAGCGCCGCGATCACGGCCCAGAGCTCGGGCCCGCTCTCACGGCCGGTCAGCGCCTGCCGCACAGCCCGCAGATGCCCTCCGATGGCCTTCAGCTCGCGCACGATCGCCTTCGCCGCGTCGGCGTCGAGCACGTCCGCCACACCGCCGCGGAGCTCGCGAAAGCGCTCGAGCGTCTCGCGCTCCGCCGGGAGCGAGATCGAGGGCGGCTCGAGGATCGAGCGCGCAAGCTCGCGTGCCTCGTTCAGGTCGTGGGCGCCGCGCACGGCCGGGATCACTGAAGCCGGAATGCCGAGCCGGGCCGCGAGCTCGTCCTCGGGGAGCGCCGCGAGGACGTCGACCGCGAGCGAGCGGATCCGGCTGAGATCGAGCTGTACGTCGTGCTTTGGGATCCCTAGCTCGCCGAGATAGGCGCGAACCGCCTCGGGCGGAATCCCTTCGTCCCGCAACGAGGCGATCGACATCCCGGCGGTTCGCTTGGAGAGCTTCTTCCCGTCGGGGCCGAGAACGAGCCCGTAGTGGACGTACTCCGGGGGCACGGCTCCGAGCGCGACCGTGAGCGCGCGGTGGAGCTCCGCATTCGGCCGATGTTCGTTGGCGCGGATCACGTGCGTAATCCCGAAGTCGATGTCGTCGACGACGCTCGCCAGGTGATAGGTCGCGCTCCCGTCGTCGCGGAGCAAGGTCACTCCCTGGAAGCGCTGCGGCAGCCCAGCCGCCGCCTCGCGGTAGCGCGCCCCACGTTCGCTCTGGCGGATCGGCCCCTCGTCCCATTCGATCCCGAGCCAGTGAAGGTCGGCGAGAATCGCCTCCTCACCGCCCGGCAGGTTGCGCACCCTGTCGGTGTCGTCGATTCGAAGCAACATCGTGCCCCCGGCATTCCGGTTGGCGACCGCGCCGAGGGCGTTCCCGATGTGGAGCGATCCGGTCGGGCTGGGAGCGAAGCGAACCTTCATTGCGTTGAGTCTAGGGCGCCGCGCTCGCCGAACCCATCCCACGCGTGCCCTGCGGTCGAAAAACTGTCACAGACACGTGATAGTCACCACTTGGCGGGCAGTCTCACCGGCATCACAGCGGGCGGTGCCGAAGAAACCGGGCCGGCGAAGCCGGCGTTCGATCACAGCGTGGATCACTTCTTAGCTCGCGTTAAGGGGAGGGCCGCTTTGATACCCGCACTGTGCGGCCGGCTCCACGCACCAAATCGACGGCTCTGCACCGTTACCCGATGGCAGGCAACCTGGCCCGACCGCGCGCCTGTCCCGATCATCCACGCCGGTCAGGCCGCGACCCGCTGACCCGCTGATTTGAGCTCCGGGGGGAGGCTTCGTCGCGGGCTCGCGCTCGCTGCCGCGTTGGCCGTGTGCGCTTCGGCACCGGGCGCAGCCGCGCCTGCGCCAGCCTGGAACGGCTGGGGGAACAGCCCGGAGCGGTGGGGCCTCGCCGGTACCGAGCCGGCCACGCTGACGCGGAGCTTCGTGCTACCGCTCGCCGGCCGGATCACGAGCCAGGTGCTCTTCGCAGACGGAGCCCTCTATGCGGCGACCTCGGCCGGCAAGGTGGTTTCGTTCACCGCCGCCGGCGTGGTGCGTTGGCAGGTCGACGTCGGTCAACTCTCGAACAGGTGCGCCCAACTCGACGGCTACGGCGTCACGGGCACGGGGGTGATCGACCCGGCGGCGGGCATTCTCTATGTCGCCGACTCCTTTGGTCGGCTTCACGCACTCGACCTCTCGAGCGGCGCCGAGCTCCCGGGCTGGCCGGTGCGCATCTTCACCGACGATCGCCAGGAGCTCGTCTGGGGCGCGCTCTCGCTCGTCGACGGCGCGGTATACGTCCCGACGGCCTCGTACTGCGACGCTCCGATGACCGGTGGCCTCTACCGCGTCGACACGGCTACCCGCGCCGTGTCCGCGTGGGTCAGCGTGCCGGCCTCGCTCGGCGGAGGCGGCGGAGTCTGGGGCTGGGGCGGCACGGCCTTCAGCCCCGCCCAAAACGCGCTCTTCGCGGTTACGGCCAACGCCGTCGCGGGTGGATCGAACGTCGGCTCCGCGTTCACGGAGTCCGCCGGCTATGGCGAGCATCTCGTCGAGTTCGACCCGAGCCTGAACGTCCTCGGCTCGAGCCACCCGGCCGACATCACGAGCGCGCAGGATCTCGACTTCGTCGGCTCGCCCGTCGTGCTCGACCGCCAGGGATACGGCGAGCTCGTCGTCGCCGCCGACAAGAACGACGAGGTCTACGCCTGGCGAGCGACAGACCTCGCCGACGGGCCGATCTGGAGCATCCCGCTCGAGAGCTTCGACCCCGCGGACCCGATGCTCTCTCAGCTCGCCTGGTCACCGTCGCTCGACTCGATCTACGCCGTGACCGGGACGCACGTCGACCGCGTCTCGATCGGCCCGAGCTGCGCCGGGTCGATCACGTGGGAGGAGCCGCTCGGCACGGCGACCGAGAACGGCTCGCCGACGATCGCCGGCAACACCGTCTGGTTCTCGGTCAACGGGACGCCGGCGCTCGACGCCTACGATGCGCGCACCGGCGAACAGGTCTCCTCGACCCGGCTCGGCGGCACGACGCTCACTGCTCCGACGATCGTCGACGGCAACCTCCTGCTCGGCACCTTCACCGGTCTCGTCGAGGGCTTCGGCTTCAGGAAAACGACCCGGACGCTCGCCTCCGCCGGATCTCCGGCAGCCGCCGTTTCGGCCGCGAGTTGGGCGAGCGCGGAGGACGCGTGGGAGAGTCGCACCAGCGGTGTCTATGCAACCGAAAACGCGGGCCACAGCTGGCACGAGATCTATCAGGAGCCGGCGATGTCGGTGTTGCGGATCTCCCCGACCGCCGGTGTGATCCAGCTCGGCGTCGCTCCCGGCCCCTGCATGTGCGTCACCCGCAAGCTCTGGACCTCGAACGACGGCGAGACATGGCACGACACAGACGCGATCAGTACCGATTACGTCGGGGCGGCCGGAGAGCCCTACTGGTGGGACGGAGGCGACCTCCATGTGATCCCCGACTTCCCGCCCGCGACCGACCAGAAGATCGTCGACGCCGCCCGAACCCAGGTTGGTTTTGCGTTCCTCGTCTCGAACCGTGTTGGCGGTCGACACTGGGATACCGACCCGCGCGTGCTGCTTGCGAGCGGGACGGACGTGCAGACGATCCGCCTGCCGTCGGCGCCGCCCGGGCAGATCCTCGCCGAGCAGATCACAGACGACGGGGACACCCTGACCGTCACGGGTGAGAACTTCGGCATCGACCCGGTGGCCCCGGTCAGGTGGGCGTCGACCGACAACGGTCAGACCTAGGCGCTGAGCTCCTAACTCGTCCCTCCACCGACGAGCCGCACCAGGCGAGGTGCAGCAGCACGCACTCGAGGTCGACGATCGGGGACGGCGGGCTGCAAGGAGCGGAGATCGGCGCCGTCCCGATTTGCCCCTCGAGTAGCGTGGGCGCGATGAGAGAGATGCTCCTCGACTGGTATCGCCAGCACGGCCGCGAGCTTCCGTGGCGCCGAACGCGCGACCCGTACGCGATCCTCGTCAGCGAGGTGATGCTGCAGCAGACCCAGGTCGAGAGGGTGGTCCCCCGCTGGACGCGCTGGCTCGAACGCTGGCCGACGATCGACGCGCTCGCGGCCGCGAGTGCCGCTGAGGTGATCGTCGAGTGGATGGGGCTCGGCTACAACCGGCGGGCGCTCAACCTGCACCGCGCGGCTCGCGCCGTCGCGGAGCGCGGCTGGCCGGACGATCTGACCGAGCTGCCCGGCGTCGGCCCCTACACGGCGGCGGCGGTCGCGAACTTCGCGTTCGGCCGGGAAGTGCTGCCGGTCGACACGAACGTCGGGCGGGTGCAGAACAGAACAGCCGAGAGGTTCGACGCCGCCTGCGCGCAAGCGCTCTTCGACCTGGGGGCGACGATCTGTCTCGCCCGCATCCCGCGCTGCGGCATCTGCCCCGTTGCGAGCGCGTGCCCGTCGAGCGGTAACCGTTACGAACCGCAGAGAAAGCAGTCGCCGCTCGAGGGGTCGTTCCGGCAGCGGCGGGCGCGGGCTCTCCGGGCGATCGCCGCTGGGGGCGCAAGCGACGATCGGGAAGCGCTCGCCTCCCTCGCAGCCGACGGGCTCGTCGCGCTCGCGGACGACGGCCGCGCAGCCCTCCCCGGCTGACGAGCATCAGCCCGGCCGGTGTTGCACGAGCCCGATCCGGTTACCGCCCGGATCGCGTACCGTCGCGAGCATCCGGGTTGGCCCGTCGGGGATCGGCTTGTCGAGCACCTCGCCGCCGCGTTCGCTGACGAGCTCGAGCGCCGCGTCGATGTCGTCGACGTGCAGCCAGAGCAGCGGGCCGGCGTCGGGCGCAGACGGGCGATCCTCGACCCATTGGCCGAATAAGCCCGGCGCCTCGAACCTCGGATGCAAGGGCTCGGCCTGCCACCCGAAGACGCTCTCGTAGAACGCTGCGGAGCGGGCGAGGTCGGCCGCCGGAAGCTGGAGGTACGAGAGCTGCCCGTGGGCGAAGCCGAACGGATCGCCAGCCTCCTCGTTCATCCTCTGATCTTGCCATGCAAACGTGGCCGTTGGCTAGAGATGGGCGAGCCGGTGGTGGAGGAGAAATTCGAGAAAAACCTGCGCCGAGAGGTTTGCGCGCTCCCGGAGCTCGGGCCGGTCCGCAGAGCGGAAGAGATTCACCCACGCCCGAGCAACGCGACGGCCTGCGCGGCAAGTCCCTCGCCGCGGCCGGTGAACCCAAGCCGGTCAGTCGTCGTGGCGCGTACGTTGACTTCGCCGTCGCCGATCGCCTCGCCGAGACGGCGTCGCATCTCGTCGCGATGCGGCGCGATTCGCGGCTCCTCGCCGACGAGCACGCAGTCGGCGTTGACGAGCCGCCAGCCCGCCTCACGAACCTGCGCGTAGGCCTCGGTCAGGAGCATGAGAGACGAGGCGCCGCGGAAGCGCTCCTCACCCGAAGGGAACAGCCCTCCGATGTCCCCGAGCCCAGCCGCACCGAGGAGCGCGTCGATCAGCGCGTGCGCGATGACGTCGCCGTCAGAGTGTCCCGCGAGCCCGCGCGGATGGTCGAACTCGACGCCGCCCAGGACAAGCGGGACGCCGTCGACAAGCGCATGGGCATCGTAGCCCGTCCCGATTCGCATCTCCACCACCGCTGCAGGCTACTGCGGAGCCGAAAGCCACGCCTCGACGCGCCGCAAGTCGTCACGCGTGGTGACCTTGAGCAACCGCTCGTCGCCGGGAACGATCTTCACCCGCCCGCCAGCGGCCTCGACGAGCGACGCGCAGTCCGAGCCCTCTCCACTCGCGGCCGCCCGGAGCACACTCGCAACGAACGCCTGCGGCGTCTGCACGGCGAACAGCTCCTCGCGCGCGGGCGTCTCGACGACCACGCCGGCGCGCGCGCGCTTGACGGTGTCGGTGACCGGAACCGCCGGGACCGCGCCGTCGAAACCCTCGCCGAGCGCCTCGAGCAGGCGCGGGATCAGCTCCGGCGGCAGCACCGGCCTTGCGGCGTCGTGGACGAGCACGACGGCGGCGTCCTCAGGGACCTCGTTCAGCCCGATTCGCACCGAGGCCGACCTAGTCGCACCGCCCGTCACGCAGGCCGCGACCTTGGAGGCTCCGATCTCCTCAGCAAGGAGGATCGACGGTTCCTCCCACTCGGGCGGCGCAACGACGACGATCGCGTCGATCCACTCGCTCTCGTCGAGCCGCCGCAGCGACTCGGCGAGCAGGGGAAGATCCCCGAGGCGCGCAAACGCCTTGGGGCGGTCATCCCCGAGCCGTTCTCCTCGCCCGGCGGCGACGAGCACAGCCCAAACGCTCATTCGATTGGTTACGCCGCGGCTGGCGTCTTCGGCGTCGCCTTCACGGCTGGCCGCTTCGCGGGCACGCGCGTCGGTGCCGCCGCCGCTGACGTCGCGCCGGTCAGCACGCCCTCGAGCCAGGTCAGCGCGTCTTCTTCCGACAGGTTCTTCGCGTACATGAGCTCGGAGGCGAGGATCTTTTTCGCCTTCACGTACATCTGCTTCTCGCCGGTCGACAGTCCCTTCTCGCCGTCACGCAGCGACAGGTTCCTGACCACCTCTGCGGTCTCGAAAATGTCTCCGGTCTTCATCTTGTCGCGGTTGTGCTTGTAGCGCCGGTTCCAGTTCTTCGGCATCTCCGTGCCACCACTCGTCAGGTATTTCACAACCTTCTTGACGGCCTCTTCGTCGATCACCTTGCGAAGCCCGACCCGCTCGGCGTTGTCCGCCGGCACGGTGACGGTCATGTCGTTGTGCAGGATCTTGATCGTGAGGTACTCACGCGTCTCCCCAAGGACCTCGCGCTGTTCACGACTAACGATGGTGCCCGCCCCGTGGTGTGGGTACACCACATTGTCGCCGATCTTGTACAAGCTGACTCCCTCTCCCGTGTCGTAAAAAACGCCGGCAATCACGAAAGACCGCCGACGAAGACAGCCAATGGTAGCAAAAACCCGCATAAAAGCGCCATTTTTGCAGGGGTTTTAGAAAATCCCTGCTCAGGGCTTGTTCTCGGTCAGAGCTGCGGCTAGCGCCCGTCGGAGAGAGTCGGCCTCCAGGCCCGCCCCGTCGGTTCCGGCCGGTGCTAGCACCGCGCTGATGCCGAGCTTGCGACACTCTTCGATCCGGCGCGGCGCCTGGGTCGCGGGTCGCAAGCGCCCGGT
>DATKRX010000052.1:0-3409 GCA_035531915.1 Gaiellaceae bacterium | reverse complement strand
GGGGGCGAGCGGCTTGCCCTTCGAGTGCACTTCGAGGATCTTCCTCCGCCCGTTGCGGTCGGGGCGGTCGACGACGATCTGCCGGTCGAAGCGGCCGGGGCGAAGCAGCGCGGGATCGAGGATGTCGGGCCGGTTCGTGGCGGCGATCAGGATGATGTTGTCCTTCATCTCGAAGCCGTCCATCTCGACGAGGAGCTGGTTCAGCGTCTGCTCGCGTTCGTCGTGGCCGCCGCCGAGGCCGGCGCCGCGGTGGCGGCCGACAGCGTCGATCTCGTCCATGAAGATGATGCAGGGGTTCGCCTGCTTGGCCTGCTCGAACAGGTCGCGTACGCGGGAAGCGCCGACCCCGACGAACATCTCGACGAAGTCCGAGCCCGAGATCGAGAAGAACGGCACCCCGGCCTCACCGGCGACCGCGCGCGCGAGCAGCGTCTTGCCGGTACCGGGCGGCCCGTAGAGGAGCACGCCCTTCGGGATACGCGCGCCGAGCGCTTGGAACTTCTTCGGACTCTCGAGAAACTCCTTGATCTCCTGCAGTTCCTCGACGGCCTCGTCCACACCGGCCACGTCCTTGAAGCCGATCTTTGGCGAGTCCGGCGCCATCCGCTTCGCGCGCGACTTGCCGAAGCTCATCACCTTGGAGCCGCCGCCCTGCATCTGGTTCATCAGGAAGATCCAGAAGGCGAGGATCAGCAGGAAGGGCAGGAACTGGAGAATCCCGGCCGCCCACGAGAAGCCGCCGACGCCCTTCGAGTCGAACTGGACGTTGTACTTCTGCAGCTCGACTTGGAAGGCGAGCGCCGACTGGTCGCTCGGATAGTTGACCGAGACCACGTCCTTGTTCGCCTCTGTGGCGGTGATCGAGCGCTTGCTCGTGTTGAAGACGACCAGCGTGAACTTCGGCTTCCCGGTCGGGATCGCCTTGATCAGCTCCGAGAAGTACTTGATGCTCGGGTCCGTGTGCGCTGCCGGCGACATCAGCGAATTGCTCGCCAGCCAGATGACGAGGACGATCGCGAGGATCGGAATAATTGCGCTGCGGAAGAGGCGGCTCACGAGAATTCCCCGATCAGGGTACCGGAATGGTTTTTGGCGGCGCCGTTCGCTTACGTTTTACAGCTCTAGGGTCAGACCCCTTCCGGCATCAGGTGGTCGTGCAGGACGCCGACGTAGGGCAGATTGCGGTAGCGCTCGGCGAAATCGAGGCCGTAGCCGATCACGAACTTATTCGGGATCTCGAAGCCCACGTAGCGGATGTCGACCTCGTTCTCACGCCGGTCGGGCTTCGTGAGCAGCGCGCACACCGAGAGGCTGGCCGGGTCGCGCGACTCGAGGTTCCGCACGAGGTAGGAGAGCGTCAGCCCGGAGTCGACGATGTCCTCGATCACGAGCACGTGGCGGCCCTCGATATTGATGTCGAGATCCTTGAGGATGCGGACGACTCCCGAGGAGTCGGTCGAGGCGCCGTAGCTCGAGATCGCCATGAAGTCGATCTCGCAGGGGACACCGATCGAGCGCATCAGGTCGGCCATGAAGAAGACGGCGCCCTTGAGCACGCCGACGAGCAGCAGTTCACGGCCGGCATAGTCGGCCGTGATCTCCTCGCCGAGCTCGTGGATGCGCTCCTGCAGCCGGTCCGCGTCGATCAGGATCTCACCGACCGCCCGTTCCAGTTCGCTCTGATTCACTATCGAATCGCCTCCCGTACCGCCTCGATGCCCTCAGCTTCGACAATACCCGGAACGGCCACCACTTCGTCACCCCGGACGATGAGCGGCCAGCCTTCACGGTCGGAGCGCGGGACCTTGGCGTCGACGAATACGTCCTGGATCTTCTTCGCTCGGCCAGCGAGCCGGTCACCGGGCCGCCAGCCGCGGACGACGAGGCCCGGGAGCTCGGACCGGATGCGCCACCCCCCCCAGCCGATCTCGCCGACGAGCCGGACAGGGCCATGCTCGAGCCAGACCCGGTCGTGCTCGCGCACCGCCTGGAGCCCGCCGCCAAGGTCGACGCGGCGCGAGCCGGCAGGCCGGTCGAGTAGTTCGGCGAGCGCGGGCGGCAGCGTGCGGCGCTCCTCGAGCGAGCGCAGGATGTTCTCCCTGGCGGCGGGATGGATGCGCTCGAGAAGCGGCAGAATCTCGTCGCGGATCAGGCCGCGGGTCGTGGCCGGGTTCGACGAATCGGTGCGGAACGCCAGCCCGCGCTCGCGGCAGAACGCCTCGGTCTCCTCGCGCCAGAGCCCAAGTAGGGGGCGAACGACCCCGTCCTCGCGGCAAATCTTGATCCCCTTCGCGTTGCCGCTCGTCACGAGCCGGTAGAGGATCGTCTCGACCTGGTCGCTCGCGGTATGGCCGGTGGCGCGCCGCTGGCCCGCCCGCTGCGCGTAGCGGAGGTCGCGCAGCCCGGCTTCGCCCAGACCGGCGCCGTCCGCCCGCACCACCTCGGCGCCGAGCTCTGCCGCGCAGAAGCGTGCGTCGCCGTCGGACTCTTCGCCGCGCAGCCCGTGGTTGACATGGAGCGCGGAGACGCGGTAACCGAGCTCGTGCAGCGCATGGAAGAGGCACGTCGAGTCGGCGCCGCCCGAGACCAGGCAGAGCACCTCGCCGCCGGGCTCGACCAGCTCGTGCCGGCGGATGTGGGCCTCGACCCGCTCGAGCGCGTTCATGGAGAGAGTGTGCATCACCATCCGGGAGCGGCGACCCATCCCTCGAGCACGCCCGCGGCGCTCTCGAGCTCCTTCGCCGTGAACGGGTAGGGCACGGCATTCCCGGCGAAGGGGACGCGGGCGGCCGGCGCCTGCCCATCGCGGGCACCGAGCGCGTAGGCGATGGGTAGCGAGTGCGCGACCACGAGGAGCGTCTCTTCCGGCCTCGCGATCAGCTCACGGAAGACCCGCGCGTAGCGCTCGACGATCGCGACGCGGCTCTCGCCCCCCTCCCCTGGCGCGCTCGTCGCCGGATTCGCCCACGCCCACGCCCGGTAGTCCTCGAGCAGCTTCCCCTCGTAGGGCCCGTAGAGCGGGTCGTTGAGAGCGGGAGAGACGAGCCGGGGTACGTCACGCCCGGCAAGCGCCTCGTCGGCCGTCGCCCGGGCGCGCTCGAACTCGCTCGTCACGCAGAGGTCGAGCCGCTCGCCGCGGAGCGCCATGCCCAAGGCCGCCGCCTGCTCGCGGCCGAGATGCGTCAGCCCGCCGGGAAGGTCGGGGTCGCCGTTCATGACGTCGAGCACGTTGAACACGCTCTCGCCGTGCCGCGCGAGGATAGCCCGCTCCACCTCAGAAGAGCAGCGAGCGGTAGCGGCCGACGAGGCGCATCCCGATCGACTCGTAGAGCGCGATCGCGGGAACGTTCTCGGTCCGGACGAAGAGCGTCACGATCGGCGTCGTCTCGAGAAGCACCCTGCAGAGGTC
>DATKRX010000051.1:0-15888 GCA_035531915.1 Gaiellaceae bacterium | reverse complement strand
AAGGTGGTCGGCGAGCACACCACGAAGGTCATCCCCAACATCCACTAGCGGCTTGGGGGCTGTTTCTGACGAAACGCGTCGAGGGCCCGGCTCGCTCCGGGCCCTCGGCGTCTCGCGCTCGTTCCAGGGGCTGCAGGCGCTCGAGGAGGTCGAGCTCGAGCTCGACCGCCACGAGGTGCTCGGGCTGATCGGCCCGAACGGCGCCGGGAAGACGACGCTCGTGAACCTGCTCACGGGGTTCGACATGCCGTCGTCGGGGCGGATCGAGCTCGAGGGGGTCGAGATCACCCGCTGGCCGCCGCACCGCCGCGGGCGGGCCGGGCTCGCGCGGACGTTTCAGCAGGGTCGGCTCTTCCGCGGGTTGACCGTGAGGGAGAACGTCGAGGTTGCGGCGCTCGGAGTCGGTGCCTCGCCGGCCGAGGCGCGGCGGCGCGCGACGGAGCTGCTCGGCGTGCTCGGGCTCGCGGGTCGCGCCGAGCAGAGCGCGGCGGTGCTGCCCCACGGCGACGAGCGGCGGCTCGGTGTTGCGCGCGCGCTCGCGCTGCGGCCGCGGTTCGTGCTCATGGACGAGCCGGCGGCCGGGCTGCACGAGGCGGAGATCCCCGCCTTCGCGGCGGTCGTGCGCTCCGTCCGGGACGAGTTCGGCGCCGGCGTGCTGCTGATCGACCACAACGTGGCGCTGATCATGGAGGTCTGCGATCGCGTCCATGTCCTCGACCGCGGGCGGACGCTCGCGCAGGGCACACCGGACGAGATCCGGAAGAACTTCGACGTCGCGACCGCCTACCTCGGTGTCGGCGGGCCGGGAGTCGAGGCCTCGGATGCCTGACGCTCCCGTCCTCGAGCTGCGCTCGATCGAGGTGCGCTACGGCGCGGTGCCCGCGGTGCGCGGCCTCAGCCTGCGCCTCGAACGCGGCGAGATCGTCGGGCTGATCGGCCCGAACGGGGCGGGCAAGTCGACCACGCTGCTCTCGATCATGCGCGCCGTCCCGCTCGCGGGCGGGGAGATCTTCCTGCACGGGAAGCCGCTGCGCGGGAAGCCCGAGGACGTGGCCCGGTCGGGGGTCGCGCTCGTTCCCGAGGGACGTCACATCTTCGCCGCGCTGACCGTCGAGGAGAACCTTCGGCTCGGCCTCGCCGGCCGTCGCTCGCGCGACGGGATCGCGGGCGACATCGAATGGGTCCATTCGCTCTTCCCCGTCGTCTCCGAGTTCGCGAAGCGCAAGGCGGGGCTGCTCTCGGGCGGCCAGCAGCAGCAGCTCGCGATCGCCCGGGCGCTGATCGCGCGGCCCGATCTGCTGCTTCTCGACGAGCCGTCGCTCGGCCTCGCCCCGACCGTCGTCGACTCGCTCTTCCAGATGCTCGCGCAGGTGCGGGAGCACGGCGTGACGATCCTGCTCGTCGAGCAGCGCGGCCTGCTCGCTGTGGCCTTCGCCGACCGCACCCACGTGCTCGCGAACGCCGAGCTGCGCCTGACGCTGACCGGCGGCGACGCTTCGAGCCCCGACGACCTGGCGGCGAAGCTGACCGCCGCCTATCTCTCGTGAGGGTCGAGATGAAACGGTGACGTTCCTGCAGTCGGTGATTGACGCAATCGCGCTGGGCGCCGTCTACAGCGTCGTCGCGCTCGCGATCGGGCTCGTCTTCGGGGTGATGCGGCTGATCAACCTCGCCTACGGGGAACTGATCACGGCGGGGGCGTTCACGCTCGCCTACCTCTCCAACGAGCCGGCGATCGTGGCGATTCTCGCCTGCTTCGGCGTCGTGGCCGGGCTCGCCCTCGTGCAGGGATTCGTCTTCCAGCCGCTGCGGGGAACCTCGCCCGCGACGATGCTCGTCGCGACCTTCGGCGTCAGCTACTTGCTCCAGAATGTCTACTTCCTCGCCTTCGGATCGCAGGGGAAGGCAATCGGCACTCTCGGCGGGTTGAACGGCGCGATCGCTGTCGGCTCGTTGCGGATCCGGTGGATCTCGATCGTTGCCCTGATCGCCGGGGCGGCGCTGCTCGCCGTGACCGCTCTGATCCTGAACCGGACGACCGTCGGGTTGCAGATCCGCGCCGCCGCGATCGACTTCCGTACGGCGCGCCTCCTGGGCGTGCGGGCAAACCAGGTGATCGCCTTCGCGTTCCTCTACTCCGGCCTGCTAGCCGCCGCGGTGGCGGTGCTGCTGACGGTCCAGTCGCCGCTCGCGACGCCCGACTTCGGCGTGCAGGTGACGATCTTCGCGCTCGTCGGCGTGGTCGTCGGCGGCCTCGACCGGCTCTGGACGGCGACGCTCGGCGGGTTCGCGATCGGCTTCGCGACGTCGCTCGTCGGCTCTGAGCTGCCGTCGTCGAGCAGCGTCTACCTGCCGTCGGTCATCTACGGGCTTGTGATCCTCGTGCTGCTCCTGCGGCCGGGCGGCCTCTTTGCCGGCTCCCGGGCGACCCTTGCCGAGCGCGTGTGAGAACGCGTATCGACACCTCGCTGGCGCTGCTCGCGCCTGCCGGGCTCGTGCTCGCAGTCGCCGCGCTCGGGTCGCAGCTCGGGGCCGTTCGGCAGCTCGAGTTCAACAATGCGCTCGTGAACGTGGCGATCGTCGTCGCGCTCTACGTGTTCATCGGCAACTCGGGGGTGATCTCGTTCGGGCACGTCTCTTTCGTCGCGGTCGGGGCATACCTTTCCGGGATCCTGACGCTCGGCGCCGAGCAGAAGGATTTCGTGATCCCGACGATGTTCCCGTTCCTGCGCCACGCGCATACCGGGACGACGTTCTCGCTCGTGCTCGCTGCGGCGGCGGGCGCCATGTTCGCGCTCGTGGTCGGCGTGCCGCTGATGCGGCTCTCGGGCCTCCCGGCGGGGATCGCGACCTTCGCGGTGCTCGGGATCACCTACAACATCCTGAGCTACTGGCAGAAGATCGGACCCGGCGTCACGTCGTTGTCGCTCGTCCCCGAGAGCGGGATCTGGACGCTCACGGGCGGGACGCTGATCGTGATCGCGGTCGCGTTCGCCTACGCGCGAAGCCGGTTCGGGAGGCGCTTGCGGGCGACACGCGAGGATCCGCAGGCGGCGCAATCGGCCGGGATCGACGTCCACCGTGAGCGGCTCTATGCGTTCGTGATCAGCGGCGCGCTCGCGGGCTTCGCGGGAGGCCTGCTCGTGCACGAGCTCGGTTCGATCACCACCGACCAGGTCTATCTCGAGCTCACCTTCACGACGCTCGCGATGCTCGTCGTCGGCGGCGTGTCGAGCCTGTGGGGCGCCGTGATCGGGGCACTCGCGATCAGTGCCCTCAACTCGTTCCTCGCCGATGCCGAACAGGGCGTCCACATCGGCTTCCACCTCCAGGTGCCCAGCGGCACGCGGCTCGTGACGATCGGCGTCGTGATGTCGGCCGTCGTGATCCTGCGGCCGTCCGGTCTCACCGGCGGGCGCGAGGCACGGCTGCCGAGGTTGCGTCGAGGCTAGATTGGTCGGATGATCGACCTCCGTTCGGACACGCAGACCAAGCCCTCCGCGGGGATGCGCGCGGCGATGGTGGAGGCCGAGGTCGGTGACGAGCAGCGCCGCGAGGATCCGACCGTGATCGCGCTCGAGCAGCGCGCCGCTGCGTTTCTCGGGCAGGAGCAGGCGGTCTACCTGCCGACGGCGACGATGGCGAACCAGATCGCGCTCTCGATCCTCGGCGAGCGGGGGACCGAGCTCGTCGTCGAGGAGACGGCGCACATCATGATCTCCGAGCTCGGGGGCGCCGCGATCCACTCCGGGTTGCAGACGCACGGCGTTCCCGGATTTCGGGGCCGCATCTCGCCCGAGCAGCTCGAGGGCGTGATCCGCCCGCCCGACCGGCTGCACAGCCCGCGGATCTCGATCGTGGCCGTCGAGAACACTCATAACAGCGCGGGCGGCGCGGTCTGGCCGTTCGAGGAGCTCCAGGCCCTCGTGGTCGTGGCGCGCGCGCTCGGGCTTGCGCTTCACCTCGACGGGGCGAGGATCGCGAACGCCTCGGTTGCCTCCGGCGTGCCGGCCGCCGAGATGGGGTCGCTGTTCGACACGGTGACGCTCTGCCTCTCGAAGGGCCTCGGCTGCCCTCTAGGGGCCGTGATCGCGGGAGCGGCGGAGCCGATGTCGCGGGCTCGGGTAGAGAAGCACCGCTTCGGGGGCGCGATGCGCCAGGCCGGGATCGTCGCCGCCGCGGGCCTCTACGCGCTCGAGCACAACGTCGCGCGCCTCGCCCGAGATCACGAGCGCGCGCGCCGCCTCGCCGAGGGCTGGGTTGCCTGTGGCGTCCCGGTCGACCTGGAGCGCGTCGAGACGAACTTCGTCCAGGTCGATGTCGGCGCGCTCGGCTTCACCTCGGCTGAAGCGATCGAGCGGTTGAAGGATGCGGGTCTCGGGCTGAGCGGCACCGTGCGGCCCGGGATCCTGCGCGCCGTGACCCACCTCGACCTCGACGACTCCGATATCGACCGCGCGATCGAGCTCGCACCGACCGCACTCGAGACGCTTGTCCGCTCCTGACGACCTCGCGCCTGCGCTCGAGCGCGCGCTCGTAACGCGGCAGGCCGAGCGGCTGCCGTCGCTGGCGGCCGCGGTTGTCCGTGAGGGCGAGGTGATCTGGTCGGGCGCGGTCGGCCTCGCCGACTGCGAGGCGGAGATCGAGGCGACCCCGGAGGTGCAGTACCGCGTCGGGTCGATCACGAAGACCTTCACCGCGGTCGCCGTGATGCAGATGCGAGACGCCGGGAAGCTCGACCTCGACGACCGGCTCGAGCAGCACGTGCCAGGACTCGGCAACGGCTCGCCGACGCTCCGCCGGATGCTCGCGCACACCTCCGGCCTTCAGCGCGAGGCGGGCGAGATGTTCGTCACCGGCAAGGCGCCGCCGATCGAGCAGGTGCTCGCCGCGATGGACGAGTACGAGCAAGTACTTCCCGAGGCCCGCGCCCACCACTACTCGAACCTCGGCTATGCGCTTCTCGGCGAGGTGGTCGCGCGCGCGAGCGGCGTTCCCTACACCGAGTACGTCGATCGGGAGATCATCGCGCCGCTCGGGCTCCAGCGGACGAGCTGGTACGAGCAGGAGCCGCGCGCGCTTGCCTACCTCGTCGACGAGTTCGCGGGCACAGCAAGTCGCGAGCCGCACAGCGACATGGCCGGTGTCGCGGCGATGGGGCAGTTGTGGTCGACGGTGGGCGACCTCAGCCGCTGGGGCGCGTTCCTGGTCGACGGTCGCGAGGGCCTTCTCGACCCCGCCACCGCAGAAGAGATGTGGGCGCCCCAGGTGATGATGAACCCCGACGAGTGGACGGCGGGGTGGGGGCTCGGGCTCGAGCTCGTGAACGCGAACGGGCGGATCTTCGGCGGGCACGGCGGCGCGATGCCGGGTTTCCTCGCCGGGCTGTACGTCAACCGAACATCGAGGGTTGGGGCGGCCGTGCTGACCAACTCCGGCACGCGAGCGCCGACCCGGGAGATCGCGCTGGAGCTCGCTGGGATCGCGCTCGAGGGGTGGCCGGCCGGGATCGAGCCCTGGATCCCGGAGCATGCCCCGCCGCCCGAGGTCGCGGCGATCCTCGGCCGCTGGTGGTCGGAGGGCAACGAGTTCGTGTTCGCCTGGAAGGGCGGCCAGCTCGTCGCGGAGATCCCGGGTGCGCCGCCCCGAGTGAAGCCGTCGGTGTTCGAGCCCCTCGCCGGAGGCGGCTGGCGAGTCGAGTCGGGCCGCGAGCGCGGCGAGCGGCTGCGCGTCGAGGGCGACCGAATGATCTGGGCCGGCTACGCCTTCACCCGCCAACAGGAGACGACGTTTCCCTAGCGATCCCCGGAAAGCCCGAAGGCGGTCACGGCGATCGCATAGCCGGCGATCAGCAGCAGCCCCTCCCAGCGGCGCACGCGTGCGTCGAGGCTCACGAAGGCGACGGCGAGCGCGGCGCCGGTCATCGCGGCGATCTCGACGGGGCGGAAGCTGAGCGGCAGGCCCCGCCCGACGAGTCCTGAGACGAGCGCGACCACTGGGGCCACGAAAACGGCGACCTGGGTCGCGGAGGAGACGGCGATCTCGGCGCCGAGGCGGGTGTTCCCTCGGCGGGCGATCACGACGGCCCCGCCCTGTTCGGCCGCGTTCCCGACCAGGGCGACTATCACGACGGCGACGAAGAACTGCGAGAGGCCGAGCGCGTGGCCGAACGCGTTGAGCGAGCCGACGAGCACCTCGGAGACGAGCGCGGTCCCGACCGTGGCCCCGGCGAGCGCAAGCAGTGCGCTCCTCAGGGACCACGCCTCCACGGACGCCTTCGCCCTCTTCGCAGCGCTGTGCGTGCGCAGGTTCTTGACCGTGACCGTGAGGTAGAGGACGAGCAGCACGGCCGCGACGGGGAGCGTCGCGAGGTAGAGGTTGTGGCGGTCGGGGTCGCCGTGCCAGCCGCCGATTGCCGGGATCAGAAAGAGCAGCAGGGCGACGAACACGATCGAGACCTGGAGGCGGATCGAGCGCCGGTCGATCTCCTTCCCGTGCGCGCCGACGGCGATCGCTCCGCCGAGGACGAGCAGGCTGGTCGAGACGACCGAGCCCGCGATCGAGCCGCGGACGACGTTCGGGAGCCCGTCGCCGATCGCGAACAGCGCGATGATCACTTCGGGCGCATTGCCGAAGCTGGCGTTGAGAAAGCCGCCGATCCCGGGCCCCGTATGCTCGGCGACGTTCTCGGTCGCCTCGCCGATCAGGAACGCGAGCGGGGCGAGCGCGGCGCAGGAGAGAAGGAAGAGCAACGTGCCGCCCGCGTGGAGCCCGTAGCGCGCGACGAGCACGATCGGGGTGAGCGCGAGCGAGGCCCGGTAGAGGCTTCGCGCCACTTGTCTAGCCTAGCCCGGCGTTCGCTTAGCGACGCGGAGCGTGAAAGTCAAGTCTTGATGAAGCGCGAAACGCGGCAGACAATGAGAGTCGTGGCGCACAAGCAAGCTTCCCCGTCCCTTCCGCTGCATCCGCAGGAGGAGGCCGAGTGCCGCCGGTGCGAGGTGCACTGCGACAAGATCGTCTATCCCGGCGCGTGCCTCGAGAAGAGCTGCCCGTTCGTCTACTCCTACGAGGCTTGGGGGCACACCTACGTCGGCTGCATGCAGAAGATCTACGGGGTCGAGATCGATCTCGACATGCTGCGCGCGGCCGAGCGGCGGCAGGCGGGCTTCGGCGCGATCCGCGCGGTGAAGCAGCCGCTGCCGATGTGCCGCACCGAGGTCGAGAGCACCTACGTCTCTCGTAGCGACGACACGGGTTGCATCAACCCGGAGTTCGGGGAGCTGCCGGTCGGCGAGCCGAGCTTCCGCGTCTTCGCTCAGTTCAAGGACGGCTGAGCAGTGCGTCTTCGCGCCGGCGGCGCACGGAGCGCGCGGCCAGCCAGAGGAGGCCGAGCAGGAGCGCGAGCGGCGTGCCGAGCGCGAGCACGTAGACGGCGCCGATCCCGACCCAGCGGAACGCGACCGCGAGCCCGTGGAAGTGGCTCTTGCCGTGGTGGAGCGGGGCGGGGGGCTCGCGAGTCGTCATCTGGACGCCGACGGTCGCATAGCTCGCGTTCTTCACGGTCGTTTTGCGGCCGCGCCGGAGCGTCGCGATCTGGTCGGTGAGCGCTGCGATGTGCTGCTGAGTCGCCGTCGTCTGCGGCTGGGCCTGCCAGGCGGCGAGTCTTGCCTCGAGGCGGGCGAGCTTGTGCGTGCTCGCGTCGACCTGGGCCTGGATGTCCTGGATCGAGACGTTCTCGCCCATGATCGTGCCGAGGGCCGAGAGGCGTGTGACCGCCTTTTGGAGGTTCTGCTTGGGGATGCGCAGGACGAGCTCCGCGTAGCCGCTGCGGCCAGAGGCGTTCACGTCGAGCCGCGACGGGTAGCCGCCGAGAGAATGCGCGATCGCGACGGCCTGCTTGGTGCCGTCGGACACCGCCTGGGTGTTCGGGACGCGCAGCTCGAGCTCGGCGCTGACGCGCTGGACGCGATTCGGGTTTGTCGCGGGGACAGCGGCCGTGCGAGCGCCCGAATGCCCGCTCGCGCCGGCCGAGCTGTTCGTGGCGCCGTAACCGGGGGCAAGGACCTGCCCGGGGGCGGCCGTCTTGGCGAGCCCTGGGAGCGAATGCCCGAGAGCCGCCGGCGGGCTCGTCGCCAGCTGGAGCGTCGTTGCGGGCCCGGAGGGCTGACGGGTGCCGGCGGGCAGCATGATCGCAGCGGCGGCTGCCGCAGCTGCGACCGGCACCGCGACGACGAGCGCGCGCCGCCAGTTGAAGGTGCGCTTCCGCTGCGGTGTCTTGGCCTGAGCGGCGATCTGACGAACGTGCTCCCGCACCTCGGCCGGGGCGATCGGGCGCGACTCGCGGAGCTCGGTCAGCAGATCAGGCTGCGACATGGAGAGCCTCCTCGAGCTTCCCGAGCGCGCGGCTCAGCCGCGTCGTGCAGTTGGTCGGCGAGATGCCGAGCATCGAGGCGGCGGAGCGGGCGTCGAAGTCGAGGACGACCCGGAGCGCGATCACCTCGCGCTCGCCGGCGGTGAGGCGCTGGAGCGCTGCCTCGAGCTCGGGCGAGAGCCCCTCGCTCAGCCGTTCGTCGAACCGCTCGGGTGAGGCTGCGAGCTGCTCGCGCCGCTGGCGGCGTCTCTCGGAGCGGAAGTGATCGAGCGCGGTCGTGCGCGCGACCTGGCAGAGCCAGGTGCGCGCCGAGCCGCGCGCGGGGTCGAAGCGGTGCCAGAGCTTGAGCGCGCGCTCGAAGGTCTCGCCGACGAGCTCCTCGGCGACAAACCGGTCGCCGGTGAACCAGACGAGGTAGCCGTAGACATCGTCGAGGTGGCTGTCAGCGGCCTGCGCGAACGGGCTCATGTCTTCCATACGCCGCCGTTGCCGGCTGCGTCACAGCTCGCCGAGGGTCGCTTCGAGTGCAAGTCACACACGTTGCCCGCTCCGCGCGCAGTGTACAACCCCGTTCGGCTCCCGCTCGCTCCAAAGCCGCCTCCGCTGGTGGGCCAACTGACGAGAGCCGGCTAATCGAGCCGGGATGAAAGACAGCGAGCGTGACCGCTACCGATCGTCGCCGGCGTCGCGCTTGCTCGTCCAGCGGGCGTGGAGCGTTCGCAGCTTGCCGAGTTCGTTCGCGTCGGGCCCGGAGCCGGAGCCTTCGACCTCCAGGTAGGCGGCGAGCCCCTGGAAGGCAGGGTGGACAAGGAACGCGCCGAGGCCTTCGCCAAGCTCGCCCTCGAGGATGTTCGCATGCCGGTCGCGGTTGGAGCCGAGCGGGGTCAGGCTGTCGTTGACGTGGAGCGCGCGGAGGCGGCCGAGGCCGATCGTCTCGTCGACCTCGGCGACGAGTGCGTCGACCGCGGCCGGATCGGTCACGTCGTAGCCGGATGCGTAGAGGTGGCACGAGTCGAGGCAGATCCCGAGTCGCGGGTGGCGCTCGAGCGCATCGACGAGCGTTGCGAGTTCGGCGATCGAGCGGCCGATCGTGCCGCCCGGGCCGGCGGAGTTCTCCATCGCGAGCCAGGTGCCGCCGTCGCAGGCGACGAGGATCTCGGCGAGCGCAGCGGCCACTTTGTCGAGCACGGCTTCGAAACCGGCGCCGAGGTGCGAGCCGACGTGGAAGATCACCGCATCGGCCTCGATCGCGTTCGCTGTCTCCACCGTCGCGCGCAAGGCGGCCACCGACTTCCCGTAGATCACCTCGTCGGGTGCGGCGAGGTTGCAGAGGTAGAGCGCGTGGCAGACGACGCCGCCGATCCCGGCCTCCGCTCGGCGCGTCTTGAAGCGCTCGATCGCCTCGGGCGTGTGCGCGGTCGGCTTCCACATGCGCGGGCTCTGCGTGAAGACCTGGACACACTCGCCCCCGATTGCCTCGATCCGGTCGATCGCCGTGTAGATCCCGCCCGCGGAGGACATGTGCGCGCCGAACTCCATCGCGCAAGCTTGCCGACCCGAATGCCTACGATGCGCGGGATGCCGCAGAACGATCGCCGCTCTCCCCTCGCCGCACCCGCCGCGGGGCGTGGCCGAGACCGCCGTGTCCGGTGCGGCTGCGCAATGGACGAACCGCTGCAGCGCCGCCTGAGAGAGCGCGCACATCGCCACGGAGAATCGCCAGCGAGGGTGCAGTGGCTCGCCCACCCGGAGTGGGGGTGCGAGGCCCAAGCGGCCCCGCAACGAGGTCTTCCGGAGGCCGGCCGATGAGCGTTCGCGTCCGCATGGCGCCGAGCCCGACCGGTTTTCTGCACGTCGGCGGCGTGCGCACATTCCTGTTCAACTTCCTCTTCGCGCGCCAGCATGGGGGCGAGTGCCGCCTGCGGATCGAGAACACCGACACAAACCGTGAGGTCGCGGAGGCGGTTGACCAGATCCAGGAGTCGCTGCGCTGGCTCGGGATCACCTGGGACGGTCCGGTCACCTTCCAGCTCGACAGGATGGACGAGGTCAGCGCCTACGCCGCCCGCCTGCTCGAGGAGGGCAAGGCCTACATGGACGAGGGCGCGATCCGCTTCCGGATGCCCGACGAGGGCGTCGTCGGTTGGGACGACGCCGTCCGCGGCCCGATCGAGTTCGCAAACGAGAACCTGGCGGACCTCGTGATCGTTCGCTCCGACGGCCGTCCGGTATACAACTTCGCCTCTCCCGTCGAGGACATGCTCGACGGCATCACCCACGTGATCCGCGGCAACGACCACGTCTCGAACACGCCCACGCAGATCAACATCCTGACCGCGCTCGGAGCCGAGCTGCCGATCTACGCCCACGTCCCGGATGTCCTCGGCGACGATGGCAAGAAGCTCTCGAAGCGCCATGGCGCGGTCTCGGTCGACGCCTTCCGTACCGATGGCTACCTCCCCGCGGCGCTCGAGAACTTCCTCGCCCTGCTCGGCTGGAGCTATGACGATCACACGACCGTGATGAGCCCGGAGGAGCTGATCGAGCGCTTCTCGCTCGAGCGGGTCGGGCCGAGCCCGGCGACCTTCGACTACCAGAAGCTCGACTGGCTGAATGGCATGCACCTCCGAGCGCTCGCGCCCGACGAGTACGCCGAGAACCTGATCCGCTGGCTCCGGGAGCAGCGGATCGAGTGGCCCGAGGCGCGCGTCCGCAAGAGCGTCCCGCTCGTCCAGGAGAAGATCGAGAAGCTCTCCGCCTACCCGGACTTCGTCCGTTTCCTGTTCGAGCCGGTCGGCCCGACCGGTGCCGCCCCCGAGATCAGCGCCGCCGCCGCGGACGCGCTCGGGCCGGTCGAGCCGTGGGAGGCGGCGCGCATCGAGGAGGCGCTTCGCGCCTTCGCCGACGCGGCCGGGCTCAAGCCGCGCGAGGCGTTCGCGCCGATCCGGCTCGCGATCACGGGCTCCAAGATCTCACCTGGCCTCTTCGAAAGCCTGGAGCTGCTCGGGAAGGACGAGTCGCACGCGCGTCTCGCCGCGGCGGCTCAGGGACGGTAGAGAAGCAGCGACACGCAGACCGCGAGCACGCCGGCCGCCCAGACCGGCCAGAGCTCGAATGTGGCGCCGATTGCAAACGCGGCGGTGCCGCCGATCGTGAGCGCCACCGCCGAGCTCGGTCGGTGCAGCTTCGGCAACGCCGACCCGCTGCGCACAGGGGCGCTCGGCGTCCCGGTGAGGCGAAGCCGGGCGAGCCGCACCCGGAAGAGCGCACCGCGCCACTCGTACACGATCGCGTCGACTCCGCGGCTCCCGGACGCATCGACGGCCTCCACGACCTCGCCGGTCGCATCGCGTGCGCCGGTCAACGCGGCGGCCAGCTCGCTGTGGGCGGGCTCGGCGTCCGCGGGCGGCGAGAGCCCGAGCGCGGACTCGCTCGCCGTGTGGAGCGAATACTGGAGTCGCCGCAGCGCATCGACCATCTCCTCGTCGTCGAGCCGCTCGGGCGAGAGCGCGATCCACTCGAGCCGCACGAGCGTCTGCGAAAGCCCGCTCCAGAGTTCGCCCACCTGGGTCGCATAGCGCTCCCCAGCCTGAGTTTCCGGCGCCACGACGCCATCTTAGCGCGGCCGGATCGAGTACCATCGCGGCTCTGTGGAGAAGGGGGGATCGATCCTCGTCGTCGAGGACGACGCGGCGCTGCGCATGGTCTGCCGGGTGAATCTCGAGCTCGATGATTTCCGCGTATGCGAGGCCGGCAGCGTCGAGGAGGCACGCGCCGCCGTTGCCCTAGAGCGGCCCGGGCTCGTCTTCCTCGACCTCCATCTCGGGTCTACGGCCTCCGACGAACTGCTCGCCGAGCTGCTCGCCGGAGGCATCCCGGTCGTGGTCGTGAGCGGAACGATCGACGTCGCGGAGTACGAGGCTCGCGCGAGCGCGGTGATGCCGAAGCCGTTCGAGCCTTCGACGCTGGTCGAGGCCGCCCGCATGTACTCGGTCGGCTAGCTTTGCCCCGTGGCTGTCACCGTCGTCCGTAGCCCTGCCGAGTTCGAGAGCCGCCTCGGGCAGTACATGTTCGAGCGCTCCGAGGAGGGTCGCGCCGTCCGGGTGGGCGAGAAGGAGACCTCCGAGCAAGCGGAGATCGTCCGCCGCTACGCAGACCTGTTCAGCCGCGGCCAGCTCGACGCGCTCCACGAGGCCGAGGAGGCTGGCTCCGGCGAGGAACGCGAGCGCCTCTACCGGCTGCGCAAGACATGCGAGGGCGGACTGATCGCGAACGAGCTCGTCGAGCGCTACGACGAACTCGAGAACCGCATGCTCGCCGCCCGCGTGAGCTTCCGCGGCGAGGAGATGCCGCTCCGCTCGGCTCAGGCTCAGCTCGCCGTGCTCTCGGCCTACGCAGACCGCGAGGAGCTGGGCGAGATCCAGGCCGAGGCGAGCGCGAGCTTCAACCCCGACCGGCTCGAGTTGATGACCGCGAGCGAAGAGATCGAGGCCGAGCTCTCGGGGATCGCGGGCGCAGTCGAGCGCAACGAGGAGGAGAAGGGGATCTCGCTCCGCGAGCTCTCGGCCGCCCTGAAAGCGGCGAGCGATGTGCTCGACGACTCCTATCCGGCGTTTCGCGACCGCTGGTTCAACCGCCTGCTCGGCCCGGCCCGGCCCGAGCTGCCGACGAGCTTCCACGTTGCATACATGCGTCGGCTATCGCCGCTCGAGTCGACCTACACGAAGGAGCGCGCGACCGAGATTTGCCTTGCGACGCTCTCGGAGCTCGGCTTCGACCTCGCGGCGGCGACGAACATCAAGCTCGACCTCGACGACCGGCCCCAGAAGTCGCCGCGTGCGTGCGTGATCGCGAGTGATCCGCCGAGCATCGTCCACCTGATCACGCGAGCCCAGGGTGGCCTGCACGACTACCAGGCGTTCCTCCACGAGGCCGGGCACGCCCTCCACTACGGCGGGGTCGACCCGACGCTGCCGATGACGTTCCGTCGCCTCTCGCGGGATCACGCGCTGACCGAGATCTACTCCTACATCGTCGAGGCGATCACGTTCGAGCCCGAGTGGCATGCCTGCCACTTCGGCCTGTCAGACGCGCAGGCGGCCGAGAACGCCGAGGCGACGGTGTTCCTCGAGGCGTTGTTCTTTCGCCGCTACGAGGCGAAGCTCCGCTACGAGCTCGACTTCTGGTCACGCTTCGCGGACGTCGGGGGCATCCCGGATGGCTACGAGGAGTATCTGACGGCCGCGACCGGCATTCACTACCGCCGCTCGGGCTACGTCTCCGACATGGACGCTGGCTTCTACTCGGCCGACTATCTGCGCGCCTGGGTGCGCTCGGCCCAGCTTCGCCGCTACCTCGTCGCGACGGTCGGCGAGGACTGGTGGCGCAACCCCGCAACCGGCGAGTTGCTGACCGGCCTGTTCCGCGAGGGCACGAAGCCCTCGTCCGAGGAGATCGCCGCCCGGATCGGTTTTGCCCCCCTCGATATGGCGCCACTGCTCGACGAGCTCAGCGCTCGCTAGACTGCTTCCCTTCTGGCGCGGCCCATTCGTCTAGTGGCCTAGGACACCGCCCTCTCACGGCGGCGGCACGGGTTCGAATCCCGTATGGGCCTTAAAATACCTGCAAAAAGGAAATGTGTGTTGTCTCTTCTGGCGGGCGCTGTTCTTGTGCGTATTCAAGCGTAGAGCGTGTGCTCTTTGGCTCTAGCAACCGAGTTGACGGGTTTTCTTCTGTCCGCCTCCACCCGCTCAGCCTCCTCATTTGTCCAGGATTTGACCTTGCATTGACCCCTGGTGCAGGCCACATGTGGGTCGGGGCTCCGGCACCGCCCGGCCAGCGATCGCAGCGCCTGGCCGCGATTCTCTGGTGGGGGCGCTAATGGGCGCGAGTGATTAAGTCGTTCGCCCAGGCGACCGCTTCCGTGACCGTTGGGCGGACGTCGACCCCTTCGGCGGCCTCGGCGTAGATCGTGTCCCAGTCGTCGTATTCGACCACGGTGGGCGGCCATTCGTGTGCGCGTCGGGCCGCGAAGAGGCGGATGCCGATCTCGCGGAGCTGACCGTAGTCGATCGACTCTTCCTGTTCGAGAATTTGAAGGTCGACGAGGTCGTGCGCGGTCGTTGCGATTCGTCCTCGGGTTGACATAGGTGCAGGCGTGCAGCTTTTGGGCGTTTTGGTGTTCGACCACCATCAGCGGGATCGGGGACGGCCCTTCGAGGCCGATCGTGGCGAAGATCTCGAGAATGTCGTCGGCGATCCTGAGGTCGCGTTCCTCGGTGCTGCCGACTTCGTCGTGGCCGAGCTCGAACTCGACCGTCAGCCAGTGCCGACTTTCGTAGGCGAGTCGGATCTCCAACGGCTGCATCAGGTAGTAGAGGGGAACGTCGTCGACCTGTCGCGGTTCGAGCACGCGGACGGTTCCGGTGAACCCGCTCCAGCCGCGGTCGAGGCAGTCGCGAAGTTGTTCGATGTAGTCGTCGACGCTCACGTTCCGAGAGCGGGAGGCGTCGAAGTCCGGCGTATAGCGGCTGCCGGCCTCTCCGACGCGGATCTTCATCGCTATGCCGCCTTTCACGACCCCGTCAGGGAGCATCTGCGCGACGACGGTGCTCGCGACCGCCCGCTGTATCCGGCGGAACGGCTGCTCGCGCTCCTGCGCGACGTTGCGGATCCGCGCCTCGAGCGAGCCGAGGTTGCGTGGAGCCTCTCGTCGTGAGGAGCTCATGGCGTCTCTTCAAGCTCCTCGACGAGACGATTCGTTTCCGCTTTACGGATCAGCCCGGCTTGTGCTGCCTCGATCGCTGCCTCGACCAGACGTTCGGGCATCAGTAGTCCGCGACAGTCGCGGATCGCCTCGGCAACGGTCATGGCAGGGATCCCCTCGTACGTGGTTTGTCCCGCCCGGGGCACGGCTCGCTGCTCAACCTTGATGAACGGAGGTAGCCGGCGGCGGACGCGATGTGGTGTGGCGATGCGGATGCGCCGTGGGTTCGCAAACCCGAGGTCGTGCAGGGCGAGCACGGCGTCACCGGCGAGGATGGCGTCTTCACCGACGCGGAGCACGGCTTCCATGAACTCGCCCTTGGGGGTGGGCGGGATGTCCTCGAAGCGGTAAAGGCCCAGGCCGACATGGTCGAGACCGCCGCGGTGGTGGAGTTTGCGCAGCTCGACTGCAGGCACGCCGAGATCGTCGGCGTCCCGGGTAGTTACGTAGCCGTATTGGTCGAGCGCCCGCTCATGGAGCCGGCGGCGGTAGGTCTCTCTCATCGCCATGCCTCCATCGTAGTCAAAACCGTACCTCTATCAGTACGGACTTGACAGAGGCGGCCGGAGTATCCTTTCCTGACTGTCAAGACCGTACCACAAACGGTACGTTATTGACTCCCAGAAAGTCAGTTGCTTGAAGAGTGGGCCGACGGGTCGCCGTCGGGCGTTCCCCTATTGACCGGGATTTGACCATGCCGCTTCGGTGGGAACAAAATCCCTGCAAACCAAAGGGAGCTTTCCACCCTCTC
>DATKRX010000050.1:0-3556 GCA_035531915.1 Gaiellaceae bacterium | reverse complement strand
ACGTGCTCGCCCCGCGCGTAGTCGAGCGCCACCTCGCCGCGGCGCCGGCGCACGAGGAACGATCCCGCCGCCGCCGCGACCGCGAGCGCGATCGCCGCGCCCGCGCCCGCGAGCAGCGAGACCGGCACCTTGACAGCCGCGACGTTCCGGTCGGCGAGCAGCACCGCCGAGGAGAGCGAGCTGAGCGACGTACAGCCGACGCAGCCGAGGCTCGGCCCGAGGGTCGTGCCCGGAAGCTCGCGGGCGACGGCCGCGAACCGCCGCTCGAGGCCTTCTGCCTCGCCGAGCGTGAGCCCCTTCGAGTTGACCGGGAACTCGACGATCGAGCCGACCGGCGGGGCACCGACCGAGCCGACCGCGACTCCTGACCTCGCGCCTCCCAGCTGCTTGAGCGCCAGCTCGAAATCGGTCGCGCCGAGAAACACGTACGAGGGCGGCGGTGGATCGTTCGGGGTCATCGGGTAGATGTCCTGGTAGAGGTTCGCCCAGTAGGAGCTCTCGGGCGAATGCGAGAGCGCCCGGTAGATTCCTTTGATGCGCAGGCTGAACTGGCCGCCGCCCCCGCCCCCCTGGAACCCGAGCTTCTCGAACGTGAGCTTGCCTCCGAGTTTCAGGTGCCCGAGCTGCGCGGTGATGTTCGCGATGTAGACGCCCGGGCCGCTGGTTTGCGCGAGCACCTTCACGTGGGCGAGCGCGCCGGTCCGGGCCATCAGGCGCACAGGGTCGTCGCCGGACGAACTCTTGGCGTACAGGACCGTCGATTCGCTCGTCAGCACCGGAGCGCCGACCCCCGGCAGGCTCGCGGCGAGCCGCTTCGCCGCTGCTTCGCGCGTCGCCTCGCCCCTGAGAAGCTGCGCCTTCGTCTCGAACGAGTAGTCGGGTAGCGAGCCGTTGAGCTGGAGCCCGGTCGCGTACGGTGACAACTCGTTCAGCCGGTTGGTCAGGGCCTCGCTGCCGACCGCTGTCGTTACAAACGGCGAGGCAGCGGCGGTCAGGGCCGTCAGCAGCGCCGCCACGAACACGGCCAGCAGGGCGCTTCGGAACGAGAGCAGCGCAACCGGCGCCTTCCGCTGCCGCGCACTCATGAACGACCCCCGTCGCACGAGTCGAGATTAGTACACCCGCCCTGAAGTTCGATCGCGACGAGAAGCGCGGCCGCTGAAGTGCCCACCACTTCTTCCTTCGGGAGATAAGACCTGCGTTCACCTACCGGAGGCGGCGGGTGACCGACAGAGTGCATGGATCGGGTTACGGATCAGAAACTTCGGGACGAGCGCCTACCGGCGTAGGGCCGCGACCGCCGCATGGAGGCCGCACATGCCGTGGACGCCGCCGCCGGGCGGGGTCGACGAAGAGCACAGATAGACGCCCGGAAGCGGCGTGCGGTAGGGCGAGATGCGCGCGATCGGCCGCGCGAGCGTCTGGCGCAGATCGGCTGCGCCGCCGTTGATGTCGCCGCCGACGTTGTTCGGGTTGTGCGCCTCGAACTCGGCCGGCCCCATCGCCGAGCGCGCGAGGATCAGCTCGCGGAAGCCCGGCGCGAACCGCTCGACCTGCGCCTCGATCCGCTCGCTCAGGTCTGCCGTCGACCCGTTCGGAACGTGGCAGTAGGCCCAGGCGGTCTGCTTCCCGGCCGGCGCGCGCGAAGGGTCGAAGAGGCTCTGCTGGGCGAGCAGCACGAACGGGCGCTCCGCGACCTCGCCCTGCCACGGCGCCCGCTCCGAGGCGACGATCTCCTCGAGGCTCGCGCCGAGATGGACGGTCGCCGCCTGGGCACACTCGGGCGCCCGCCAGGGGATCGGGCCAGCGAGCGCCCAGTCGAGCTTGAACACGCCAGGCCCGTAGCGGTAGCGCTCGAGCCGCCGGCGGTAGAGAGACGGCAGCCGGTCGCCGGCGAGCGCGAGCAGCTGCCGTGGTGTGACGTCGAGCAGGACCGGTCGCGCGTCGCCGAGCTCGGCGAGCGAGCCGATACGGTGGCCGAGCTCGAGCTCGCCGCCGAGCGAGCGCAGGTAGGAGACGAGCGCATCGGCGATCCGCTGCGAGCCGCCGCGGGCGAGCGGCCACCCGACCGAGTGCCCGAGCACGCCGAGGACGAGGCCGAAGGCCGAGGACGGCAGGCGTGTCAGCGGCAGCATCGAGTGGGCTGCGAGCCCCGCGAACAGACCACGTGCCCGCGCGCCTCGGAACGAGCGTCGCGCGAGGACGCTCGCCGGGAGCGCCGCGCGCGTCGCGAAGAGCGCCATCGCCGCGGGATGCCGGGGCAGCCGAAGCGGCGCGAGCATGTCCTCGAGCAGCGCCTGGTCGCGCTCGAGAAGCGGAGCGATCAGCTTCCGGTAGCGCCCTTCGTCCTCGCCGAGCAGCGCCGCGGTCTCGTCGATCGAGCGCAGCAGGAGCGCTGCGGTCCCGTCGTCGAACGGATGTGCCAGCGCCGCCGGCGGCTGCACCCACTCGACCCCATGCTGCTCGAGCGGCAGCGAGCGCAGGAACGGCGAGGCAAGCGCGAGCGGATGGATCGCCGAGCAGACGTCGTGGGTGAAGCCGGGGAGCGTCAGCTCCGCCGAGCGGCAGCCGCCGCCGATCGAGTCCTCGCCCTCGATCACCCGCACGGAGACCCCGGCCTGGGCCAGTGCGATCGCCGCGGCCAGGCCGTTCGGCCCCGAGCCGACGACGATCGCCTCTCCCATCAACCAGGGACGCTATCCGCGGCGGCGGTTTCTGATCGGCGCGGTCACCGAGTGCACCCCCGAGCGGAGACCGACGTTGTGGCGTACGTTGCCGGCGCGCTTCCACTGCCGGCGGCGATCGATGCAGACGATCTTGGTCTCCGGCTCGCCGGTGGCACCGAAATGCGCCACGAGGCCCCGCAACGTGGCCCGCCAGAAGTCGTTCTCCTTACGGTGGCCCCCGAGTGACAGGCCGAGCTCGGTCAACGGGTCCTGCGAGCGCATCAGGATCTGCGCCTGCGCGACCGTCGCGCCGCCACGCTCGAAGGCGCTGAAGGTGACCCAGCCCGCAAACACGTGACCCTGCGGGGTCATGAACGTGAACGACTCCTCGTCGGCATACAGGACGAGCACGCCCGTGGAGAGCTTCAGCCCACCGCCGACCGAGCCCTGGACGAGCGCCACCTCGCCGGGCTGGATCCCGGTCAACGGTGCGAAGAAGCGGTTCCCCGCGGGCCAGAAGCTCGGGAACTCGGCCTTCCACGCCGCCACCACCTCGCGCGGGGTTACATCCGTTCCCTCGAGCGTGACGGTATAGGTCTTCTGCCACATCTTCCCGAAGCCCTGGATCGGCGAGAGCACCTGCTTGCCAGCCACGGTGTTCAGCGCGCCCTCGGGCACGTTGGACGGAGTCAGCCGGTCGACCGGCTTCGCCCAGTTACCCTCGTCACGACCTCTCTGTTCGCTCATCGCTCGCTCCTCCTCATCTGGCGGCGGCCAATGCCTCCGCCTCGTTGCCGTAGATCGAGATCGCCTCGTCGAGCCGGGTCAGCTCGAGGATCTGCTTGTAGTGCTCGGTGAGCCCGCAGGCAAGCAGCCGCTGCTTGAGCCGC
>DATKRX010000049.1:0-17297 GCA_035531915.1 Gaiellaceae bacterium | reverse complement strand
CGGTAGTTCCAGGGACGGATCGCGTCCTCCGACAGCCAGCGCCACACCGTCACGCCGCTGATCCGCTCGACGATCCCGCGCGCCTGCGCCTCGCGTGCGAGCTCCACGGATGACCAACGCGAGAGCGGCACGCCGTGCTCGGCGGGCAGCTCGCAGGCCAACGCGATCACCTCAGCGCGCACCTGTGGGGGGAAAAGCCGGGGGTCTGCCCCGACGCGGAAGGTCTTCCAGGCCGGCCATCCCTTGCTCGAAGAACCGTTTGCGCCACTGCGAGACGACCTCGCGGCGGCAGTTCAGCCGCTGCGCGATCTCATCGTTCCGTAGCCCTTGGGCGGCCAGCAACACCATCTGGGCACGTATCACCTGCCAATACGGAAACGTATACGAGCGGGCTAGCGACTCCAGCGCCCGCCGCTGCTGCTCATCGAGATCGATCCGATACGGACTCGTCCTTGGCATCCCGCTCCCAACCCCGGGGACAGGATGCCAGACACACTAGACCCGAGACCGGACACCTAATACGTTAGCTTATTTACGAGAACCACCACTTAGTGGACGCCCGCTTCGAGGTTCCCTTCGGCGAGATTCATCACGTAACCGCAGCTCTTCTCTGTCGTCCACGTGATCCGTCGAGCGACCGACTCGAGCATGTCGAGGCTCGTGACGTTGCGCGCACCCACCTCGCTCGCCTTGTCGGCGAGGTAGATCATCCGGTTCGTGAGCGCATCGACACTCACCCGGCAGCTGCCGAGGATCTTCTGGAACGGGCGCGAGTAGGCGAGGAGCTCGGTCGGGTCGACGGGGTTTTTCCCGTTGTGGTCGATCACATAGAGGGCGTTCATCTGCTCCTGGTCCGGCATCTGCGGCGTGCCGGGCGCGCCGGGCACGGCGAGGAGCGCCCACCCCACCACGCACACTGCACAGCGCGTCACCGATCTACGCCTCTTCACGAGCAAGACCTCTCTGCATAGGCGGAATAGCTTGTGATCCAGCTTAGACGATGTTCGGGAAACTTCGCGGCCGCCGGGTGGGCTCGACCAGGCCGGCCGCGCGGGCGGCGTGAGAGTCGGGTCGGAGTGGACGTGCATCCGTCCGCCTGACAGCGGCCGCTCGCGGTCTGTGACAACGCGGCCGCCGGGCGAGCTACGCGGAGTCTCGCCCGGGTTCGACAGCGAGGCGGTTTCGCGCCGCGCCCGGCGCCGAAGCGGTGCTCGAGCTCGGCCTCGTGGAGTGCGCTTCGGGTGGCGCGCGTTCAGGAGGTGCAGCTCTTGGCGCCGATCTTCGTCCAGAGCGCGTTTTCGGCGGCGGCGTTCTTGCCCAGCGCCTTGTCGTTCTGGAACTGAGCGACGGTGAGCTTCCCCGCCTTCGCTCGGATGAGCAGCCCGTCGACGATCGGGAACCCTGCCTGGATGTTCGCGATCACCTCGACGTGGAGGTGCGCGAGCGAACTCGGCGGTGAGAGCTTCTTCAGCGACGTGTACGCCGTCTGCGTGATCTTCAAGGCATCGACGAGGTAGGCCGCGAGCGTGAGGCCGGAGGGGAGCGCGCTCAGCTCGTTCTGGTCGTGCGCGCAGATCGCGTCCGCCTGAGCACGATACTGGGCGACGGTGGACGTCCCTGCGCCGGCCGCAGCGCCAGTCAGGGCTAGCGCGCATGCCGCCACGACGACGAACGTCGAGTGCCTGCTCATACCGCCAGTTTGCACGAGCCAGCGGCTACCTGAACGGCCGGCAGGGAAACGTCTGGCTGCTGGAGATGTGCGGCTTGCGATCGAGGAAGGCGATCGTCAGCGTCTGATAGCCGACCTGCCCGCCGGGGCGGCAGGCCTGGCGCCCGGTGAGGAGCACAACGACCGGATAGGCGTGATCGTGGCCGGCGACGCACGATGGCGTGCAGTCGTTGATCACGGCTGTCCCGCGGCCTGCGGCGAAAGGCGAGCCCCGCCCGGTCCAGGTGATCCCGCCGATCGACTCGTTCCCGTCGCCGCAGGCGAGCACGATGTCCGTCGGCTTCACCCGGGGCTTGCCCAGTCAGTCTGCGAGGACGGTCGGGCTCGGCGGCCGGCCCGCGAGGGCAACCGTCACGGGGATGCCGAGCGCGAGGGCGGCGACAGCAGCGGCGAGTCCCCTCACGACGACCGAGGCTCGCGGCCGATCAGGGAACGGGAGCCTGGTCGCGCTTGCGGCGGGAGGCGGTGGTCTGGCGCTTCGAGGCCGAGAGCTCGACCTTGCGCAGGCGGATCGACTTCGGGGTCACCTCGACCGACTCGTCGTCCCTGATGAACTCGAGCGCCTGCTCGAGCGAGAGCGGCCGCGGCGGGATCAGTCGGACGAGTACATCGGCCGACGACGCTCGCATGTTGGTCAGCTTCTTCGGTTTCGCCGCGTTGACGTCGAGGTCGTTCTCGCGCGAGTTCTCGCCCACGATCATTCCCTCGTAGAGTTCATCGCCCGGGGCGACGAAGAGCGAGCCGCGCTCCTGTAGCGCCGAGATCGCGAAGCCGGTCGCGCTTCCACGACGGTCGGAGACGAGGCTGCCGGTCGGGCGGGTGCGCAGCTCGCCGTGCCATGGCTCCCAGGCCTCGAACACGTGGTGGATGATCCCGGTGCCGCGCGTCTCGGTGAGGAACTCGGTGCGAAAGCCGATCAGCCCGCGCGCGGGCACGAGGTACTCCATGCGTGCCCAGCCCGTGCCGTGGTTCACCATCTGCTGCACCCGGCCCTTGCGGAGGGCGAGCAGCTGCGTGACGATCCCGATGTACTCGTCAGGGATGTCGATCGCCACGCGCTCGACGGGCTCGTTGCGCTTCCCGCCGACGTCCTTGGTCATCACCTCCGGCTTGCCGACCGTCAGTTCGAAGCCTTCACGCCGCATCAGCTCGACGAGCACGGCGAGCTGGAGCTCACCGCGGCCCTGTACCTCCCACGCGTCCGGGCGCAAGGTCGGGAGGACGCGTAGCGAGACATTTCCGACAAGCTCGGCGTCGAGGCGCTCCTTCACCTGGCTCGCGGTGAGCCGGTCGCCTTCGGTTCCCGCGAGCGGGCTCGTGTTGATGCCGATCGTGACCGAGAGCGAGGGCTCGTCGACGGTCGTGACGGGCAGTGGCCTCGGGTCGTCAGGGTCGGCGATCGTCTCGCCGATCGTGACCTCGGGAAGCCCGGCCAGCGCGACGATCTCCCCCGGTCCGGCCTCGTCGGCCGCAATACGATCGAGCGCCTCGGTGATGTAGAGCTCGGTCACCCGGGCGGTCTCGATCGTTCCGTCCGCGCGGCACCACGCGATCCGTGCGCCCTTTCGAAGCCAGCCGTGGCGGATCCGCAGCAGCGCGAGCCGGCCCACGTAGGGGCTCGCGTCGAGGTTCGTGACGAGCGCCTGCAGCGGGTGGCCTGGGTCGTAGGTGGGCGCAGGGACGGTGGCTAGCAGGGTGTCGAAGAGCGGCGTCAGGTCGGGCGCAAGATCGTTTGGGTCGGTGCCGGCATGGCCGGCGCGGGCGTTCGCATAGACGATCGGGAACTCGATCTGCGCCTCGCTCGCGTCGAGGTCGAGGAAGAGCGCGTAGACCTCGTCTACGACCTCCGCGATCCGGGCATCGGGCCGGTCGACCTTGTTGACGACGAGCACGACCGGCAGCCCGAGCTCGAGCGCCTTGCGCAGGACGAACCTCGTCTGCGGCAGTGGGCCCTCGCTCGCGTCGACCAGCAGAAGCACCCCGTCGACCATGGTCAGGCCGCGCTCGACCTCGCCGCCGAAGTCGGCATGGCCGGGGGTGTCGACGATGTTGATCTTCGTGTCGCCGAGCTGGATCGCGGTGTTCTTGGCGAGGATCGTGATCCCCTTCTCACGCTCGAGGTCGGTCGAGTCCATCACCCGCTCGCCGACGTCCTGGTTCTCGCGGAACGAGCCCGATTGCCACAGCATGGCGTCGACGAGCGTCGTCTTCCCGTGGTCGACGTGGGCGACGATGGCGACGTTCCGCAGGTCGTCGCGGGAGATGAGCTCGGGCGCGGGCACTGCACTTCAGGCTACCGGTGCCAGGATCGCTCTCGACCGCAGGGGCCCGTCTCGAGCACCTGCGGCACGTTCAAAAGACACCCGGCGTGCACGCGGGACGCCGAAACGGGCTGCGTTGTCGCCTCGTCGAGCCCGAACGGAAACGCCGCCGGGGTAGTCTGGAGCGCATGAGTGGGCGGGCGAGAGACTCGCTTCTCCGGAGGCCAGAGCGGTAGGGCTCGCCGTGGCACGCTTCAACCCGCCGAATCGAAGAAGCGCACTCGGCGCCGCCGCGGCGTCGTTGCTGTTCCTCGCGGCCGGGTTCGTCGGGATCGGGTCTGGCGGCTCGTCCTCGAGCCGTGAGCTGAAGAGCGTCGACACCGGGCTTTGCCCGTTCCCGCTGGATGTCACCGTGACGAGCAAGAACGGCCAGGCGGGCGCGACCGCACTCGGGTTCACGTTCACTGGCCCGAGCACGATCACCCTCCGAAACGCATCGACCGGCTCTACCGCCGTGCTCGACTCTTCGGGCTCCTACTCGGCGAATCCGGTAACCGGAACAGTCACCTTCCGAGGGCGCCACGTGTGGTTCTGGGCAGCCGGCAATCACGTCCCCTTCCTGACAACCGACGGCGCGGGCAGCCTGAAGGCTCCGTACTTCGTGCTCGCGGGCGCGACCTCGCATGCCCGCGTGGTCGATCCCTGCGCGCTTGTCGCCCCGTCACCGCCCTCGACCCGGCCGCTCACGACACCGGCGCCCTGGGGGCTACCCGTCTACGCACTCAGCCAGATCGGCTATGCCGGCTTGACCCCGCTGCGCGGCACGCTCTACCGTCACGACCACGTCCATCTCGATCTGTTCGTCAACGGGAAGAAGGTCACCGTCCCGGCCGGTATCGGCCTCGCCGAGCCGGTGGACAACGGGCCCTGCCCGAACACGGGACTGGGGACGCAGGGAGACTGCGCCACGCGCCACATCTTCACCGCTCAGGTCGCAAACTCGCCGATCCACACCCACTCCACGAGCGGGATCATCCACATCGAGCCTGACCGGCCGGGCGTATTCACCCTCGGCCAGTTCTTCGACGAATGGGGCGTGCGCCTCAACTCGGGCTGTCTCGGCAGCTACTGCGCCGGCGGCGGCAAGCAGCTCCGCGTCTACGTCAACGGGAAACGATCCTCGGGCAACCCACGGAGCATCGTCCTCACCAACCACCAGGAGATCGCGGTCGCCTTCGGCGGCCCCGGCGATTTCGGCTCCGTCCCTACCAGCTACACCGGCGGTTGGCCGGGCCTCGGATGCGGAGGAGCCGGGGAGGCTTCGTGCTTCCCTCCTGGCGCCGACGCGAAGCGTGCCGGCTAACTCAGGTGACGAGGATCGAGTGAGCCTGCGTCCCGAGCCGGGGTGAAATGAACCACGTGCCTGCGGTCAGCTTTACGGTGGCCGTGTGCTTGCCGACGAATGCCGAGCCGGTGATGCTCACCACGCGCTTGGTCTTCTCCAACATGAACCCGTTCTTGGCACTCTCGTCTCTGACGATGATCGTGTACGTACCCGCGGTCAGGCTCGTGACCGTCTTGCCCTTGTAGGCGAGGGTCAGCTTGCCCGACGCGCTCACGGTGCCGGTCAGCGTGCCCCGGATCGGCGTCGGGGCTGGGGCGAAAGGATTCACGGACTTCGCGGTGCCGTGGGTGCCGGCCGCGATCCCGGTGGGCCCGGCCACCGCGGGGGGCGTGCCCTGGATGTCTGCGGAGGTCGCGAACGTGAAGGTGACGGGCGGGCTCGTGTCGTCGTCATGCCACGTGTAGGTGGAGTTGGGCGCGAAGTAGGCGTTGTAGCTGTTGGTTGAAAGCTCGCCTCCGTCCATGTTGTCGACGATGTTCTCACCGGGGCCATGGAGCTCGAAATACGGGACGTTCGCGCATCCGCCGGGGCCAACCAACGTCACCGTGTAGTAGCCCGCCGGGATCATCGTCGGCGCCCCGCTCGACGTCCCGACGGCTGCGCCGCTGTCGGTCGTGACCGCGATCGACCCGTTGGTGAAGAAGTTCACATGCAGGGCAGGATTCACGGCGGTGCGACCTTGGGCGCCAGGGGCGAAGGTCAGCAATGCGGCGAGGAGCGCGCACGAGGCGAGCAGGCGCGGGGCGCGCATCTTCGATCGTAGGAGCGCGGCTTCCACCAAAGACAAGGTACACGACCCTTTTGATCAGCCGCCAGGCCGGGAGGGCAGCTTGATCGACTGTTAAGCGCTGGCGCGTTGCCCCCTGAGGCATTCGGCGCGGTGCCCCCCACCGCGAGCGAGCCCGATCGTCCACCGCCCAGAAATCAGCCCTGGTTCGCGCTTCCCGTGCCGATCCCCGCTTGCCGGCCGCCTACGAGGTCTGACCCCGCAAGGCTTTCAGAGCCGGCCCGAGAGCCTGCCCTCCCTGAAGAACCGGGGCGAAGAGATCGCCGAGGCCGGCCACCCGGTCGAGAGCGACCCCCATCGAGAAGTCGCGCGGGCGAATCGTCTCGGTCAGTTCGTCCCAGGCAAGCGGTGTCGAGACGGGTGCGCCCGGCTTGGGGCGCACCGAATAGACGCTCGCGATCGTCTTCCCCCACCCGTTCTGGCGGTGGTCGACAAGGACGCCCGACCGTTTCTTCTTCAGCCACTCGGTCGTGACCTCGCCGGGGTGCTCGGCCTCGAGCCGGCGGGAGAGAAGCTCGGCGAACTTGTAGGTCTCCGCGTAGCCGGAGCGGCGCGCGATCGGGACGAGCACGTGGATGCCGTCGGCTCCGCTCGTCTTCACGTAGGCGCGGAGCTCGAACCGATCGAGCGCCTCGCGGATCAGATGGGCGACCCGGACGGCCATCGGAAAGCCCTCCACCGAGTCGGGCGGGTCGAGGTCGAAGAGCACGAAGTCGGGCCGGTCGGGCTTGTCGACCCGCGAGTACCAGGCGTTCATATCGATGCAGTGCATCTGCACCATCCAGAGCAGGACGTCGGCAGAGTTGACAAGCGGGAAGTCGACCATCCTGGAGCCGCCTTCGCGTGGCCAGGTCTGGAACGGCATGGTCGGAATCCATGCGGGCATCCCCTTCGGCGCCTGCTTCTGGAAGAAGCTGCCGCCCGCGAGGCCCTCGCGCCAGCGCTTCATCGTGAACGGCCGGTCGCACAGGTGCGGGACGATCGCTGGCGCGACTGCCGCGTAGTAGTCGAACAAGTCGCGCTTGGTGATCCCCTCGTCCGGGAAGAGCACCCGGTCGGCGTTCGTGAGCTCGACGCGCTGAGGCACAGCGTTCGAGTCTAAAGCCGCGACGCCCGCCAGATGTTCGCGATCAGTCCGAGCCGGTAGCCCGTCTCCACGCGGAGCGGCCGGAGGTCGCTGCGCAGCGCCTCCCGCTCGTCGCGCGCCAGCAGGGCGATGCTGCTCGGAGAGACGGAGTAGGAGAGCACCGCCTCGCGGTCGCAGGCGAACCGGTGATCGACGTTCGACTCGCGCAGCGGGCCGAACGGAGCACCTGAGAATCCATCCCTCCAAGCGCCGGTCGCGATCGCCTGGCACCCTGGCTCTCCACCGCGCTCAAAGACGGCCGCGAGGACTCGCCTCGCCGCGGGAGGCAGCGTCGGGCGAAACGACGACCGCCAGAGGTTGGAAGCAGATCACGCAGCCTCCGCCGGGTCGCAGCACCCGCGCGATCCCCGGCACGGCGCGGGAGCGCGACTCGGCACCAAGGACGACGTGCTGGAGGAGGCGTCGCATCCCGTCGCTCGGCTCGACGGCGATCACGTGCGGGTAGCGCTCGACGAGCATCCCCGTCAGCTTTCCGGTTGCCGGCCGCAAGGTCGAGAACCGCTTCGACCTCGACCCCGTCGAGGACCTCCTCCGGCCAGCCGGGGCGCGCCCACTCGTACTCCTCGGCGACCGGGTCGAACGCTCGCCCGGGCGGGTCGGCCGTCAGGCGCCCGCGAGGCCGGACCCGCGGTTCTCGCGCAGCATCTCGCGAGCGATCACGAGCCGTTGGATCTGGTTCGTCCCCTCGTAGATCTGCGTCACCTTGGCGTCGCGCATCATGCGCTCGACCGGGTACTCCTGCATGTAGCCGTACCCGCCGAGCACCTGGACCGCGTCGGTCGTGACCGCCATCGCGGTGTCGGTGCAGAAGAGCTTCGTGATCGCGGAGAGCTTCGTCAGCTCGGGGCCCTCGATTCCCGCGTCGATCATCTGCCCGCAGCGGTACAGCAGGCCGCGGGCCGCCTCGCACCTCGTCTCCATGTCGGCCAGCATCCCGGCGACCAGCTGATGCTTCGCGATCGGCTCGCCCATCGTCTCGCGCGAGCGGGCGTACTCGAGCGCGTAGTCGGTCGCCCCCTGCGCGAGCCCGAGCGCCTGCGCCGCGATCCCCGGGCGCGAGCGATCGAGGATCCTCATCGCGAGCCGGAAGCCGCCACCCTCCTCGCCGACCCGGTTCACGGCCGGGAAGCGGCAGTCGCTGAAGAAGACCTCGCCGGTCGTGGAGCCTTTGACCCCCATCTTCGGCTCGATACGGCCGATCTCGAGCCCGGGCGTGGTGCTCTCGACCACGAAGGCCGAGATGCCGTTGTGGCCGGCGGCTGGGTCGGTCTTCGCGAAGACGATGTACAGCTGCGCCACGCCGGCGTTCGTGATGAAGCGCTTGGCGCCGTCGAGGACGTAGTCGTCGCCGTCGCGTCGGGCCTCGCTCCGCATCGCGGCCGCGTCCGAGCCCGAGCCGGGCTCGGTCAGCGCGTAGGCCGAGAGCGCCTCGCCGGAGGCGATCCTCGGCAGATACGCGCGTTTCTGCTCCTCGGTGCCGGAGAGCTTGAACGCGAGCGCGCCGAGCTCCTGCACCGCCAGGATCAGGCCACTCGTCGCGCACACCTTGGAGATCTCCTCGACCGAGACCAACGTCATCAGGGCGCTCGCCCCGATCCCGCCGTAGGCCTCGTCCGCGAGCGTCGAGAAGATCCCCTGGTCGCGGAAGAGCTCGACGACATCCCACGGGAACTCGGCCGACTTGTCGATCTCGGCGGCCCGGGGCGCGATCCGCTCGCGGGCGAGGGTGCGCACGAGGTCGCGGATCTCGCGCTGCTCGGCCGTCAGCGGGTCGTGCGGCACCCGTTCAGTCTAGTTCCACCGCTGCCGATCAGGCTCCCATAAAGATGCTGATCATGGACGCCGCCGCACTCCTTGTGGCCGCCTTCGCCCTGGTCGCCGCCTTCGTCTTCGTCGGCGCCCGCTAAATCGTTCCCGACATCGCGCCGAGCCGCCGGTTGGCCGTCTCGTTCGCTGCAGCGAGCGAGCGATTGTCGGAGCTGACCGCGTCGAGGAACGTCTCGCGGTCAAGCGCGAACAGCTCGCTCGGCTCCGTCGTCGTCACCGTCGCGGTCCGCGGCACGTCCCGCAGGAGGGCGATCTCGCCGAAGCCCTCGCCCGGGGCGAGCCGGTTCTCGAGCTGGCCGTCGATCACGACGTCGGCTGCCCCGCTCGCAAGGATGTAGTAGCGGTCGCCGATGTCGCCCTGTGTGATCACCTCGACCCCCGCCGGAAGGACGAGCGAGTGGAGGTGGAGCGCGACTCGCTCGAGGGCGAGCGTGGGTAGCGGCGCGAACAACGGTAGCGCGCGCAGCAGCTCGACCGCGTAGGCCGGCGCGACCGCTGCGCGGTCGACGCGCAGCAGGCGGGGGCCGGCGGCGAGCGCAAGCACCGGCAGGAAAAGACCGGTGAGGACGAGCGCCCAGCGCGCCCCGACGGCTGAAACGAGAGGCGGTACGATGATGGCGCCGATCGCGACGCTTGCGTAATAGAGCGCCTCGACCGCACCGAAGACGCGTGCGAGCACCGCGTCGTCAACAGCACGCTGGAGAAGAGTGAAGCCTGCGACGTCGACCAGGATGTTGCCGACGCCGATCACCCCGAAGGCGACGACGGCCGAGACGAGGTTGGGCGAGGCGGCGATCACCAGGAACGGTGCCCCCCAGAGCACGATCCCGACCAGAAACGGCGGCGTCAGACGCCTCCGCCCCGCGAGCCTGACCGCCGCGACCGTCCCGAGCACCCCGCCGACTCCGACCGCGGCGTCGAGCCAGCCGACACCCGCAGAACCGGTGTGCAGCAGTGAGATCGCCGTCACCACCAAGAGCACTGCCAGAGCCCCCGCGACGAGCATTTGCGCGGTGAAGAGGCCGACGAGCACCCGCAAGTCGGAGTTGCGCCCGATCGTTCGCACCCCGGCCAGCACCGCCTCCGCGAGTGACTCCTCGTCCCGCTCGTTCGCTTCTCGGTCGACCTTCACCCCCGGCAGCGGCCGGAGGAGCAGGATCGTCGAGAGCCCGAACGCGACTGCGACGAATATGAACACTGCCGTGGTACCCGTCGCCGCGAGCAGCACTCCGGCGATGGCTGGGCCAGCGAAGAACCCGAGTCCTTCGATCGTCGATGCCACGACGTTCGCCGCGGTCAGCTCCTCGGGCCGATCGACCAACGACGGGAGGATCGCCACCTGCGCTGGACGGAACGGCGTCCCCGCAACCGCGACGCCGATGCTGAGGGCATAGACGAGCCAGCGGCTGGCGCCGCCGATCACCACAGCCGGTATGGCCGCTGCGAGCACGAAGCGACTGGCGCTCGAGCTGAGCATGACTCCTGCTCGAGAGAAGCGGTCGCCGAGCACCGCCGCGAACGGCGTCACGATCGCGGCGGGCACAAGCCGGAGCACGTAGAGGAGACTCACGGCCGAGGCGCCGCCGAGGCGGTAGGCATAGACGGCCAGGGCGACGGCGATCGAGACGTGGCCGAGGTGAGATGCCGCCCACGCGAGCTGGACACGCCTCAGCGCCGGCGTACCGAAGACCGCTGCGAACGCCGCACGCGTTCCGACCTCGGCCGCCACTCAGCAACTATCGCACTCGAGCGGCGAGGATGATCACCTTTGCACCGAGTTGACGGGCGGGGATGATCAGCGGCATCCTTTCGCTCGTTGCAGCTCACGAGAAGGAGCCGGGGATGACTCTCACCGCGACGTTCCGGACACGTCTTGCGAATATCGACGCAGCAGTCCTTCGCGGTTCGGGGCCGGAAGCGGCCGAGCTCCGACGCTCACTGCTCGAGGGTTCCCGGATCGCCGTGATCGAGCCCGGCTATGTCAGCAAGCGCTTCGTGTACGAGCGGGCGGCTGCGCTCGGGGTCGAGCTCGTCCTCGTCGGCGACAGTCGAAGCTGGGCGCGAACGCTCGTCGACGAAGGGGTCGCGGCGCGTTTTCTCGGCGCCGATCCGTCGGGCGAGCCCGGCCCAGCCGCCGATGCCGTGCTCGCTGCGCTCGGTGACGAGGCGAATCTGCTCGATGGTGTCGTGACGTTTTGGGAGGACGCGGTGCCGGCGGCGGCCCGTATCGCGGCGGCGCTCGGGCTCCCCGGCATACCCCCGGCCGCCGCTGACAGCGCGCGCAGCAAGCTGCGGACGCTCGAGGCGAGCCGCGACGCGGGCCTGCCCACCCCCCGCTTCATGGAGCTGGACGACGCATCGAGCCTGCGTGACGCCGCGCGGCACGTCGGCTTCCCGGCCGTGATCAAGCCGGTGTTCGGCGCGGAGGCGCTCGGCTGCCTGCGCGTCGACGACGTTCAAAGCCTCGAGGCCGGCTATGCGCGCGTCGCCGCCCTGATCACCCCCGAGCTGAACGCGATCTTCCGGCAGGGCTGCGACCTGCTGCTCGAGGAGTACCTCGACGGCACCGAGTTCGACGTCGACATCCTGCTCTCGGGCGGTGAGTGCGTGTTCTCGGCCGTCTCCGAGAACTGGCCGACCGACGAGCCCTACTTTGTCGAAACCGGCATGCACTCGCCTTCAGCGCACGCGCCCGACCGGCTCGAGGCGATGACGGAGCTCTGCGTCCGCACGGCGCTCGCGCTTGGCCTCCGGGACGGCGTGCTCCACGCCGAGGCGAAGGACACGAGCCGCGGCCCACGGCTGCTGGAGATAAACGCCCGGCTCGGCGGCGGGGTGATAGCGGAGATCCACCGTCTCGTAACCGGCATCGACCTGGTCGAACAGCAATTTCTCGTCGCGGTCGGCCTACCGGTCGCTCCGGCGGCCTACCCGTTTCCGGCCTGCGGCGTCGCGACCGTGTTCTTGCATGCCTCCCGCTCGGGGACGCTCGGGCACAGACGATTCTTCGACCATCTCGCGGACGACCCGTGCGTGATCCAGCGTGAGGTCCCCGTCGGAGCAGGCGAGGAGGTGACCGCGGCAGCGGACGGCTTTCCGACGGTGATCGGCGAGCTGACGGTGCGCGCGGGTGATGTCGCCGAGGCGCGAGCGCGAGCGCAGGCGATCGTCGACGCGCTCAGAATCCCGTACGACGGCTGAGCGCATCGGCCCCCGTCGATTCTCGGCACCGGGTGCGACCGTGCGCGGATGCGTTTCGCGCCGCGGTCGCTGCCTGCTCCCGGCCGCCAAGCCGTCTAGATTCCAGCCGTGATTCTGGAGAACGGAGTGATCCGCACGATGGACCCGCAGATCCCCAAGCAGCGGGCGCTCGCGATTGCGGGTGAGCGGATCGCGGGCGGGGTCGGCGTGCACGAGACGGCGCTCGCCTCGCCGGACGTGGTCGATCTCGGCGGCCGTGTCGTGGTACCCGGGCTCAGCGACTCTCACGTCCATTTCCCGACCTGGGCGCTCGCGCAGACCGAGGTGAAGCTCGACGGCTGTAGATCGCTGGACGAGGCGCTCGCACGGATCGCCTCGGCGAGACGCCCGCCCGGGCGCGTGATCCGTGGCTTCGGTTGGCGGAGCGGCGATTGGGCGGATGGTGAGGAGCCGACGGCGGCGCGGCTCGATCAGGTAACCCGCGGCCTTCCGGCAGCGATGATCGCCAAGGACTATCACTCGGTTTGGCTCAACTCGGCGGCGCTCGCACTCGCGGGCGGCGATCTCGAGGTTCAGGGCGGCATCGTGGAGCGCGACGGCGGCGGCGAGCCGACCGGGGTGCTGCGCGAGGAGGCCGCGTGGCGGTTCAAGGAACGGCATCTCGAGGTGTCCGAGGATGTGTACGTGGAGGCGATGCGAGTGGGGCTTCGCCTCGCCTCGTCCCGGGGTGTCACCTCCGTCCACGACAAGGACGGCTGGCTCGGGGCGCTGGGGCTCTGGCAGCGGCTCGAGCGGATGGGACTGCTCACGCTCCGCGTCTGGCAGTCGATCCCGGCGAACCGCGTCGGCCAGTTGCGGGAGCTCGGGATCGCGTCCGGGCTCGGGAGCCCGCTCCTTCGGGTCGGCTACCTGAAGGCGTTCATGGACGGGACGCTGGGATCGGGCACGGCGTTGATGCTCGACGGGTCGGGTGTCCGGATCACCAGCGGCGAGGAACTTGCCGAGATCGTGCTCGCCGGCGCCGAAGCCGGCTTCCCGGTCGCGGTGCATGCGATCGGCGACGGCGCCAACCGCGAGGCGTTGGACGCTTTCGAGCGGACTCGGCCTGTGTGGGCGCCGCTCGGCCTGCGCCATCGCGTCGAGCACGCGCAGCTGCTCTCTACGGCAGATCTGCCTCGGTTCGCGGCACTCGGAGTGGCCTGTTCGGTGCAGTTCTCCCATGCGACGTCTGATCGTGATCTCGCGGATCGCCTCTGGGCTGGAAAGACTGACGGCGCCTACGCCTACAGGTCGCTCTGGGACTCCGGCGCGGTGGTCGCGAACGGCTCCGACGCTCCGATCGAGGAGCTCGATCCGCTCGCGGGCGTGCGCGCGGCTGTGCGCCGGACGATCGACTCCCGGTCGGGCTGGCATCCGGAGCAGGCGCTCAGTGTTCAGCAGGCATTCGAGGCGACGACGTTGACGCCCGCCTGGCTGACCGGCGAGGAGCGGTCGAGGGGCAGGCTGCTCCCCGGTTACGCCGCCGACCTGGTGGTGCTCGATCGCGACCCGTGGGACGACCTCGACGCCGAGGTGGTCGCGACGATGGTCGCCGGCCGCTGGGTACACAACGCCCCTCCGTGGGATTGACTTCGACATGCCCGAGGGCCTGAGCGCCGGCCGGGGGTACGCGGCGAGCCCGCTCGACGGCGCCCTCGCCGTCTCTAAATCTGGATCTAGAGGCCGGCCAGTTCCCGGAAGAGCTCGCGTGCAGCGGCGATCCCGAGCGGCACGTACTCGGCGAGCAGCCGTTCGTTGGGCGAGTGGATATTCGAGTCCGGGAGCCCGAACCCGGTGACGATCGCCGGGATGCGCTTGTCGGTGAGCGCGGGCACCACCGGCAGCGTGCCGCCGGAGCGGATCAGTGCGGGCCGCACCCCGATCGCACGTTCGAACGCGTCGAGCCCGAGCCGGATCGCCTTCGCGTCCGGCGGGACGAGTCCCGGCGGGGACGACGACAGTCGCGCGATGTCGAGCGTCGCTCCCTCGGGTGCAGCCTCGAGCAGCATCCGTTCGAGCTCCTGCGCGATCTCGTCCACGCTCTGCCCCGGGGCGAGCCGGATCGAGAGGTTCGCGACCGCTTCCACCGGCAGCACCGTTTTCTGGAGGTGCGGCGAGCCGCTCTCGAACCCGTTCACATCGAGCGCCGGCTCAGCGAACGTCCGCAGGTAGAACTCCTCGGCGGCACGCGAGTCGGCCGGCCGGGCCCCGAGGCTCTCGAGCTCGTCTCCGCCGTTGGGAAGTAGAGCCCAACCAGCAAGCTCGGCCTCGGTCGGCGGGATAAGTCCCTTCCGTAACGGTTCGGCCAGGCGTCCGTCACGGGCCACGATCCCTGAGATCGTCCTTGCCAACGAGTGCGCCGCGTTCAGCGCAGCCCCGCCGTAGAGCCCCGAGTGAAGGTCGCGCTCTCCCGTCCGCATCGTGAGATGGAAGTACACGAGGCCCCGCGTAGAGAGCGTGAAGCCGGGCAGGCCACGCCGGATCATGTCGGTGTCGAAGATGACCGCGGCGTCGGCCCCCCGCTCGTCGGCTCCCAAGAAGTCGACGATCGAATGGCCGCCGACCTCCTCCTCACCGTCGCAGCAGAAACGAACATTGACCGGTAGCTCGCCGGCGCGGGCGAGCTCGCGCGCACCCGCGAGCAGCATGTAGAGCTGGCCCTTGTCGTCGACGGTACCGCGGCCGTAGAGATAGCCGTCGCGGATCTCGGGCTCGAACGGGTCGCTCTCCCAGAGCTCGAGCGGCTCGGGCGGCTGCACGTCGAAGTGCCCGTAACAGAGGACTGTGGGCACGGGCCCACCCTTGTCGGCCCGGATCTCGCCGATCACGAGCGGCTGGCCGTGCCAGTCGACGCGCTCCGCCTCCCCGCCTGCGCCACGGATGAAGTCACGCACCCAATCGGCGGCACGCGTGACATCGGCGCCGTGCGCCGGGTCGGCGCTGACCGAAGGGATACGCAGGAACTGCGCGAGCTCGTCGAACCACTCGGTCGCCACGATCGGGCAGTGTAATCCTATGCAGGCATGCCGACCGTGCCGACCGCCGAGCGGCTTCGCGCTCAGCTGCTCTCCGGGCCGCCTGCGCGAAGCCCCGAGGGCGTCGTCGAACGGCTCCTCGCCGTTCAGGGTCAGGATCCACGGGGTGCCCGGCTTGCCGTTCGAGCGCGGACAGAAGGGCTTACCGCGGCCGATGTCGACCGTGCGTTGAGCGAGGAGCGCACGCTCCTGATCACGTGGCTGAACCGCGGCACCCTGCACCTCGTCCGGAGCGAGGACTACCCGTGGCTCCACGCCTTGACGACGCCTCCTCTCCATGCTGCAAACGCACGGCGTCTCGCCCAGGAAGGCGTCAGCCCTGCGGCCGCCGAGCGTGGCGTCGAGACGATCGAGCGCTCACTGGCCGATGAGGGGCCGCTGACGCGAACCCAGCTCGCGGAGCGGCTCGACCGGGCCGACGTTCCGACCGCCGGGCAGGCACTCGTCCAGCTGCTCCTGCTCGCGAGCCTGCGCGGTCTGACCGTTCGCGGGCCGATGGTCGGGCGCGACCACGCCCATGTCCTTGTCCGCGACTGGCTCGGAGAGCGGCCGCCTGTCGAGCGCGACCGCGCACTCGAAGAGCTGGCGCGGCGCTATCTCGCCGGTCACGGCCCCGCCGATGATCGCGACCTCGCGAGATGGGCCGGCCTCCCGCTCCGGGATGCCCGCGCAGGCCTCCACAGGATCGGAGCCGAGCTCGTCGAGCGGTCGGAAGACGGGCTCGTATCCCTCCAGGCGTGCCGGCGCTACGCGCTTGCGCCGCCGCAACTTCTCGGCGCCTTCGACCCGCTCCTGCTCGGCTGGGTCTCGCGGGAGGCGGTCCTCGCCGGAGCTGTGAGCCTCGTCACGGTGAGCGGGATCTTCCGACCGTTCGCCCTCGTCGAGGGCAAGGCGGTCGCAACCTGGTCGCTCGCCGCCGGCAAGGTCGCGCTCGAGCCGTTCGGTCCCCTTACGGAGTCGACCCGGGAGGCACTCGAGGCCGACGCCGCCGACGTCGTTCGCTACCTCGCCGGGAACTAGCTAGGCGACGTCGCGGAGCATCTGCGACTCCGAAAGCGCCCGCAGCTTCTTGAGCGCGTGGTTCTCGATCTGCCGGATCCGCTCCCGGGTGACGTTGAACGCCCTGCCCACCTCGTCAAGCGTACGGGGCGCCTCGCCGTTCAACCCGAAGCGGAGCTCGAGCACCTTCCGTTCGCGGTCGCCGAGCATCGCGAGAGCGCGCGAGAGCGCTTCGTTGCGCAGGGACAGCCCGGCCACCTCATCCGGAAGGGGCTCGGACTCGTCCTCGATGAAGTGACCGAACTCGGACTCGTCGTCGTCGCCGACAGGCTTCTCGAGCGAGACTGGTGTCTGCGAGGTACGGCGGATCTGGTCGACCTCCTCGATCGTCATCTCGAGCTCGACGGCGATCTCAGCCGAGCTCGGCTCCCGACCCTGCTCAGCCCGAAGCTTGCGCTCGGTGCGGGTGATCTTGTTCAGCTTCTCGACGACATGCACCGGCATGCGGATCGTGCGCCCCTTGTCGGCGAGCGCACGCGCGACTGCCTGCCGGATCCACCACGTGGCGTAGGTCGAGAACTTGAAGCCCTTCCGGTAGTCGAACTTCTCGGCGGCGCGGACAAGGCCGATCGTCCCCTCCTGGATCAGGTCGAGGAACGGCAGGCCCTGATTTCTGTAGCGCTTGGCAATCGAGACGACGAGGCGGAGGTTCGCTTCGACCATCGCCTGCTTGGCGCCATGGTCGCCGCGCTCGATCCGCTTCGCGAGCTCGACCTCCTGCGCCGCTGTGAGCAGCTCGACCTTGCCTATGTCCTTGAGGAAGAGCTGGAGCGAATCGGTCGTGATCTCGACCTCGAGTGGCTCCTC
>DATKRX010000048.1:0-3626 GCA_035531915.1 Gaiellaceae bacterium | reverse complement strand
CTCTTCACGCTTGACACCGCGGAGAAGCGCACCGGCGTTATCGCCCGCTTGTGCGAAGTCGAGGGACTTCTGGAACATCTCGAGGCCCGTGACGACGGTCTTGTGCACCGCCGGGTGGATGCCGACGATCTCGATCTCGTTGCCCACCTCGATCTTGCCCTGCTCGACACGGCCCGTCACCACGGTGCCGCGGCCCGTGATCGTGAACACGTCCTCGATCGGCATCAGGAACGGCTTATCCGCGTCGCGGACGGGCTCCGGGATGTAGGAGTCGACCGCGGCCATGAGCTCGACGATCTTCTCCTCCCAGGCCTCGTCACCCTCGAGCGCCTTCAGCGCCGAGCAGCGGACGATCGGGATGTCGTCGCCGGGGTACTCGTACTTCGACAGCAGCTCGCGGACCTCGAGCTCGACGAGCTCGAGGAGCTCCTCGTCGTCGACCATGTCGGCCTTGTTGAGCGCGACGACGATGTAGGGCACCTCGACCTGGCGGGCCAGGAGGATGTGCTCACGCGTCTGCGGCATCGGGCCGTCGGCGGCCGAGACCACGAGGATCGCGCCGTCCATCTGGGCGGCGCCCGTGATCATGTTCTTGATGTAGTCGGCGTGGCCCGGGCAGTCGACGTGCGCGTAGTGACGGTTGTCCGTCTCGTACTCGACGTGCGACGTGTTGATCGTGATGCCGCGCTGGCGCTCTTCGGGAGCGTTGTCGATCTCGGCGAAGCTCTTCACCTGTCCGCCCCCGCCCTTCTTCGAGAGCACGCTCGAGATGGCAGCGGTCAGCGTCGTCTTCCCGTGGTCGATGTGCCCGATCGTGCCGACGTTGAGGTGCGGCTTGGTGCGCTCGAACTTCTGCTTGGCCATTCCCGTCCTTCCTTTACTTAGGATCCCGAGCCCTGCTCGGTAATTTCGGTAGCGATCGATGCCGGCACATCCTCGTACCGGTCGAACTGCATGGTGAAATCTGCGCGGCCCTGTGACATCGACCGCAGGTCGGTGGCGTAGCCGAACATCTCGCTCAGCGGAACGCTCGCCTTGATGACCTGGGCGTTGCCGACGGGCGTCATCTCCCCGACGCGCCCGCGGCGGGAAGCGAGGTTGCCCATCACGTCGCCGACGTAGTCCTCGGGCGTCGTGACCTCGACCGCCATCATCGGCTCGAGCAGCTTCGGCTTCGCACGCTTCATCGCTTCCTTGAACGCCATCGAGCCGGCGATCTTGAAGGCGCGCTCGCTCGAGTCGACGTCGTGGTAGCTGCCGTCGATCAGCTCGACCTTGACGTCCACGACCGGGTAGCCGGCGAGCACGCCGCTGCCCATCGCCTCGCGGATGCCTTCGTCGATCGGCTTGATGTACTCCTTCGGGATCTTGCCGCCGACGATCTTGTCGACGAACTCGTAGCCCTTGCCCGGCTCCTGCGGCAGGAGGTTGATCACCGCGTCGCCGTACTGGCCCGAGCCGCCGGTCTGGCGCACGAACTTGCCCTGGATGCGCTCCGCCGGCTTGCCGATCGTCTCGCGATAGGCGACCTGCGGGCGGCCGACGTTCGCGTCGACGTTGAACTCGCGCTTGAGACGGTCGACGATGATCTCGAGGTGGAGCTCGCCCATGCCCGAGATGAGGGTCTGGCCGGTCTCCTCGTCGGACTCGACGCGGAAGGTCGGATCCTCTTCGGCGAGGCGCGCCAGGCCGTTGCCGAGCTTGTCCTGGTCCGCCTTCGACTTCGGCTCGACGGCGACCGCGATCACCGGCTCGGGGAAGGTCATCGATTCGAGCACGATCGGCGCGCTCTCGACCGAGAGCGTGTCGCCCGTCGTCGTCGACTTGAGGCCGACACCGGCGGCGATGTCGCCCGCGCCGATCTCTGCGCGCTCTTCGCGGTGGTTCGCATGCATCTGGAGGATGCGCCCGATCCGCTCGGTCTTGCCGGTGGTCGTGTTCAGGACGCGGTCGCCGGCCTTGATCTTCCCCGAGTAGACGCGGAAGTAGGTGAGCTTGCCGACGTACGGGTCGGACATCACCTTGAAGGCGAGTGCGCTGAACGGCTCGTCGGGCGAGGCGCCGCGCGAGAGCTCGGCCTCGGTCTTCGGGTCGATGCCCATGATCGCGGGCACGTCGAGCGGGCTCGGCAGGTAGTCGATCACGGCGTCGAGCAGCGGCTGCACGCCCTTGTTCTTGAACGCGCTGCCGAGCAGCACCGGCGTGATCTCGTCGGCGAGCGTCGCGGCGCGGATTGCGCGCTTCAGCATGTCGGCGGTCACGGAGGACTCGTCCTCGAGGTACGCGCCGAGCACCTCGTCGTCGAAGTTCGAGACGGCGTCGACCAGCTGGTGGTGGTACTCGGTCGCCTGCTCCGAAAGCTCGGCCGGGATGTCGGTCGTGTCGAACTCCTCGCCGAGGTCGTCCTTGTAGACGATCGCCTTCATCTCGACGAGGTCGATGACACCGGTGTGCTTGTCCTCCTGGCCGATCGGCAGCTGGATCGGGATGGCGTTCGCGCCGAGGCGCTCGACCATCGACTGCACGGCGGCGAAGAAGTTCGCGCCGGTGCGGTCCATCTTGTTGATGAACGCGATCCGCGGCACCTTGTACTTGTCGGCCTGCCGCCAGACGGTCTCGGACTGGGGCTGAACGCCGGCGACGGAGTCGAAGACGGCCACGGCGCCGTCGAGCACGCGCAGGCTGCGCTCGACCTCGACCGTAAAGTCCACGTGTCCGGGCGTATCGATGATGTTGATGCGATGGTTGCGCCACGTCGCCGTCGTCGCAGCAGACGTGATCGTGATGCCGCGCTCCTGCTCCTGCGCCATCCAGTCCATCGTCGCGGCACCCTCGTGAACCTCACCCATCTTGTGGGTGCGGCCGGTGTAGTAGAGGATCCGCTCCGTCGTCGTGGTCTTGCCCGCGTCGATGTGGGCCATGATCCCGATGTTGCGGACGCGGTCCAGCGCCACCTCTGCCTCCGTTACAGCCAAAACTCTCCTGTCCCTACCAGCGGTAATGGGCGAAGGCCTTGTTGGCCTGCGCCATCCGATACATGTCGTCTTTGCGCTTGTACGCGTTCCCCTGCTGCTCGAGCGCGTCCATGATCTCGCCGGCCAGCTTGTCGGCCATGTGCTTCTCGCGCCGGTCGCGCGAGTAGGTGACGATCCAGCGGAGCGCCAGCGTACGGCCGCGGCGCTGTGGCACCTCGACCGGCACCTGGTAGTTCGCGCCGCCGACGCGGCGCGACTTGACCTCGAGCACCGGCGTGACCGTCTTCACGGCCTGCTCCAGCACCTCGACGGGCGGCCGGCCGGTCTTCTCGCCGACCCGCTCGAGCGCGCCGTAGACGATCGACTCGGCGGTCGACTTCTTGCCGTCGCGCATCACGCGGTTCATCAGCTGCGTGACGAGCTGGCTGTCGTAGACCGGGTCCGAGATGACCGGGCGCGGGGTGATCTCTGCTCTGCGGGGCACTAGCTTGCGCTCCGCTTTGCGCCGTACTTCGAACGGCCCTGCTTGCGGTCTGCGACGCCCGAGGCGTCGAGCGCGGCTCGGATCACCTTGTAGCGGAAGCCAGGAAGGTCCTTGACGCGACCGCCGCGGACGAGCACCACGGAGTGCTCCTGCAGGTTGTGCCCCTC
>DATKRX010000047.1:0-3885 GCA_035531915.1 Gaiellaceae bacterium | reverse complement strand
TACGAAGTTCCCCTACATCAACGAGCTGCAGCCGTGGAACGAGGTCAACCGCGGCAATGTGCGCGCTCGCGGCGACAACTACAACAGCCCGACTCCGAAGCAGTCCGCCAAGTACTACCTGGCGCTGAAGGCGGTCTGCCCGACCTGCACGATCGTCGGCCTCGATGTCCTCGACTCAACTAACACCACTGCGACGCTCCACTACATCGACGCCTTCAAGCATTACGTCGGCAAGCGGAACATGCCGCACATCTGGGGCCTCCACAACTACAGCGAGACGAACCGCTTCGAGGACAACGGCACGCGCGCTGTCCTCAGGGACATCCCGGGCCAGCTGTGGTTGACCGAGACCGGCGGCCTCGCCGAGTTCAAGCCCTCGTTCAAGTACAGCCTCAGCCGCCAGGCGAAGGCGACCAAGTACATGTTCTCCCTTGCGGACTCGAGCTCGCGGATCAAGCGGCTGTACGTCTACAGCTTCTACGGCGGCGGGGCTCCCAACGGCGGCTTCGACGCTGGCCTCACGAATGCGATTGGGAAACCACGCCCGGCCTACTGTGTCTTCTACGAGCACGTCCGCGGCCAGAAGACCTGCCCGTTCAACACGGGCAGCAAGAAGCACAAGAAGCCGAAGCACAAGTAGCCGCCGCCCACGGCCAACGGGCCAAGAAAAGACCCGTGTGACGTCCACCGCTGGCCCTAGGCTTGAGAGCCCTAGGAGCCTTTGGAAATGGCGCTTTGCTTCATCGAGCCGCACGACGCGATCCGCGTCATCGCGGAGTCTGTCGGCCGTGAAGCGCGCCGGCAGCTGGTCGGCGAGGTCTTCCATGCTTGGGTCGACGAGATCCCTGAGCGCGAGCTGGTCGCTCACTACACCCAGGCGGTCTCGGAGCTCGACGCCGACGACCTCTCGATGCTCGCCGCCTGGCACGCTTCGCTCGAGACAATCGGGCAGCCGATCGCCAACACGGCCTTCCTGCTCTCGATCTATCCCTCGCTTGGCGAGCACCGCCGCGAGGCCCTGAAGGTCGCCGCCGACCTCTCGAGCGAGGAGGCATTCGACTCCGGTCGCGCCGAGGAGCACGCGCTGGCAGAGATCCTTCCGCGTCTCTCCCGCTCCCGTGCCGCCGAGCTCGCCGACGAATGCGTCGAGCTCTACGCCTGGGACCGCCTCGGCAATAACAATTAGACCGGCCTCGGCTGCGATGATCCCGGCGCTCGTGGGCCGCGAGTCGCGACAGCTCGGGGTGATCGCTGCGGGGCACGCAGTCAGTGCGCGCGCGGGTGCGGACGCGCTACGTGCCGGAGGCAACGCGGTTGACGGTGCAATCGCGGCGATGCTCGCGTCGTTCGCCTGTGAGCCGCTGCTCACCGGCCTCGGTGCCGGCGGCTACATGCTGGTCGTCGCGCCTGGCGCGGAGCCCGTACTGCTCGACTTCTTCGTCGAGGCTCCGGGACGAGAGGCCGATCTCGACCTTCTCGGTGACCTCATCCCGATCTCAGTCTCCTTCGGCGACGCCGCTCAGACCTTCAACGTCGGGCCCGCGTCAGTCGGCACGTTCGGCATGCCCGCCGGGATCTGCGCCGCCGCCGAGCGCTTCGGGCGCCTACCGCTCTTGCAGCTCGCCGAGCCGGCCGCGGCGCTCGCGCGCGAGGGAGTCGAGCTCAACCGCCAGCAGGCCTATGTCGTCGAGATCCTCGAGGCGACGATCCGTTCGACCCCGCAGGCGTGCGCGCTGTTCGCCCCGCAAGGACGCCTCCTGCGCGCCGGTGATCGCGTCGTTCAGCCCGAGCTGGCAGACGCGCTCGAGCTGCTCGGTGCCCGAGGCGCGGGGCCGTTCTACGAGGGTGAGGTGGCGGCCGCGATCGTCGACTGGCTCGCAGAGCGCGGTGGCATCGTCACGGCGGCCGACCTGCGCGCCTACACAGTGCTCGATCGTGACCCTCTGCGCGTGCCCTACCGCGGACGTGAGGTGCTCACGAACCCGCCCCCTTCGGCGGGCGGGATCCTCATCGCCCTGGCGCTCGAGCTGTTCGAGTTGACCCCGGGGGCGCCGCCGCTCGAGCGGGTCATCGAGGTAATGGAGCGCACGCAGAGCGAGCGCACGCCGGAGTTCCTGGTCGGCCTCGGCGACCCGCAGTTCGCGCACGCGTTCCTGCCGCCCCGGAGCGGTCCACTCGGATCGACGACGCATGTCTCCGTGCTCGACGAGGACGGCTGGGCCTGCTCGGTGACCTCCTCAAACGGTTCGGCTTCGGGCGTGATCGTGCCCGGGACGGGCGTGCACCTGAACAACATGCTCGGCGAGCAGGACCTCAATCCGCTCGGCTTCCATCGCTACCCACCCGGCAGGCGGCTGCCGAGCATGATGTCCCCGACCGTGGTGCTCGCCGATGGGCGGCCCGAGCTCGCCGTCGGCAGCGCTGGCTCGAACCGGATCCGCTCGGCGATCCTCCAGACCATCATCCGTTGCTTGGACGAGGGCCTGCCGGCTCAGGCGGCCGTCGAGGCGCCGCGCGTTCATTTTGAGGATGGCGTCGTCTACGCCGAGCCGGGGATCGATGTCGCTGCGCTCGAGCGATGCGGGCGCAGCGTCACGCGATTTCGCGAGCCCAACCTCTTCTTCGGCGGAGCTCAGGCGGCGGCACGCGATCGTGACGGGTCGTTCTCGGGCGGCGGGGACCCCCGCCGCGGCGGCGCGGCGCTCGTCGTCTGAGCTGCCGGCTCAGCCGGCGCGCTCGATCGCGTAGCAGCCGGTGCCCGTGTGATTGGAGCGATGCCAGGCAATGAACGCCACGCTCACGCCGTCGAGCTGCGCGCTCGCCAGTCGCTCTCCGGTCAGGCGCAGAGCACCGCCGCGTTCACGCTCTCCCTCGGTCTCATCCTCCCAGAGCTCTAATCCGGCGCGCAGCACGCGGCCGTCGGAGTCGTAGGTGCTCGAAAGGCGTGGGTCCGCGACGATTGCCGGCTCGAGTGGCTCGCCGCGCGCGACGTGGACCTCGAGCTCCTCCTCGCCATGGGGCACCGAGGCGCCGGCCGCCTCGGCGAGTCCGACCACGACGAGCTCGCCGGCGAGGCAAACCCACAGGCTGCGACGCAGTGCGAGATCGCCGAGCGCAGCGCCGAGCGCCACCGAGCCGTAGCCGCTCGACTGGCCGCGGATCCGGCAGATCCACTCGCGCCGCCGCGACTGCCCGAAGATCACCGGCGCCCCGAGGGCCTCTAGCTCGAACTCGCCGAGACCCTCGACGGCGGCGGTGAACGGCCCCTCGCCCGACAGCGCGGCGTCGGCGCGCGTGCCGTCCGCGGCGATCACCGCCCGCCCGTGCGAGCCGTAGCAGTAGAGGCCGGAGCGCCGATCGGCAAGGCTGAAGGACCAGGCTTCGCTCACACCGGGCAGGCTACGCGACAGCGCCCACTAACATCAGTCGCATGCCAACGCGCGAAGACGTCGAGGACGCCCTCACCAACGTGATCGATCCCGAGCTCGGGCTCGACTTCGTCGAGCTCGGCCTCATCTACGACATCGAGATCACCGGCGCGAGCGTCCAGGTCACGTTCACCCTCACCTCACCGGGCTGCCCGATCGGCCCGCAGGTCAGCGAGCAGATCGAGGAGTTCGTCTCCGAGCTCGAGGATGTCGATTCGGTGTCCTCAACGATGGTCTTCACGCCACCGTGGACGCCGGACCTGATGAGCGACGACGCGAAGTTCGCGCTCGGCTACTAGTGCCGGAAGCGCTCACGGTCGCCGGCGTACGGCTGACATTGCGCTATCCGCACGCCGAGGACGCACCGCGCCTCTTCGAGCTCGCCTCGGACCCCGAGGTGACGCGGCCGTTCTCGTGGGGTCCCTACACCAAGCAGGCCGAGGCGGCCGCCTGGATC
>DATKRX010000046.1:0-10930 GCA_035531915.1 Gaiellaceae bacterium | reverse complement strand
CCGACTAGAAGAGCCCGACGGTGCGGCCGTCGGGACCGAGATCGATCTCGAAGGCCGCGGGACTCTTCCCTAGGCCCGGCATCGTCTGCATGTCGCCGCAGATCGCCACGATCCAGCCGGCGCCCGTGTAGGCCCGCAGCTCGCGCACCGGCAGCGTGAACCCGGCCGGCGCGCCAATCAGGGCGGGGTCGTGCGAGAGGGAGAGGTGCGTCTTTGCCATGCAGATCGGAAGCCGCCCGAGCCCTGCCTGCTCGAAGGCGTCGGCCTGAGCGCGCGCAGTGGGCGAGAGCTCGACCCCGGCCGCGCCGTAGGCGCGGGTCGCGATCGCCGCGATCTTCTGCTCGATCGGGTCGTCGAGCGGGTAGAGAAACGACGGCGTCGAGGAGATTGCGGCGGCCTCTACGACGGCCTCGGCCAGTGCCACCCCGCCGCTTCCGCCCTCCTCGAAGCCCGAGTTGACGGCGACGCCTTCCGCGTCGAGCTCGCTCGCGAGGCGCGTGGCCGCGTCGATGTCGCCGGCCGAGTCGCCGGGGAAGCGGTTGACCGCGATCACGCACGGCAGCCCGAAGCTGCGGATGATGTTGAGGTTGGCACGCAGGTTGTCGACCCCGCGCTCGAGCGCGTCGACTCCGCCGTCGATGCCGCCGCCGTGATGCTTGAGCGCCTGGATCGTCGCGACGAGGACGACGACGCTGGGGGCGATGGCGGCCTTGCGGCAGACGATGTCGACGAACTTCTCGAAGCCCATGTCGGTGCCGAACCCGCTCTCGGTGACGATCCAGTCGCCGAGCTTGAGCGCGAGCAGGTCGGCGACGATCGAGTTGTTCCCGTGGGCGATGTTGGCGAAGGGGCCGCAGTGGACGAGCGCCGGCTGACCCTCGGCCGTCTGCACGAGGTTCGGCTTCAGAGCCTCCTTGAGCAGGACGGTCATCGAGCCAGCCGCGCCGATCTGCTCGGCAGTCACGGGTGCGCCCTCGAAGGTCGAGCCGACCGTGATCGCCCCGAGCCGCTCGCGCAGGTCGGCGAGATCGCGCGCGACCGCGACAATCGCCATCACCTCCGAGGCCGCCGTGATGTCGAAGCCCGTCTCGCGCGGGTTGCCGTTCACGCGAGGCCCGAGCCCGACCACGATCTCGCGCAGGACGCGGTCGTCCATGTCGAGGCAGCGCCGCCAGCTGATCGAGTGCGGGTCGAGCCCGAGCTCGTTGCCCTGCATCAGGTGGGCGTCGATCATCGCCGCGAGCAGGTTGTTGGCGGCGCCGATCGCATGGATGTCGCCGGTGAAATGAAGGTTGATCTGCTCCATCGGCACGACCTGGGCGCGCCCGCCGCCGGTTCCGCCGCCCTTGATCCCGAACACCGGGCCGAGAGACGGCTCGCGCAGGCAGAGGATCGGGCGCTCGCCGAGCAGGCCGAGGCCCTCGACGAGCGAGATCGCGGTCGTGGTCTTGCCCTCGCCGAACTTGGTCGGAGTCATCGCGGTGACCGAGACGATCCGCCCGCTGGGCTCGGCGGAAAGACGGTCGATGGCGGAAAGCTCGATCTTGGCGGCACTGTCGCCGTACGACTGAACCTCGTCGGGCTCGAGGCCGAGCGATCCGGCGAGCTCGGCGGCCGACCGGAGGGCGGGGACGAATGTGGTTTCCATGACAGAAGCCTCTGCGATCGCGGACGCGCCGGCATCCGTGGACACCCCGTCTCCGGCTTCGGGAAATCCGTAGGCCGCCTCAGCGCCGGAAGCTCACCGCGAGCGCCGCGAGCGCCGCGGGAGTGTTGACGTTGGCGAGCAGCGCCGGGTCGATCTCGACCACGACCGTGTCCAGCGGGCGGATCGCCCGCCGGATCGACAGCTCGCCGGCTTCGAGCGCGGGCAGTGCGCGCTTGCGGAAGGCACCGGGAAGCGGCCCCAGCTGCGACACGGCCACGTCGCGGCAGGCGTCTGCGAGCCGGTGGAGCGTCTCGGCTGTGACGAGCGGGCAGTCGACCGGCAGCACGACGCAGAGCTCGGTCGGGGCGGCGTGGAGGCCGGCGACGAGTCCGACGATCGACGCGCGCACCTCACGACCGTCGTCGAGCACCGGGAAGGGGAGGCCGAGCGCGTCTTCTGCCTTGCCGACGGCGAGGCGGTGCTCACAGGCCTCGCCGAGCACCCGCCAGGCGCGCTCTGCGAGCGTCTCGCCGTCGAGCAGCGCGAGCGCCTTCGGAGAGCCGAAGCGGCTCGAGTCGCCGCCGACGAGCAGGATGCCCGTCAGTCCCGCAAGCGCCACGGCTCGCTGTAGAGGTTGAGGTGCCCGTCGCGGACGAACCCGCACAGCGTCACGCAGCGGTCGCGGGCGAGCGCGATCGCGAGGCTGGACGGCGCGCCGACGGCGGCCAGGATCGGACAACCCGCAGCGACGGCCTTCTGGACGAGTTCGAACGAGATCCGACCGCTGAGGCAGAGGATCGCCTCGGAGAGCGGTAGTCGCCCGGCGAGGAACGCCCAGCCGACTACCTTGTCGAGCGCGTTGTGCCTGCCCACGTCCTCGCGCAGGCAGAGCAACGATCCCTCGGCGTCGAACAGGCCTGTTGCGTGCAGCCCGCCGGTGGCGGCGAATGCCTCCTGCGAGGCACGCAGCACGCCCGGGAGCCCGGCGATGATCGCGGAGGGCACGATCAGCCGGCTCGAGACCCGCGGGGCCTCGAGCGCGACCGCTTCGAGGGCTCCTTTGCCGCACACCCCGCACGAGGACGAGGTGTAGAAGCTCCGCTGCACGCGGGCGCGGTCGAACGCGGCCGCCCGGAGCTCGATCGTATTCGCGGCGAAGTCGGCCGTCGGCGCCGCCGACACGGCAGGGATCCCCTCGGAGAGGCAGAAGCCGAGCGCGAGCTCCTCGTCGTGTCCCGGCGTGCGCATCGTCACCGCGAGGGGGGTGCCCTCGACCCGGATCTCGAGCGGCTCCTCGACCGCGACCGCGTCGAGTCGGCGCTCCCGCTCGGGCAGGCGCACGATCTCGACCCGCTCGACGGCACTCGGGAGGGAGTCGACCATCGGTCGAACGCTACCGTCCGCCCGGGCCGGGCCCGGCGGGCATCACGATCGCGGTCGCCCCGCGAGACGCGCAGCGACCGTGACAACCCACACCACGATCGGTAGTTGCCCGGATGCGGTGCCAGGCCGCCCGCGCGAGGATCGCCGCGTTACGATCGCCGAGCAAGCCGAGGAGCGTGGGCCAGCCGCATGACGGGGGACCAGTCGAACGAGCAACGCTGCGAGCGGCCGCCGGTCGAGGCGTCCGTCCACCTCCGCCGGCCGCCCGCCGCCCGTGGAGGGCCGCCGGTCAGATGACCCGCGAGCCCCGCCAGGCAACCGTCGAGCTCGAGCGCCGCTACCACCGCGGCGCGACCGACGTGCTCGCACGCCTGCGGCGTGCCAAGGCCGAACGTGGGCGGATCGGCGCCGACGACGTCGAGCGGATCGCCGCCGAGCTCGGCCTTCCCCGCGCGCACGTCTACGGCGCGGCTTCCTTCTATGCCGACCTCGGGTTCGAGCCGCGCAGCGGCCGCACGGTACGCGTCTGCGACGGCAGCGCCTGTTTCGCCGCAACTTGCGGTGCTCACGTCGAGGACGTCCGCCTTGAGGTGGCGCAGGGCTCCGGGCCCGGCGGTACCGAGCGCGTCTACTGCCTCGGCTACTGCTACGCGTCTCCGTCCGCGCTCGATGGAGAGGCGGCCTACGCCGGCGCCGACCTCGACGCCCAGCTCGGCGGCCGCGCAGCTCGGGTCGACCCACCGATCCCCTTCGCGGCCCCGACCGGCGAGCCGATCCTGCTCGCACGCTTGCTCGGCCACGGCCCGCCCGCCTGGAGCGTCTGGGAACAGGTGCTCGGCGACGGGGACGGCGCCGCTCGGGTCATCAGAGAGGTCGAGCAGTCCCGCCTCCGGGGCCGCGGCGGCGCCGGCTTCCTGACCGCCCGCAAGTGGAGCCTGCTTCGGGAGGCCTCCGGCGGCGCAAAGCGTGTGATCGCGAACGGCGACGAAGGCGATCCCGGCTCCTACGCCGACCGGCTGCTGATGGAACGCGACCCGCACGGCGTGCTCGAGGGAGTAGCTCTCGCGGCACTCGCCTGCGGCGCGAGCCAAGGCTACGTCTATGTCAGATCGGAGTACCCGGCGGCACGTGACGCGCTCTCCGCCGCGGTCCTGGAGGCCCGCGACGCGGGTCACCTCGGCTCGAACATCCACGGCGCCGGCTTCAACCTCGAGATCGACGTGTTCGAGGGCGCGGGCTCGTACGTCGCGGGCGAGGAGACCGCGCTGCTGCACTCGATGGAGGGTCTGCGAGGAGGGGCGGCGGCGCGCCCGCCGTTCCCGGCGGGCCGCGGCGGGCTCTACGGCATCCCGACCGCGGTCAACAACGTCGAGACGCTCTCGGCGCTCCAGTGGATCGTCGCTCGGGGCGGCGAGGCCTACGCCGAGAAGGGCTCCGGGGCCGACCGCGGGACGAAGCTCGTCTGTCTCAACGAGCGCTTCACACGCCCCGGTGTCTACGAGGTCGAGTTCGGCACGTCGATCGCCGAGATCTACGAGGGGCTGGGCGGCGGGCTTCGCGCCGGACGGCTGCGGTCGCTCCAGATCGGCGGCCCGCTCGGGGGATTCCTGGCGCCGGACGAGCTCGAGGTCCCGCTCACGATCGAGGCGCTGGCCAAGCGCGGGGTGTCGCTCGGCCACGGCAGCCTGATCGCCTTCGACGAGAGGATTCCCGGCCCCGCCTTGCTGCAGCACCTCTGGCGTTTCGCCGCCGACGAGAGCTGCGGCAGCTGCTCGCCCTGCCGCGTCGGCAGCCGCCGCGGGTTGGAGCTCGCAGGCCGCGCCGCTGCGGGCGAGGGCAACCCCGAGGCGCTCGAGCAGGTGCTCCACGCGATGCAACACGCGAGCCTCTGTGGCTTCGGCCAGAGCCTGCCGGCCGCCGTCAGGGGCCTCCGCCGCATCTACGGCGAGGAACTGGAGCAGAGGTGAAGGTCGAGGTGAACGGCCGTCCGGTCGAGGTGCCGGCCGGCGCGAGGCTGCTCGACGCCGTGCGCGCGGCGAACGTGGAGGTGCCCACCCTCTGCCACGACGACCGGCTCTCGCCGAGTGGGAGCTGCCGGCTGTGCCTGGTGCACGCGCATGGGCGCAGTGTGGCTGCGTGCACGACGCCGGCCGCCGACGGCGACCGGATCCGTACCGACGACCCGGCGACGCTGGCCGCTGTCGAGGGGACACTCGCCCTGATCGTCTCGCAGCTTCCCGAGCGCGCTCTCGAGGTGGGGAGCGAGCTCGCCCGGGTGTGCGCCGCCTTCGGGATCGGCCCGGCGGGCTTCGGCGGCAGGCCGGCCGGCCGCGAACCAGACGGGTCTCACCCCTACGTCAAGCTCGACGCCGACCTCTGCATCGCCTGCGGGCGCTGCGTACGCATGTGCGACGAGGTGCAGGGAACCTTCGCGCTCGAGCTGGTCGGACGCGGTCTCGACACCGTGGTCGCGGCCGGAACGGGTGGGCCGTGGGCCGGGTCCGACTGCGTCGCCTGCGGCGGTTGCGTCGACACCTGCCCCACCGGCGCGCTGTCCGAGCCCGGCCGCTCCGACCCGCGGCCGCTCGACCCGCCGGTGACGACCACCTGCGGGTACTGCGGTGTCGGTTGCGCGCTCGACGTCCACGTCCGTCACGGTGAGGTCGCCGTGGTGACGCCCAACCGGGCCTCGCCGACCAACCGCGGCCATGCCTGCGTCAAGGGCCGCTTCGCGCACGGGTTCGTCCACTCGCCCGACCGGCTCACGAGCCCGCTCGTGCGCCGCAACGGGGAGCTCGTCCCCGTCGGCTGGGACGAGGCGCTCGCGTTCCTCGCCAAACGGTTGCTCGCGATCCGCGCAGCGCACGGGCCCGACGCGATCGCGGCGATCTCGTCGGCGCGAATGACGAACGAGGAGAACTACCTCGTACAGAAGCTCATGCGCGCCGTGATCGGGACGAACAACGTCGACAACTGCTCGCGCTTGTGCCACGCGCCCTCGGCGGCCGGGCTCTCAGCCTCCTTCGGCGTCTCCGGCGGCACGAACTCTTTCGACACCTTCGACCGCGTCGGCTGCTTCCTCGTCGCCGGAGCGAATCCGACCGAGGCTCATCCGGTCGTCGGCGCCCGGATTAAGCAGCGCGTGATCCAGGGGGCGAGTCTGGTCGTGGTCGACCCCCGCCGGACCGAGCTCGCGCGCTACGCCGACGTCCACCTGCGCGGCCGGCCGGGATCGAACGTCGCGGTCTTCAACGGGCTCGCGTGGGTTCTGCTCGATGAGGGACTCGTCGACGAGGCGTTCCTCGACGAGCGAGTCGACGGGCTCGACGCGCTCAGGGAGGTGCTCGCAGACCACGACCCGGAGCGGGTCGAGCAGATCTCTGGCGTGCCGGCGAGCGAGCTCCATCGCGCAGCCAGGCTCTACGGCGCGGCGGGCTGCGCGTCCGTCGTCTACGGCCTCGGTGTCACCGAGCATTCGCACGGCACCGACGGCGTCCGGGCGCTCGCAAACCTCGCGCTCCTGACCGGGCAGGTCGGGACGGAGCACGGCGGCGGCGTGAACCCGCTCCGCGGCCAGAACAACGTCCAGGGCGCATCGGACATGGGTGCGCTCCCGGACGTCCTCCCCGGCTATCACCGCCTCGACGACGGCGAGAGCGTCGCCCGCGTCGAAGCCGAGTGGGGGGTGCGGCTCGACCGCCGCACCGGGCTGCGCATCCTCGACATGTTCGGCGCCGCGCTCGACGGGCGGGTGAAGGCGCTCTGGGTGATCGGCGAGGACATCGTCCAGACCGACCCGGACACGCGGCGTGTCGAGGCGGCGCTCGAGGCCTGCGAGCTCGTCGTCTCGCAAGATCTCTTTCTCTCCCAGACCGCCCAGCGGGCCGACGTGGTTCTTCCCGCCGCGTCGTTCCTCGAGAAGGACGGCACCTTCGTCAACTTCGACCGTCGCGTCCAGCGCGTCCGACCTGCCGTTTCGCCGCCCGGCGGGGCGCGTACGGACTTCGAGATCGTCAACCTGCTCGCGGCCGTGCTCGGCGCCGACCTTCGCTGCCCCAGCCCTGCGGCGACGATGGACGAGATCGCGAGGGTCAACCCCGATTTCGCCGGCATCTCGCACGAGCGGCTCGACCGGGAGGGGATGATCCATTGGCCCTGCAGGTCACCGGCGGATCCTGGACGGCCGACCCTGCATCTCGACGGCTTCGCGACCGCGAACGGCCGCGCGCAGCTCGCCGCGAGGCCGTATCTCCCGCCGGGGGAGCAGCCGGACGTCGACTACCCCTTGGTGCTCGTCACCGGTCGGCGGCTCGAGCACTACAACTCGGGCACGATGACGCGCCGCACGGCCAACCTCGAGCTGCGGCCGGACGAGCGGCTCGAGCTGAACCCGGCCGATGCTGCGCGCCTCGGGATCGGCGACGGGGAGCGCGTCTCGGTCGCGAGCCGGCGGGGCGCGATCGACGTCCTGGCCGAGGTGACCGAGCGTGTCATGGTGGGCCAGGTCTTCCTCGCCTTCCACTTCGCCGAGACGCGTGCCAACGTGCTCACCTCGGACGCCTACGACGACGTGACGTCTTGCCCTGAGTACAAGGTCACGGCGGTCAGAGTCGGACGCAGCTGAGGAGTCTCGCACCCCCGGCGGCGACGACCTGCACGGGGCGCCCGCGATCACGTTTGAGTCAGCTGCGGTGTCGGTCCGCGACAGCCTCTCCTTCGAACCCGAACCTCACGACCGGGTCCCTTGCCGCCTTCACCTCGTCGAGGCGCTTCACAGGCTGCGAGTGAGGGGCGCCGTGGAGGAGCTCCGGAGCCTCCGCCGCTTCGCGCGCGATCGTCGTCATCGCCTCGACGAACGCGTCGAGCGTCTCCTTGGTCTCGGTCTCGGTCGGTTCGATCATCAGGGCTTCCGGCACGATCAGCGGGAAATAGATCGTCGGGGGGTGAAAGCCGAAGTCGATCAGCCGCTTGGCCACGTCGAGGGCGGTGACGCCGTATTGGTGTTTCAGGGTGTGCGCGCTGACGACGAACTCGTGCATGCAGAGCCGTTTGTACGGCAGCTCGTAGGCGTCCTCGAGCCCGGCGAGGACGTAGTTCGCGTTCAGGACGGCAGCCTCGGACATCTCTTTCAAACCGGGTCCGTAGGAGCGAAGGAAGGCGTAGGCGCGGACAAACACGAGGAAAGGCCCGTTGAACCCCCGTACCTTGCCGATCGACTTCGGGCGTTCGTCGTCGAGCCTGAACCGGTCGTCGTCTCTCACGACCGTCGGCAGCGGGAGAAACGGGTCGAGCATCGCGCGTACCGCAACCGGCCCGGCGCCGGGACCGCCGCCGCCGTGAGGTTGCGAGAAGGTCTTGTGCAGGTTGAAGTGGACGATGTCGAAGCCCATGTCGCCCGGGCGCGAGATGCCGCAGATCGCGTTGAGGTTCGCCCCGTCGTAGTACATGAGCGCGCCGGCGCCGTGGAAGATGCGCTCGATCTCCTCGATGTTCTCGTCGAAGAGGCCGAGCGTCGAGGGGTTGGTCAGCATCAGCCCCGCCGTCGTCTCGTCCACGATCGTCCGCAGGTGGTCGAGGTCGATGTTGCCGCGCGCGTCGGTCTTTGCCGGGGTGAGCTCGAAGCCGGTCATCGTCACCGACGCAGGATTGGTGCCGTGCGCGGTGTCGGGAATGACGATCTTCCGCCGCTGCCCGGCCTCGCCGCGGTCTGCGAAATAGGCGCGCATGATCGTCAGGCCGGTCAGCTCGCCCTGCGCGCCGGCGGCCGGCTGGAGGCTCACCGAGGGCAGTCCGGCCAGCTCGGCGAGGATCTCCTGGAGGCGCCACATCAGCTCGAGTGCCCCCTGCGCGGCGTCTTGCTCCTGGTAGGGGTGCAGGTCGCGGAAGCCCGGTAGGGCTGCGACCCGTTCGCCGACGCGGGGGTTGTGTTTCATCGTGCACGAGCCGAGCGGGTAGAAGCCGGTGTCGACGCCAAAGGTCCGTCGGGAGAGCTCCGTGAAGTGACGCAGAAGCTCCGGTTCGGAGAGCTCGGGCAGGCGGGGCGGTGCCTTCCGGCGGAGCTCGGCGGGCAGCTCCGCCGGTTCGAGGTCGTAACGGGGGAGCGAGTAGCCGTGCCGTCCGGCTCGCGACTTCTCGAAGATCAACTGCATCGCGTGAGCACCTCCACCAGCCGCTCCACGTCCTGCGGCGTCCTCTTCTCGGTCAGGCTCACGAGCAGTGCGGCTTCCAGGCCAGTGTAGTCGCGGCCGAGCGCGTAGCCGGGGTGGACGCCGAGGCGGCGTGCCTCTCGAACGACCTCGGGCGCGTCCCGGCCGAGGCGAACGGCGAACTCCTTGAAGCTCGCGCGGCCCGGAAAGGCCTGTTCGATTCCGGCGTGTTGGAGCCGGCGCTTGGCGTGCTCGGCGAGGGTGAGGCACGTCTCGCCGAGCTCGCGCAGCCCTTGCGGCCCAAGCCATGAGAGGTAGACGAGCCCGGCGAGCGCCATCAGCGTCTGATTGGTCGTGATGTTCGAGGTCGCCTTCTCGCGCCGGATGTGTTGCTCGCGTGTCTGGAGCGTCAGGACGAACCCCCGGGCGCCGTCGAGATCGGTGGTCTCGCCGGCGATCCGACCGGGCATCGCCCGGATCAGCTCTCGCTTCGCGGCGAAGAACCCGAACTGCGGGCCGCCGTAGGCGAGGTAGTTGCCGGCCGACTGGCCTTCTCCGATCGCGATCGCGCAGCCGTACTCGCCGGGCGCTTCGAGGAGTCCGAGTGAGAGCAGGTCGACGTGGGCGACCGGCAAGGCGCCGGCTTCGTTGCCGGCCGCGGCCAGGGCCGGCGCATCTTCGAGGACGCCGAAGAAGTTGGGCTGCTGGAAGATCGCGGCGGCCGCGTCCTTCGCCGCAGCGGCGAACCTTGCCGGATCGGTCGCGCCTTCGGTGTGGGTCACCTCGACGACTTCCATGCCGAAGCCCGGAGCGAACGTCTTCAGGACATCTCGCACCTGAGGATTGGTTGCCTCGCTGACTACGATCTTCGAGCGGCCGGTGGTGCGCTTGGCGACGTAGCACGCGTCGGCGGCGACCGTTGCCCCGTCGTACCCGGAGGCGTTCGAGACGTCCATTCCCGTGAGTTCGCAGATGACGGTCTGGTACTCGAAGATCGCCTGGAGGACTCCCTGGCTGAGCTCCGGCTGATAGGGCGTGTACGCCGTCAGCAGCTCTCCACGCTGGAGGACCGCGTCAACGACGGCCGGCACGTAGTGGTCGTAGACCCCTGCACCGAGGAAGGACAGCTCACGGCCGACGTCGACGTTCTTGGCTGCCAGTGCGGTCAGATGCACGACGAGCTCCTGCTCCGAGAGCGGCGGCTCGAGCGCGAGCGGCCGGTCGAGCCGGGCGCGGCGCGGGATCTCCGCGAACAAGTCGTCGATCGTGTCGACCCCGATCGCCGCCAGCATCGCGGCGCGGTCCTCGTCGGTGATCGAGAGGTAGCTCATTCCCGTTGGCAGAGTCTCGATGCCTGCTCCCGCGGGCATCGGGGCTTTGGACGACTGCGGCTGCGGCTTTGCCGCAGCCGTCTCATCCCGCTGGGCCGCCGGAAGAACGGCTCAAGCGGCTTCTGACTCCGCAGCCACCCCGTGCTCGATTCGCTCGTCGAACGCGATGCCGCCCTCGATCGAACGGCGGACGGGGCACGATGCGGCCACCTTCTCGTACCGATGCTCTTTCGATCAGCAGGGCTCCTCGAAAGCAACGGGCGGGGCCGGAGGCTGCCGCCGATCGGGCCGCGCCTCGGCGCCCGTGCTCTGGGGGAAGTCCGCAACGCGGATCAGGGCATGCGCTGATGGCGGCGGCGTGCGCCGCTTGGAGGATCGAGGTGTCGAGCAAGGGAGGATGGCCGTGAGTGCCGTTGACTTCA
>DATKRX010000045.1:0-5811 GCA_035531915.1 Gaiellaceae bacterium | reverse complement strand
GCGATCTGTTGGCTGATCGCCGATTGCGTGTAGCCGAGCTTGATCGCCGCACGGCCGAACGAGCCTTCGGTCTCCACCGCATCGAGCGCGGCGAAATGGCGCAGCTCCACACCCGGCCAGAGATCCTGTTGCGTGGCGATGAGCTGGCGCATCAGCTGCGGTAATAATCAATGTCTGTAATGGACATCAACGAAAACTCGATTTGAACTAATGGTAGCGAATGTCGATAATAGGTGCATGTTCCCCATCATCTTTCTTATCGGAATCCTCGCGCTCTGCCTCCTGGCCCCGTTCTTTGGCGCCGACTCGCGCCACGATGAGCGTGCGCGGCACCACAGGAATCTCCCCTAAGTCCTACTCATTCGGCGGGCGGCGCAGCCGCTTCAGGTCCGACTGGTGGCGCTTGCCTTCGAGCCGACGCTCGCGGGAGCCCTCGGACGGCTTCGTCGGCCGGCGCTTGCGGCGTGGCCGTGAGGCTTCCGCGACCTGTTCCAGGATCCGCTCGGTCGCGAGCTCACGGTTTCGGAGCTGCGATCGCTCGTCCTGGGCGATCGCCCGCACCAGTGGGCCGAGCCGGTCGAGCACCCGCCGGCGCTCCGCGTCGCTCAGCCCGGCGGAGCTCTCGACGTCGAAGAGCGCTTCGACGCGGGTCGAGCTCTTCTGTGCGTGCTGACCGCCCGGGCCGCTCGAGCGGGAGAAGCGGAATCGGAGTTCGGAGCGAATAGACTCGGCGTCCATGGCCGCGATTCTGCTCGACGTGGACGGTGTGCTGCACGTCTCCGGTGAGCCGATCCCCGGCGCGATCGACGCGGTGCGGCGATTGCGCACGTCCGGGCATCGGATCCGCTTCATCACCAACTCGACCACGATGTCGCGCCGCCAGCTCGGCGAGAGCCTGCGCGCGATCGGATTCGCGATCGACGACGACGAGCTGCAGACGACGGGCCTCGTCGCCTCGCGCGTCCTCGCGGGCAAGCGCGTGCTCGCGCTCACGATGCCGGGCCTGCTCGAGGATCTCGACGGTCTCCAGCTGATCGGGATGAACGCCGACGCCGTGCTCGTCGGCGGTGCCGACGAGAGCGAGGAGCCTGGCCGCATCTACTCTTACCTCAACTTGAACCGGGCCGTCCTCGAGCTGCTCGCCGGCGCGGATCTGTACTGCCTGCACCGCAACCGCTGGTGGCAGACCGCCGATGGGCCGCGGCTCGACGCCGGCGCCCTCGTCGCGGGGCTCGAGTACGCGTCGGGCATCGAGGCGACGGTGCTCGGGAAGCCGAGCCCGGAGTACTTCGCCGCGGCGCTCGAGGCGCTCGACGCCGACTCCGAGCTCACCTGGATGGTCGGCGACGACCTCGAGGGGGACATCGCCGGCGGGCAGGCGGCGGGGATGCGGACCGTGCTCGTGCGCACCGGCAAGTTCCGTCCCGACGACCTCGAGCACACCCGTGTCTCCCCGGACGGGATCGTCTCGTCGATCGCGCAACTTCCGGACTGGCTCGAGGCGAACCCGTGACGCCGCTTCGGGTCGGGATCGACCTGATCGAGATCGCACGTGTGCGGCAGGCGCTCGAGCGGCACGGCGACGGGTTCCGGGAGCGCTGCTTCACGGAGTCGGAGCGCGCCTACTGCGATTCGAAGCCCAACCCGGCGCAGCACTACGCCGGCCGCTTCGCGGCCAAGGAGGCGGTCGGGAAGGCGCTCGGCTCGGGTGTCTACTTCACCTGGCGCGAGATCGAGATCCGTGGCCGGCCCAAGCCCGGCGTCCATCTGAGCGGCAGGACGGCCCTGTTCGCAGAGCGCCTGGGCGCGGGGCGGATCGAGCTGTCGATGACACACTCGCGTGAGCTCGCCGCCGCGGTTGCCGTGGTGCTCTCGGCATGAGCTTCGAGCCGCTTCTGACGGCCGAGGAGACCCGCCGGGCGGAGGCGGCGCACGAGGGGCCGCTCGAGGCGCTGATGGAGCTTGCCGGGACCGCAGTCGCGAACGTCGCCGAGCGGTTCCCGGGGCGCATCGCGGTCGTCTGCGGGGGCGGATCGAACGGCGGCGACGGTCGCGCGTGCGCGAGGGTGCTGCAAGCACGCGGGCGTGACGTCGTCCTCGTCGAGGGCTTCGGGGAGCTCGGCGAGCCCGATCTGATCATCGACGCGCTGCTCGGGATCGGGCTCAAGGACTCCCCGCGCGAGGACGTCTCGCGGATGATCGAGCGGATCAACGGCGCGGGGAAGCCGGTCGTCTCCGTCGATGTGCCCTCGGGCATCGATGCCTCGACCGGCGAGGTCTCCGGTGCAGCGGTTCGCGCCACCCTCACGGTCACGTTCGGTGCCGCCAAGGTCGGGCTCGCGATCGCCCCGGGGCGCTTCCACGCCGGATCGGTCGTGGTGGAGAAGATCGGCCTCGAGCCTGCGGGGCACGACCACGCCCTCGTCACGGCGTCCGTGCTCGCCGAGGTTCCGCGCAAGGGCGCTGAGAGCACGAAGTACCGGGCGGGAACCGTGCTCGTCGTCGGTGGCTCGCCCGGGCTGACCGGGGCGCCGATGCTGGCCGCGCTGGCGGCCTTCCGCGCCGATGCCGGCTATGTCGAGGTGGCCGGCCCCGAGTCGCTGCTCCCCGTCTTCGAGGCTCGGCTCCTGGAAGCCGTCAAGCGGCCGCTCCCGGAAGACTCCTCGCACCGCCTCTTCGTACGCTCCGCGGAGGCGGTCCTCGAGGCGGCGGAGCGGGCCCAGTGCGTCGTGCTCGGCCCCGGCCTGGGGCGGAGTGAGGGCACCCGCGACTTCGTGCGCATCCTGCTCGAGAACCTGCCGGTGACGGTGGTGCTCGACGCCGACGCCCTCTGGGAGCTCGACCCGTTCGAGCGGAAGGCTGCGACCGTGATGACTCCGCATGCGGGCGAGCTCGCGCGGCTGCTCGATACCGAGTCCGCCGAGATCGACGCGCACCGGCTCGAGTCGGTGCGTCGCGCGGCGTCGCGCTTCGGCTCGGTGGTGTTGCTGAAGGGCGCCGACACCCTGGTCGCCGCGCCGCGCGAAGGCGTCCTCGTCGCTGCCTACGGCCGCCCCTCGCTCGCGAGCGCGGGGACGGGTGACGTGCTCGCGGGCACGATCGCCGCCTTCGTCGCGAAGGGGATGGAGCCGCGTCTGGCAGCCGCAGCCGGCGCGGTCGCCCACGGCCTCGCCTCCCGCCTCGTCGACCGCCAGCCCGGCCTCGTGGCCGGAGATCTGCTGCCGGCAATCCAGCGCGCCCTCGACGGCGAGGGCTCCGAGCTCGACCCGCTCGCCGGCTAATACCCGCCGCGCGGCCCGACGCGGCTCCGCACGCGCGCGACAAGGCCAGGTGCAAACGCTTGCGCCCAGGCGGGCGGACGGTACCACCAAGGCACGACGATCTCTCGCTTGCCGTGCTCGATCGCCTCGACGATCCGGTCGGCGAGGCGATCGGGCGTCGCGACGAGCCGGTACAGGCCGTACTTGAAGCGCGCCCGTTGCGGGAACCCGGGCGTCTCGACGAACCCCGGGTTCACGGTGTGCACCGCGATCCCTCGCGGCGCGAGCTCGACCGCGACCGAGCGGGAGAACGCGAGCTGGGCGTGCTTGGAGGCCGAGTACGGCCCCACCGCGATGAGTCCCGCGACCGACACCACGTTGACCACGTGTGATCCCTCGCCGAGCCCGGGCAGGAAGGCGCGCAGGCACCAGACCGAGCCGAGGTAGTTCGTCCGGATCAACCGCTCGACGAGCTCCGGTTCGGCGGTGAGATAGCCCTCGCGCCCTGATACCCCGGCGTTGTTCGCGAGCAGGTCGATCCGCGGATGCTGCTCGAGCACGCGCTCGGCGGCCGCCTCGACGGCCTCGCGGTCGGAAACGTCGCAGGCTCGGTGCTCGTCGGCCTCGGGCGCCGGGCTGCGCGAGAGCCCGACGACATGCCAGCCGTCACGCCTCAGTCGGCGGCAGAGCGCCGCCCCGATCCCCGACGAGGCCCCCGTGACGACCGCGACACGCATCCTCGACGAGCGTAGCCGAGGCGGGTGAACTACCTCGGCCTGAGGGCCGGGGCTTCGGCGGGGCTCCAGAGCGTGCTCCGGCCCTGCGCTACCTGACGAGCACCGTCCGGCGCTGTTCGAGTGCGAGCTTCCGGAAGACCCGGCAGGCGCGGACGTGCCGCGAAAAGCAGCACCAACTGGGCCGGACCGGGGTAGCACGGAAACGAAGGCCGAGCTGCTCGACCCCGTCCACGGTAGGCGCCCCGGCGGCCGTTGGACAGGCGTTGAAGGCTCGGCTCCTTCGCCGCCGCCCGCCGTTACACCCCGGCCTGAGAGCGGACCACCACTCCGGGAGTCTGGGTAGAGTCGGCTCGACCAATGAGTGGGACTGTGTTCGAAGGGAAGCGAGGCTTGGTGCTCGGCGTCGCGAATAAGCGCTCGATCGCGTGGGCGATCGCGCAGCGGCTCGCCGAGGGCGGCGCGCAGCTCGCCTTCACCTTCCAGGGCGAGCGGATCGAGAGCAACGTACGGGAGCTCGCCGAGACCGTCTCGAGCCCGCTCGTCACCGCCTGCGACGTCCGCTCGGACGAGGAGATCGCACGTGTCTTCGCCGAGGTGGGAGAGGCCTTCGGCGGGCAGCTCGACCTGCTCGTCCATTCGGTCGCCTTCGCCGCGGCCGAAGATCTCGAAGGCCGGTTCACCGACACGCCCCGCGAACGCTTCTGGACGGCGCTCGACGTCAGCGCGTACTCGCTCGTCGCCTGCGCCCGTGCCGCGGAGCCGCTGATGGAGGCTGCCGGGGGCGGCTCGATCGTCACCATGACCTACCTGGGCGGTGAGCGGGCGGTGCCGCACTACAACGTGATGGGCGTCGCGAAGGCGACGCTCGACTCGAGCGTCCGCTACCTCGCCTGGGACCTGGGCCAGAAGAACATCCGGGTCAACGCCGTCTCGGCCGGGCCGGTACGCACCCTTTCGGCCCGCTCGATCGCGGGTTTCCCGACGATGGAGGCGATCGTCGAGGAGCGCTCCCCGCTCCACCGCCACATCGAGGCCACAGACGTCGCAGGCGCGTCGGCCTACCTCCTGAGCGACGACGCCCGCAACGTCACCGGCACCACGCTGTATGTCGACAGCGGGTACCACGCGATGGGGATGTAGGGTCCGCTGCCGGGCGCGACCCTCGGAGGCTCGAAGCCTGTATTCAAGCCGTTTCCGAGCCCGCCGAAACCGGCTTGGACGCACATTCCACCGGCGTGGTTAGCCGCAAGGAGGGACTCGTTGCGAGCGGGTTCAGCGCTGTCACGAGCGGCTGCTGCCCGAATGTGGTGTTGTCCCGGTGATGGCACGGCGATGAGTCGTATCGCTCGCAGCCGCCGTAGAGGATCCCCGAGGTGCGAGTCGGGGCTGCGGTGATCACCTCCTTGCGACGGCGGTGCGGCCATGGTGACCGCTGGTATGTCATCAGAAACCAGCATTAGCCGGTCTAAAGCTGGATATTTACGTCTTTATTACCGGGATCCCCGCCACGAGGGGTGAGCGGTTGGTCTTCCACGCTAGAGATGGATATAACAAGCACTAAGTGCTATAATGCTGGATATATGTCTCACTACAACGAAGAGAGTTCTGCGGGCTCGCCTCGCCGTTCTTCCGGTGGGCGATCGAAAAAACGGCGCACTCCGCTTCCGGTCGCTCGCGCTCTAAGCGAGATCGGCGCGGCGCTGGAAGCGTGGCGGAAACTACGCGGACTGACCCAGGCGCAACTCGCGTCTCGCGCCGGCCTCAACCGTGAGACCATCGCCCGACTCGAAAAGGGCGATGGAGGAGTCAGCCTC
>DATKRX010000044.1:0-11245 GCA_035531915.1 Gaiellaceae bacterium | reverse complement strand
GGAGTCGAGCCGCTTCCCGGCCAGCTCGGTCTGGTAGAGCGTCGCGAGCAGGAAGAGCATCGCCACCCAGGAGACGCAGAAGGTGAGGAACTGCGCGTGGGTCATCTGCGGCCCGTGGGTCGTGAAGACCTGCGGGTGGATGATGCTGCGGGAGATCCTGATCGCGAAGAACGAGATCGGGATCAGCACGACGCCGAAGAGCGCGTAGACGGCGCACATGTTCTCGCGCGCGAGGCCAGGCTCGACCGAGTAGCGGAGCATGAAGTAGGCCGAGTAGAAGAGGAACAGGACGAGGAAGAGAACGAGCTCGTCGTCCGACCAGACCCACCAGACTCCCCAGGAGATCCGCGCCCAGATCGAGCCGGTCAGGAGCGTCAGGGTGCCGAAGATCACGCCCTGATGGATCGCCACGTAGCTCTCGAGGTCAGCGCCCGGCTGACGCTTCCAGAGGTGGCGGAGCGCCTTCCAGGCGCCCCAGCCGAAGCACGCGTACGCGGTGAGCGCGATCGGCACGTGAAAGAAGAAGATCTTCTGCGAGAGCCCCTGGTCCCCATCGATCGGCGCGTAGAAGAAGACGAGCGCGATCGCGAGCGCGAACAGGGCTGCGGTGGCACCCGCATATGCGGGCAGCGGGATGCGCTCGACTCTTTCTCTCACGGTCGAATGGTATCTGCCTGTTTGTGAGGCAGCCGGGGGCTGCGGGCCTGCGGCGGGCGCGGGCTCAAAATGTCTCGGCGACGACGTACTCGAATGCCGACCAGGAAAGGAGCACGAAGACGGCGTCGTAGAGGCCGAGGAACGCGAGGTACTTGTTGTTCGAGAGCACGCTCGCACCCACGCCGCCGACGATGATCGGGATCGACAGCGGCAGGAAGAGAAGCGGCAGGATCAGCTCGCGGGCGCGGCCGGCGACGGCCATCGCGCCGATCAGCGTCCCGACCGCGCAGATGCCGACGTCGGCGAGGGCGACCGCGGCGACCGTACGCCAGCCGACATTGAAGAAGAAGAGCCCGAACGCCGGCAGCGCGACGAGCTCGGCCAGGGCGAGGAACGCGAACACGGAGATCGCCTTACCGAGCCAGATCGCGCTCCGGTCGCACGGAGCCATGATCAGCGCGTCGAACAGACCCTGCTCGCGCTCGGGAACAAAGGCACGCGTGAGCCCGAGAAGCGCTGTGAAGATGATCGCCGTCCAGAGCAGTCCGAGCCCCACCTGATGGATCTGGCTCGCCCTCGCCGGCACCGAGAAGTGGAAGATCGTCAAGGCCGAGATCACGAACAGCAGCATCGCGGGGACGATCTCCTTGGCCCTGAGCTCGATCAGGAGGTCCTTGCGCGCGAGCGCGGCGACGTCCGAGAAATAGCTCACACGAACGCCAGCCGCTGGGTGGCGAGACGCTCGACCCGGTCGGGGTCGTGGGTCGCGACGACGACCGCCGCGCGGCCGGCCAGCTCGTCGAGAGTCGCATCGAGCAGCGCCGAGCCGGCCGCGTCGAGCGCGTTGAACGGCTCGTCGAGGATGACCAGCGCGGGCTGATGGAGCAGCACACGGCAGAGGCCGAGCCGCTGGCGCATCCCGCGCGAGAAGGTCGAGACGCGTTCGTCCCGCACCTTCTCCAGGCCGAAGCGCTCAAGCAGGATCCGGATCCGCTCGTCTCGATCGGGAACGCGGTAGAGGCGCGCGAACAGCTCGAGGTTCTCGAGCGGCGTCAGTTCGCGGTAGACGAGCGGCTCGTGGCCCAGGTACCCGACCCTCGCCCGCTCGGGCAGCGCGATCTTCCCTGCAGTCGGCGCGTCGAGGCCGGCGAGCACGCGCAAGAGCGTCGTCTTCCCGGAGCCGTTCGGCCCCGTGACGAGCAGGAACCCGCCAAGCTCGAGCTGCACGTCGACCTTGGCGAAGACGCGCTTGACGCCGAAGCGCTTGGAGAGGGCGGTGGCGGCGATCACGGGCGCTGAACGCTACCGGCGGCCCGCGGCGGCCTCCGGCGGCTTCCCGGTCGCGCTACCGTTGCGGCATCTTCGAGCGCTTCACCGAGCAGTCACGCCAGGTCGTCGTCCTCGCGCAGGACGAGGCTCGCGCGCTGAGGCACAACTACATCGGCACCGAGCACATCCTGCTCGGGCTGCTGCGCGAAGAGGAGGGTCTCGCCGCACGCGTGCTCGAGTCGCTCGACCTCGCCATGCAGGAGGTGCGCGCGCAGGTCGCCCATATCGTCGGCCGGGGCGACGAGGTCACGAGCGGCCAGATCCCGTTCACGCCGCGCGCGAAGAAAGTGCTCGAGCTGGCGCTGCGCGAGGCGCTCTCGCTAGGCCACAACTACATCGGTACCGAGCACATCCTGCTCGGCCTCGCGCGCGAGAACGAAGGGGTTGCCGCCCGCATCCTGCTCGATCTCGGCGCCGACGCCGAGACGATCCGCCACGAGGTCATCCGCATGCTCTCCGAGTCGGGTCGGCGTGAGCCAACGGCTTCCCGGCGGTGGTCCAGGCACGCGCTGCCGGAGCCGCCACCGCCACGCAGCTGGGAATACCACCTCGAGCCGTGGCCGCCCCCTGAGGGCGGCGACAGGGCCGAGCTCCTGAACGGGCTCGGGGCAGAGGGATGGTCGCTCGTCGGTATTGCCGACGACGAGTTCGTCTTCCAGCGGGCGGCCCGACGGGCGGAGCCGCCGCCGCGGCCCGACGAGCCGGCCGTGGACGATTAGGCGACGTCGGCGAGCACGAAGGCGAAGAACGCGACGCTGATCACGCCGTTCATGGTGAAGAACGCCGCGTCGAGACGGCGCAGGTCGTCCGGGGCTACGAGCGAGTGCTCGTAGGCGAGCAGCGCGCCTACCGCCGCCACGCCCCCCCAGTACCACCAGTGGACAGGAAGGCCGAGGCCGGCCGCAATCAGGAGCGCGACCGTCGCGATGTGCAGCAGTCGAGCGCCCGAGAACGCGCCCCGCTCACCGAAGCGCACCGCCCAGGAGTGCAGGCCCTGGGCGCGGTCGACCTCGACGTCGAACAGTGAGTAGAAAAGGTCGAACCCTGCCACCCAGGCGGCGACGGCACCACCGAGCGCCCACGCCTGCCAGGACAGGTTTCCGCGGATCGCGACCCAGGCCCCGACCGGCGCAAGGCCGTCGACGGCGCCGAGCCAGAGGTGGCAGAGCCACGTGACCCGCTTCAGGTAGGGGTAGATCACGAACGCGGCGACCGGGATCGGCCAGAGGAAGCGGACGACCGGGTTGAGCTGCCACACAGCGACGAGGAACACGGCGAGCGAGGCGAGGCAGAACACGGCGACGGCGCCGAGGGAGAGCGCCCCCGACGGCAGCTCGCGGCGTGCGGTGCGTGGGTTGGCCGCGTCGATCCCGGCGTCGATCAGCCGGTTCAGCGCCATCGCGAGCGAGCGGGCACTCGCCATCGCGACGGTGATCCAGACCAGGTCGTGCCCGGACGGAACCCCGTCGACGGCGAGAAACGCTCCGACGTAGGCGAACGGAAGAGCGAAGATCGTGTGCTCCACCTTGATCAGGCGGGCGAAGAGCTTCGTCCTCGACATCGGCTAGGTGTGGAGGTGGTCGGTCGCCGAGCGCTGGTCGGCGAGCAGCTTCAGCGCGTGCGCGAGGGCCGGCCGGAGCACCGCGTAGCCGTCGCGGCATGCGCCCGGGGAGCCCGCAAGGTTGACGACGAGTGTGCTGCCGATCGTCCCTGAGACGGCGCGGGAGAGCAGGCCGTGCGGCGTCTTGGCGATCGAGTCGGCTCGGATCGCCTCGGAGATCCCCGGCGCCTCGCGCTCGAGCACCGTGCGGGTCGCCTCGGGTGTCACGTCGCGGGCCGCAAGGCCGGTACCGCCCGTCGAGAGGACGAGCGAGACGTCCTGGGCGAGCTCGACGATCGCACGGGCGATCTCGTCTCGCTCGTCGGCAACGAGCCGCCGTCTCACCTCGAACCCGTCGGCGAGGAGCAGCTCCTCGAGCACCTTCCCGCTCCCGTCCTCGGCCTCCTTGCGCGAGACGCGGTCGGAAACCGTCAGGACGGCCGCCTTCAAACGGGTTCTTTCGTCTTCCTCACGAGCGTGATCTCGGTGATCACCATCTGCTTGTCGATCGCCTTGGCCATGTCGTAGACCGTGAGCCCGGCGACCGCGACCGCGGTCAGCGCCTCCATCTCGACGCCTGTCTGCCCGGTCACCTCGGCCGAGGCGATGATGTCCACACGCCCCTCGCCGACCGTGAGCTCGACGCCGACGTGCGAGAGCGGCAGCGGGTGGCAGAGCGGGATCAGGCTGCTCGTGCTCTTGGCGGCCATGATCCCGGCGAGCCTCGCCGTTGTGAGCGCATCACCCTTCGGCAGCTCCCGCAGCCGACGCGCCGTTTCGGGCGCCATCAGAACGGCACCGCTGGCGACCGCCTTCCGCTTCATCGGCGGCTTGTGCCCGACATCGACCATCTGGACGTTGCCCGAGGACTCCTCGACGTGAGACAGTTCATCGGTCATGGGGCGATTGTACGCCGGGGTGGGAACTACGGACGGGTGCCGAGCCTGACCGGGATCACCACGTTCTTGCCGTCCCGCCAGACGGTGAACCACGCCGCCTCGCCGGGAACCATGCGCTCGGCCACAAGCCGGGCCACGTCGTCTGAGTTGGCAACGGCAGCTCCGTCTATCGCGACGATCACATCCCCGCCGAGGGTCAGCTTCTCGCTTTCGAACAGCACCGTGTGCCTGCCGCCGCGGAGTCCTCCGAGTGCGGCGGGTCCGCCCTGGTCAACCGAGCCGACGATCGCGCCGTGCTCAACGGGATAGCCGAACGCTTTGGCGATCGCGGGCGTCAAATCCTCGGTCTGGAGCCCCAGATAGGCGTACGAGACGTGCCCCGAAGCGAGGAGTTGCGACAACGACCGCTTTGCCGAATCGATCGGGACCGCGAAGGCGACGCCCACAAACCCCGACTCGAGGCTCGAGCGAAGCTGGGCGTTGATCCCGATCACGCGGCCGTGCGAGTCGAGCAGCGGGCCGCCCGAGTTGCCCTGGTTGACCGGCGCGTCGGTCTGGATCGCATCGAGCAGGTCATAGGCCGTGGTCAGCGACGGGATCGTGCGGCCGGTCCCCGAGATGACGCCGACCGACAGCGAGGTCGCCGCGCCGAAGGGCGAGCCGATCGCGGCGACCGGCTGGCCGACGACGAGATCGCCCGAGCTCCCGAGCGGCACCGGCACGAGCTTGTGCGCCGACGGGGAGACTCGGAGCACGCCGACGTCGTCGTAGGGATCCCAGCCGACGATCTGCGCGGGAACCCGGTCACCGTCCGAGAACTGGACGTAGACCATGTGCGCCGGGGCGGGAAGCGCCGAGGAGCCGCTCGTCGAGACGATCACGTGCGCGGCCGTAAGCACGATCCCTCGCGTGCCGACCACGAAGCCGGAGCCCTCCTCGTAGGTCGAGGCGCCGAGCTTCGCACCGAAGTGGGAGAAGACCGTGACGACGCCCGGCGAGCGCTCCGCGAAGATCTGCTGGGGCTTGAAGCCGCGGGCGAGTACCGGCTTCGAGACGACGATCGCCGGTGGAAGCGATGTCCGCGCGAGCGGCTGGCGGACGATGCCGGTCTGGACGACGGTGCGGCTGCCGTCAAACCAACCGCCCGTCTCGGCGGCGAAGAGGACTCCCCCGGCGCCGGCCAGAGCCGCCAGGACGCACAGACCCGCTACCGAGCTGAGGCGCACGCACCTTGGATGAAAGCATTTTCCGGCACGGATTTCATCCCTTTCTTGCAGCTTCGAGTATTCCGGCTGGCGCCACAGCGTCCGCGGCGAGCACGAGCGTGAAGCGCGTCGACCCTTCTTCCGAGTCGAGCTCGATCCTTCCGCCCATCAGCGTGGCGAGCTCGCGCGCGATTGCAAGGCCAAGCCCGCTACCCGAGGCGACCCTGCCGCCGAGCCGGTAGAAACGCTCGAAGACGGCCTGGCGCGCCTCCTCGGGAATCCCGGGTCCGTCGTCGCTGACGGTCAGCGTCGCCCGGCCGCCGTCGACCGCGGCGGCGAGCGCGATCGACGTTCCGGGCGGGGTGTGGATGACCGCGTTTTCGACCAGGATCCGGCCGATCTGGAGCACGCGAGTCTCGTCACCGCGCGCATAGGCGCGAGTGCGGAGGTCGAGTTCGAGCGTGTGGCCGGCCACCGCGACGCGGGGGCCGAACTCCGTCGCGAGCACGTCGGCGACCGCGCCGAGATCGAGGCCCTCGTCGTCGACCGCAAGTCGACCGGCGTCCATCCGGGAGAGGTCAAGCAGATCGGTGGCGAGCTTCGTGAGCCGCGTCACCTGGCCCCGCATCACCTCCAGGAACTCCTCGCGCGTCTCGTCGTCGACCTCCTCGTCGTTCGAGAGCAGCTCCAGGAATCCGGCGAGCGAGAAGAGCGGCGTACGCAGCTCGTGCGAGGCGTTCGCGATGAACTCGCCGCGCGCGCGATCGAGCGAGGCGAGCTGGAGCCGCATCTGCTCGAACGCCCGTGCGAGCTGGCCGAGCTCGTCGGGGGCAACGTCGACCACCGGCTCGTCGAAGCGGCCAGCGGCGATCCGCTCTGCAGCGGCCTCGAGCCGCCTGATCCGGCGCGCGAAGAGCGTCGCTAGCAAATAGCCGAGCACGATCGCGAACCCGGTGGCGACTGTGGCGGCGAGGATCACGCGGGTCCGCACCACCTCGACCGACTCGAGCTGGTTGTGGAGCGGAAGGGAAACCCAGAGCGTCTGCCCGCCCGGCAGCGAGACCGCTGCCTCGGCGTAGGTCGAGCCGTCCCGTTCGACCGACCCGCTCACCACCCCCCCGCTGCTCAAGGCGCGGCGCGCCATCGGGTCGCGCTCGATATCGCGAGAGGTGCCGCCGTTTGTGTCCGCGACCGGCTCGAGCAGCGGCGGTGCGCCGAAGACCGCCACGCGCGTCCCGGTCGCGAGCGCGATCGGGCCGACCTCGTCCTGCATCCACGCGTCGCTCGGGAACGGCTCGCTCGGCGAGTTCCGCGGCTTCTCCTCGACGAGCAGGAGCGTGTGCCGCAGGTCTTTGAGCGTCCCGTCGACGAGCGAACTCTGGTAGGAGGGAACGACGATCAGGTAGACGATCGCAAGCGCGCCGCCGACGACGACGAGCAGCGCGAGCGCGAGTCGTCCGCCGACCGTGCGGAGCGGGTTCACCGGTCGCGGAAGCGGTACCCGACGCTGCGCACCGTGAGGATGAACTCGGGGGCGCGCGAGTCGCGCTCGAGCTTCTCCCGCAGGTGGCGAACATGAACGTCGATCGTGCGCGGGTCGCGGAAATCGGCACTGCCCCAGAGCGCCTCGAGCAACATCCGCCGGCTGTAGACGCGGCCGGGGTGGCCGGCGAGGCGCCACAGGAGCTCGAACTCGACGTAGGTCAGCTGCACCTTGCGTCCATCGACCTCGACGGTGCGGCGGGGCAGGTCGATCACGAGGCCGTCGGCCTCGACCACCTGACCGGGAGCGCCGCCGGGCTCGTGGCGCGGCGCGCGAGCCCGGCGTAGGAGCGCGCGCGTTCGCGAGCGGAACTCGCGGATCGAGAACGGCTTGGTGACGTAGTCGTCGGCACCGAGCTCGAGCCCGAGCACCTTATCGAGCTCGTCGTCGCGCGCCGTGAGCATGATGATCGGCACGCTGCTTCTCGCCCGCAGCTGCTTGCAGACCTCGAGCCCGTCGATCCGCGGCAGCATTACGTCCAGCACCACGAGGTCGATCGGCTGCTCGTCGAAGCGATCGAGGGCCTCCTGGCCGTCCGCAGCCTGCACGACCTTGTAGCCGTCACGCGCAAGCGGGAAGCTCAGAAGCTTGCGCACGGCCTCATCGTCGTCAACGAGCAGGATGGTGGAGGCGTCGGTCATCTTCGGGCTCAGCGCTCTTGCCGGGCATCGCGAATGTCCGCGCTTCCTACTATAGCCTCGATGGCGGCCCCAAAGTCCCCGGTCCGGCGCCGCCGCCGGCCGCGTCGCGGCTCCCTCGCCCGCCCCGTCAACGGCGGGCTCTACCGGGCATCGCTGCTGCTCCCGGTCCTCCCCCTCCTCCTGCTCGCGCTCACGATCGCCTCGCCGGCGCCGCTCGCGAAACCGACGCTCCCGGGCTCCTACGACACCGCCGCAACGCTCACGCTCACGCACGATCTCTCGGCCGACTATCCCGATCGAGTGCCGGGAAGCGCCGGCGCGATCGGTGCGGCGCGATGGTTCTCCGACCAGCTCAAGCCCTACGGACTACCGATTCACGCCGATACCTGGACCGAACGCGTCCCGGGCCTCGGCAGCGTGAAGCTCGAAAACCTGGAGGCGGTCGCGGTCGGGCAGTCACAGCAAGAGGTGATCGTGGTGATGGCCCACCGCGACGACATCGGCGTCGCGGCGGGCGCCAATGACAACGCGAGCGGGACCGCGGCGTTGATCGAGCTTGCGCGCGCCTTCGCTCGACCTCAGAGCGCGCCCCGGGTCGAATCGGCCCGCACGGTCGTCTTCCTCTCGACCGACGGGGGCGCGTTCGGAGGTCTCGGCGCCGCGCACTTCATCCGCACCTCGCCGTATCGGAAGCACATCGTCGCGGTGATCAACCTCGACGCGATCGCCGGCCCCGGACCGGCGAGCCTCGAGATCGGCGGCGACCGACCCCGGTCCCCGAACGCGAGCCTCGTCGCGACGGCGGCCGCCCGCGTCGCCGAGCAGACCGGGCAGTCGCCCGGCCACGTCGGCTTCCTCGGCCAACTGATCGATCTCGGCTTCCCCTACACCCTGTATGAGCAGGGGCCGTTTGTCGCCGAGGGGATCCCGGCCGTGACGATCACGACCGGCGGCGACCGGCCGCCCTCCCCGTTCGGCGACACCTTGGCGGCCCTCGACGCGACACAGCTCGGCCGGCTCGGCGCAGCCGCACAGCAGCTGCTCGGCTCGCTCAACCAAGGGCTCGAGCTCGACCCGAGTACGTCGAGCTACGTCTGGTTCGGCGGCGGCCGGGTGGTCAGGGGCTGGGCGATCGAGCTCGTGCTCGTCGCCTTGCTCCTGCCCTGCGCGGTCGCGATCGTCGATCTCTACGCGCTCTGCCGCCGCCACCGCGTCGCCTTCGGACCTGCGGCGGCGGCGTTGCGCAGCCGCCTGCTCTTCTGGCTGTTCGCGCTGATCGTTTTCACGTGTTTTCGTCTCCTCGGCGCCTGGCCGACGGGACCGCCGCGGCCGCCGGACCCCGGAACAGCGGCCGCAGGCAACTGGCCGGTGGCTGCGCTTATCGGGATGCTCGTGATCCTGGTCTTCGGCTGGTCGTTGACCCGGCAGCGCCTCGCCGTCCGACGGCCCGTGGCCCCCGAGGAGGAGCTTGCCGGCTACGTCGTCGCGCTGGCGGCCCTGCTCGTGGTCAGCCTGCTCGTCGTCGCCACCAACCCCTTCGCGCTCCTGTTCGTGCTTCCGGCGCTGCACATCTGGCTCTGGCTGCCCCAGATCCGGATCGCGCGGGCGCCGGTGCGGCTGGCCGTGTTCGCGCTCGGGCTCTCGGGGCCGGTGATCGTCCTGATCTCGCTCGCCTGGCGCTACGGGCTCGGGTTCGACGCGCCGTGGTACCTGCTGGAGTTGGTCGGGATCGGCTATGTGAAAACGTTCTCGGTCGCGATCGTGCTCGCCGGCACCGCCGCGGCCACCCAGCTCGCCGCCGCCGCAGGGGGCCGCTACGCGCCCTACCCCGACCCCCGCGAGCGAGGGCCGAGGGGGCCGTTCCGCGAGCTCGTGCGAGCAGTGGTGCTGCGCGCCCGGGCGCGCAGACGGGAGGCCGCCGCCCGGGCGCAGTGAGGTGCGCGAATACCGCGACGAAGCCGGCGAGGGGGGCCTGGAAACTCGAGGGTTTTGCCTGCGCGGGCTAGAGAATCAGGTAGGCGACCGGACTGCCGGCTTCGAGGTCGCCCTCCCCCTGGGGGACGAGCACGAGTGCGTTCGCGGTTGCAGCCCGGGCGATCATGTGCGACTCCTGACCGGTGAGCGGTTCGAGCACGACCGAGTCGCCGTCGAACCGAGCCCTCGCCCGCAGGAGCGATTCGCGGCCGGGCAGCAGCTTGGTCGAGCGACCTAGCACCCCGGGGCGGAACTCCGGTTTCGGGTCGGCGAGCCCCTGGAGGGCGAGGAGGGCCGGGCGGACGAAGAGCTCGAAACCGACCAGGGACGACACCGGATTCCCGGGAAGCCCGAATACGAGCGTCTGCTCGCGCACTCCGAAGGCGACGGGCTTCCCGGGCCGGACGGCGACCCGCCAGAAGATCTCTTCGACCCCGAGCTCGGCCTCGGTCGCGCGGACGAGGTCGTGGAGGCCGACCGAGACACCTCCACTCGTGACGAGGACGTCGGCCTCGAGCCCGCGCGCGACCGCCGCTCGCGTCGCCTCGGCGTCGTCTGAGACCGGTGGCAGCCGCTCGACCTCGGCGCCGGTGCTGCGAATCTGTGTGGCCAGGATCACCCCGTTGGCGTCGTAGATCTGGCCACGCTCGAGCTGCTCGCCGGGCTGGCGGAGCTCGCTTCCGGTGACGGCGACCACCACGCTCGGCCGCCGGCCGCAGCGCACGTGCGTCACGCCGGCGGCGGCCAACGCCCCGAGATGGACCGGGCCGAGCCGGACACCGGCGTCGACGACGAGATCGCCCGCAACCAGATCGCCTCCGCGCGCTCGTATATTCGCGCCCTCCCGCACCGCGGGCACGACCACCACGCCCTCCCGCTCCTCGACCTCCTCGACCGGCACGACCGAGTCCGCGCCGTCTGGCACGACTCCGCCGGTCGAGATCGACATTGCCTGCCCGGCTTCAAGGGCCTGCACCGCGGGCCTGCCCGCCGCGATCCGCGCGACCACCGGCAGCGTCGCAGGAGCGTCTTGGGCGCGAAGTGCGAAGCCGTCCATCGCCGAGGCGGCGAACGAGGGCAGATCGACACGCGCGCGCGCCGCCGCGGCGAGGATCCGGCCCGCAGCGTCCTCGAGCGAGACCTCCTCCGCCTCGAGCGGCACGACCTTCGCGAGCACGAGCTCGAGCGCCTCGCCGACCGTCAGCAGCTCATCGCGCATCGACCCACGATAGACGAGCGTCGGTCCCCGCTCGAGTCAATCGCAGAGCGACGCGAGCAGGCCGGCGAGTGGCGGCTGCAACCCTCGCTCGCGCGCAGCCAGATCGAGCGCCCCGAGCAGGGACGCTCGAGGATTTCCGCGAGCGGGCGACTCAGTGGACGAGCGCGATACCCTGCTC
>DATKRX010000043.1:0-3523 GCA_035531915.1 Gaiellaceae bacterium | reverse complement strand
ATCCGCTCGGCGTTCCGTCGCGAATGAACATCGGCCAGATCCTCGAGACCCACCTCGGCTGGGCCGCGAAGGGCCTCGGCGCGAAGATCGGCCGGATGCTCGAAGCGCAGGCCTCGGCCGCGGAACTGCGCAAGTTCCTCGGCGAGGTCTACAACCAAACCGGCGGCCAGAAGGAGGACCTCGGGTCGCTCGACGACGGTGAGCTGGGCGCGCTCGCCCACAACCTGCGGCGCGGCGTGCCGATGGCGACGCCGGTGTTCGACGGTGCGAGCGAGGAGGAGATCAAGAAGCTGCTGACGCTCGCCGATCTTCCGGCGAGCGGCCAAACGACGCTGTTCGACGGGCGCACCGGCGAGAAGTTCGAGCGTCAGGTGACCGTCGGCTACATGTACATGCTGAAGCTGAACCACCTGGTCGACGACAAGATGCACGCGCGTTCGACCGGACCGTACAGCTTGGTCACGCAGCAGCCGCTCGGCGGCAAGGCCCAGTTCGGCGGCCAGCGCTTCGGCGAAATGGAAGTGTGGGCGCTCGAGGCCTACGGTGCCGCGTACACGCTGCAGGAGATGCTCACGGTGAAGTCCGACGACGTGAACGGGCGCACGCAGATGTACAAGGCGATCGTGGACGGCAATCACGAGATGAAAGCCGGCATGCCGGAGTCGTTCAACGTGCTCGTCAAGGAGATACGCTCCCTGGCGATCAACATCGAACTCGAGAGCGAGGCTTAAGCCATGAAAGACCTATTGAAGTTGTTCAAACAACAGGCGCCGGTCGAGAACTTCGACTCGATCAAGATAGGCCTCGCCTCTCCGGATATGATCCGTTCCTGGTCGTACGGCGAGGTCAAGAAGCCGGAGACGATCAACTACCGCACGTTCAAGCCGGAGCGTGACGGCCTGTTCTGCGCGAAGATCTTCGGGCCGGTGAAGGACTACGAGTGCCTGTGCGGCAAGTATAAGCGCTTGAAGCATCGCGGCGTCGTCTGCGAGAAGTGCGGCGTCGAGGTGACCCAGTCGAAGGTGCGCCGCGAGCGGATGGGGCACATCGAGCTCGCGAGTCCGACGGCGCACATTTGGTTCCTGAAGTCCCTGCCGTCCCGGATCGGTCTGATGCTCGACATGACGCTGCGCGAAATAGAGCGCGTCCTGTACTTCGAGGCCTTCGTCGTCGTCGATCCGGGCATGACGCCGCTGCAACGCGGCCAACTCCTCACCGACGAGATGTACCTCGAGGCGATCGAGGAGCATGGCGACGAGTTCGACGCGCGCATGGGCGCCGAGGCGGTGCACGAGCTGCTGAAGTCGATGGATTTGCCGGCCGAAGTGCTCAAGGTGCGCGAGGAGATGGCTAACACCAGCTCCGAGACGAAGATCAAGCGCTTGTCGAAGCGCTTGAAACTGATCGAATCCTTCATCGAGTCCGGCAACAAACCGGAGTGGATGGTGCTCACCGTGCTGCCGGTGTTGCCGCCCGACTTGCGGCCGCTGGTTCCGCTCGACGGCGGGCGGTTTGCGACCTCGGACCTCAATGACCTGTATCGGCGCGTGATCAACCGCAACAACCGTCTGCGGCGCCTGCTCGAGCTGAATGCGCCCGACATCATCGTGCGCAACGAGAAGCGGATGTTGCAGGAGGCGGTGGACGCACTGCTCGACAACGGCCGCCGCGGCCGGGCGATCACCGGCACCAACAAGCGGCCGCTGAAGTCGCTCGCCGACATGATCAAGGGCAAGCAGGGAAGGTTCCGCCAGAACCTGCTCGGCAAACGGGTCGATTACTCCGGGCGTTCGGTGATCGTCGTCGGCCCGACGCTGCGCCTGCACCAGTGCGGCCTGCCGAAGAAGATGGCGCTCGAACTCTTCAAGCCGTTCATCTTCTCCAAGCTGCAGCTGCGCGGCGAGGCGTCGACCATCAAGGCGGCCAAGCGGCTCGTCGAGCGCGAGGGACCCGAGGTCTGGGACATCCTCGAACAGGTCATCCGCGAGCACCCGGTGCTGCTCAACCGTGCGCCGACGCTGCACCGCCTGGGCATCCAGGCGTTCGAGCCCGTGCTGATCGAGGGCAAGGCGATCCAGCTGCATCCGCTGGTCTGCACCGCCTTCAACGCCGACTTCGACGGCGATCAGATGGCGGTGCACGTGCCCTTGTCGATCGAGGCTCAGCTCGAGGCGCGCGCGCTGATGATGTCCTCGAACAACATCCTGTCGCCGGCCAACGGCGATCCGATCATCGTGCCGTCGCAGGACGTCGTGCTGGGGCTCTACTACATGACTCGCGAGCGGCTCGGCGCCAAGGGCGAAGGCATGATGTACAGCGACGTCACCGAGGTCCACCGCGCGTACGAGAGCCGCAACGTCGACCTGCAGGCCAAGGTGAAGGTTCGCCTCGTGGAGTTCGTGCGCGACGCGAGCGGCGAACTCGTCGAGCGCCGGCGGGTCGTCGACACGACCGTCGGCCGCGCCTTGCTCTCCGAGATCCTGCCGAAGGGCCTGTCCTTCGACGCGATCAATCAGGACATGACCAAAAAGACGATTTCGGCGACGATCAACATGTGCTACCGCACCGTCGGTCTGAAGGAGACCGTCGTGTTCGCGGACCAGCTGATGTACACCGGGTTCCATTACGCGACCCGGGCGGGCGTGTCGATCGGCGTCGACGACATGGTGGTGCCGCAACAGAAGGGCAAGATTCTCGCGACCGCGGAACGCGAGGTCAAAGAGATCCAGGAACAATTCTCGTCGGGCCTGGTGACCAACGGCGAACGCTACAACAAGGTCGTCGACATCTGGTCGCGAACCAACGACCAGGTCGCCAAGGCGATGATGGAGAAGCTCGGTACCGAGGACGTCATCGACGAGGCCGGCAACAAGCTCCGTCAGAAATCCTTCAATTCGATCTTCATGATGGCCGATTCCGGCGCCCGCGGCTCCGCGGCGCAGATCCGCCAGCTTGCCGGCATGCGCGGCCTGATGGCGAAACCGGACGGATCGATCATCGAGACGCCGATCACGGCGAACTTCCGCGAGGGCCTCAACGTCCTGCAGTACTTCATCTCGACGCACGGCGCCCGCAAGGGGCTCGCCGACACCGCGTTGAAGACCGCGAATTCCGGCTACCTCACGCGCCGTCTGGTCGACGTGGCCCAGGATCTCGTCGTGACCGAGATCGACTGCGGTACGTCCAGGGGGCTCTTGATCACGCCGATCGTCGAGGGCGGCGACGTCGTCGAGGGCCTCGGGGAGCGCGTGCTGGGCCGCGTCGCCGCGCAGGACGTCGCGGTTCCCGCGAGCGGCGAGGTGCTCGTCAAGGCGGGCTTGCTGATCGACGAGAGCCTGGTCAAACTGCTCGAGAAGATGGGCATCGACCAGGTGACCGTGCGTTCGCCGATCACTTGCCAGACCCGCTACGGTGTCTGCTCGCAGTGCTACGGCCGCGATCTCGGCCGCGGCCACCGCATCAACATCGGCGAAGCCGTCGGTGTGATCGCGGCGCAGTCCATCGGCGAGCCGGGCACTCAGCT
>DATKRX010000042.1:0-17009 GCA_035531915.1 Gaiellaceae bacterium | reverse complement strand
TCCCTGCTCAGGCAGACATCACCGCGTAACGCGAGAGCGCGACCAGCCGCCTTACTGAACGATCCGGGCTAGATGGCTGGTGTTTTTTGCACGGATACAATTTGATACTTGTTTTCGGACATCAAATCAGTCGGACAAACTGCTCGAAGAGCCGCAGACGGGCTTACAACGCCTCGTTTTTCGAAGCCCGCTTTGTCTCCATTTGCGAAGACAGTTTGACAACGGGCTCCTAGTGCAGCTCTGCCGCGACCAACACCCTGGACGAGCAGCTACAGGTTCTTGCGCGAGAACGCTGCGAGCGCCGCGGCGCCGACGAGCACGAGGTAGCCGAGCGCCCAGATCCTGATCGGCCAGCCGTGCACGTAGGCGCCGCCGAACGGGCCGAGCTGAAGGAGAAACCCCGTCGTGCCGGACGTGTTCTCGGTGACCATGCGCAGCCCGTCCTGGTAGAGCGCCTCGAACGGGAGCGCCCAGGCGGCGATCGTAGAGGCGTGCTGGATCTGGTGGGAGTTGAGGGCATGGCCGATCGTCCCGAGCAGGCCGGCCACGAGCCCGGCTCCGAAGAGCATGAAGACGGCGATCCCGTTCGCGGTCGAAGAGAGGACGACCGAGCCGAGCAACGACAGGGCGATCACGATCACGACGGCCCCGGCGAGCTCAAGCCCCGGCCCGACGATCTGACCGGGCCACCAGTGCAGGGTCAGACCGACGATCACGAGCGCCGTGAAGTAGACGACCAGCACGTAGGTGACGCAGACCCCCGCCGCGCCGACGAAGCGCGAGAGCAACAGGGTGGAGCGGCTGAGCCGCCGCACGACGAGCGGCTGAAGCAGCCCGCGCTCGGCGTCTCCCGAGACGACGCCAAGCGTGAGGAACACGGCGAGCACGACTCCCAGAAAGAGGGTCGTGAACATCGCGAGCCCGAGCAGGAACGCGCCCGCGAACGTGCGGGTATCGACATGGATGTCGGAGGGCGGCGTGATCTGACCGAGTCGCGCCTGGACGAAGTGGTTCGCGAGCCAGAACAACGCGAGGAAGACCACAGTCAACACCATCACGACGGCGAGCACCTTCCGGCGCGCCGCCTCGCGTAGGGCGTACTGGACAATGACGGGGACCGCGCTCATCTGAGGGGGCTCTCTATGAGGTCTCTCCGCCGACGGCCTCGAGATAGACATCCTCGAGGGTCGAGGTCAGCACACGGACGCCGAAGACCTGCCGGCCGGAGGCGACCGCCTCGGAGACGAGCCGTGGCGCCTCCTCGCGTGTAGCCCCCGTGACGAGGCGAACACCCTCGTCGGTGTCGAGCTCGACCCCGCGCGGGCGTGAGAGGTCGTGAGGCGTCCCGGCAGCGACGACCTCGCCGCCGAGCAGGATCGCAACGCGGTCGCAGACGAGCTCGACCTCGGAAAGGAGGTGCGAGTTGAGCAGCACGGCGACGCCCCTGCCTCGCAGCTCCTCGAGCAGCAGCCGCACGGTGCGCCGCCCGACCGGGTCGAGTGCAGAGGTCGGCTCGTCGAGCAGCAGCAGGCGCGGCTCGCCGACGAGCGCCTGTGCGATACCGAGCCGCTGCTGCATCCCCTTCGACATGCCCTCGACGCGACGGCCGGCGGCATCCGAGAGCGCGACGAGCTCGAGCAGCCGCGCGCGCTCGGCCGCGCCGCCGCGCGAGCCTGCGAGCCGCTGATGTAGCTCCAGCACCTCGTCGGCCGTATTCCACCCCGGGAAGCGAAAGAGCTCGGCGAGATAGCCAAGCGAGGCACGCGCCGTCCGTGAGCCTGCGCGAGCCCCGGCGACCTGCGCCTCACCGCCGCTCGGCCGCACGAGACCGACCAGGATTTTTACGAGCGTCGACTTCCCCGCACCGTTCGGGCCGAGCAGTCCGAAGAGCTCCCCCTCGCCGACCTCGAGGTCGATGCCCTTCAACGCCTCGATGGCGCCGTAGCGCTTGGTGAGGCGACGGACGGCGATTGCTTGCTGCACGATGGCAACCTAGCCTTCGTCGGCCCGTTTGTCCGTTCGAGGCCGTCGACTTCCCCCGTCGTTCGGGGCCTCGCGTCGAGTCGCAGCTAGCGGCGGCGTGCGAAGCGCTCGGCCTCGCGGCGAGAGCCGCAACCCTGCATGTCCGCGATCTTGCCTTCGCGGATCGTGAGCACCTGGTAGCGCACTTGCCGGCGACCGTCCGTGCCCATCCACTCGCTCGAACCAATGATCTTGTCCTCAGCGACCTGCTTGAACTCGGGCCGAACCTGAAGTCGGTTTTCGCCACGCTTGCTGATCTGGTGCTTCATCACCTCCAGGGCCTGATCAGGTCCTTGGCACGCCGGCCTCTGCTTCCACCACAGGTGCCCGTGCGAGACTCCGCGCCACTCCGAGTTCTCGGCCATCAAGGCCACGAACGGTTCCGGATCACCCTCGTTGAGCGCCTCGGTAGCGACCCGGAGTTGGTCGATCACGTTCAAGCGGCAGATCCCTCGCACCCGAAGCGCATCTGCGAGCCGATCGTCGTGGGTGGGGCCGACGGTGACGTGGTCGCGCGGGGCTCGCCGTAGGAACACGCGGCCTTCCAGGACATGTCGTGGAGAGTATCAAGCCATGCCCGGTGCCCTTTGGGGCGAGAGCCGGAAGTCGAAGCTCCGCGGTTCGGGCTGGTTCGACCCGCGTGCCGGCCGGGAGGTCGAGGCTCGAGCCCGCAGATGGCGATCAGCGAGCCGCACCGCTCGACCGAACCGCACGGCCCGATCATGCGAGCCGGTGCGGCAGGCGGCGCGCTCGCAGTCCTCGTCGGAGAGCCGGATCGCGAACGGCTCTGGCGTCGCGCCGATCTTCGTTTTGCGATCTCGTCCTTTCGAACGAGGCCGGTTCCGACTCGCGGGCGAGGGAGCTGGCGTTAGCGTCACGGCATGATCGAAGCTCAAGGGTTGACGAAGGATTACGGCGACAAGCGCGCCGTCGACGGGCTCAGCTTCACAGTGCAACCCGGCATGGTGACGGGATTCCTGGGTCCGAACGGTTCCGGGAAGTCGACGACGATGCGGCTGATCCTGGGCCTCGACTCGCCGACGGCAGGCGAAGTCACGGTCAACGGCAAGCCCTACCGCGACCACGCGGCGCCCCTGCACGAGGTCGGCGCGCTGCTCGAGGCGCGCTCTGTGCACACCGGCCGCACTGCCTACAAGCACCTGCTCGCGCTGGCACAGACGCACGGCCTGCCGCGTAGCCGCGTCGACGAAATGGTCGAGCTAGTTGGCCTGCAGGACGTCGCGAAGAAGCGGGCCGGCACCTTCTCCTTGGGCATGGGGCAACGGCTCGGGATCGCCTCCGCGCTGCTCGGCGATCCGCACACCGTGATGCTCGACGAGCCCGTCAACGGCCTCGATCCCGAGGGGATCCAGTGGGTGCGAAACCTGCTGCGGCAACTCGCGGCCGAAGGTCGGGCGGTATTCGTCTCCTCGCACCTGATGAGCGAGATGGCGTTGACAGCCGACCACCTGATCGTGATCGGCCGCGGCAGGAAGATCGCCGACACGACCGTCGAGGAGCTCATCCGCCAGGCCTCAGGCATGGTCGTCCGGGTGCGCTCGCCTCAGGCCGACGAGCTCCGCCACCACCTAACCGGCCCAGGCGTGACTGTCGTCTCGCTCTCGCCCGGGCTCTTCGACGTCAACGGTTTGACCGCGGCCCAGATCGGCGAAGCCGCGGCCGCAAACAACTGGGTACTCCACGAACTGACGCCGCAACAGGTCTCGCTCGAGCAGGCGTTCATGGAAATGACCCGGGACGAGGTCGAGTTCAAAGCGGCCGAGCTGGAGGCTGCATGAGCGCGCTCTCAACATCGATGCCGTTTCGCGGCCGCGTCACCCAGGCGCACGTCGTCCGTTCCGAGTTGACGAAGCTCACCTCGCTGCGCTCGACCAGGTGGTCGATGCTGATCGCGGTCGTGCTGACGATCGCCCTGCCCGTGATCTTCGCGGCGGTGACAGCCTCGCGCTGGAGCACCATGCGCCTGCACGAGCGTCTCAGCCGCCATCCGCTCGACATCGCGCTCGCGGGCGTCAACATCTCGCAGCTCGCGATCGGGATCCTCGGCGTGCTCGTGATCACGGGCGAGTATTCGACCGGGATGATCCGCGCCAGCCTCACCGCCGTCCCGAAACGGCTGCCGGTGCTCTGGGCGAAGCTCGGTGTCTTCGCGGTCGTGTCGTTCCTGCTCATGCTCCCCTCGGTGCTGATCGCGTTCGCGGCGAGCCAGGCGATCCTCAGGAACCACCACATCCTGCAGATCTCGTTCTCCGCGAACGGCGTCGCACGCTCGGTCGTCGGCGGTGCCGTGTACCTGATGCTTCTCGGCGTCTTCGCGCTGGCGCTCGGCGCGATCGCCCGGAACACGGCCGCCGGGATCGGGATCTTCGCCGCGATCTTCTTCGTGATCCCGCCGCTCCTGAACATCCTGCCCACGAACTGGCACGACGCGATCGCGGGCTACCTTCCGGACGCTGCGGGCCGTGATATCTTCGCGCTCACCCACGGCACGCACGACCTCGCGCCTTGGCCCGGCTTCTTCCTTTTCTGCGGCTACTGTGCGGTCACAATCGCTGCCGCAGCGGTGCTGCTCCTCCGGCGCGACACATAGTCGGCTCGCGCAAGCTACGGTGACCGCCGAATGATCTGGAGGTGGTTGCACCGGCACCCGCTGCTCTTCGACCTCGCCCTGATGGCGGTCGTGTTCCTACCGACCGCGGGTGCCGCTTCCCGCCGATCCCACCCCGTCGAGGGCATCCTGCTGGTCGCGCTCGAAACGCTGCCGCTGATCCTGCGGCGCACGCGTCCGCTCGCCACCGTCGCGGCCGTCGCAGCCGTCGCCTGCGTGCTCGCCGCTTCGGGCTTCCTGTTCCTGCCGTTCCAGCTCGGCGTGGCGCTCTACACGCTCGCAGCCGCTCCGCAGGCGCACCGGAGGCGTGCGCTCGGATTCGTCGCCGTCGGCGCAACGACGCTTGCCATTGCCGCCCACTACGGCGGCTTCGGCGAGATGGCCGCCCGCGTCGTCTTCCTGATCGCGGCCTGGCTCCTCGGCGACAGCGTCGGCTCGCGTCACGCCTATGTCCGGGAGATCGAGGCCAAAGCGGAGCGGCTCGAGCGTGAGCGCGACATCGAGGCCCGCCGAGTTGTCGCCGAGGAACAGGCGCGCATCGCCCGCGAGCTGCACGACGTCGTCGCGCACGCCCTGAGCGTGATCGTGATCCAGGCCGGGGCTGCTGAGGAGCTCTTCGAACTCGAGCCGAGGCGCGCGCGCAAGCCGATCCGTGCGATCGACGCGGCGGCGCGCGGCGCGCTCTCCGACCTTCGACGCGTGCTCGGGCTCCTCCAGGCCGACACCGTCTACCAGCCCCAGCCAGGCCTCGCGCGACTCGACAGCCTGATCGACCAGGTGCGCGCGACCGGGCTCGAAGTCGCGCTCGAGATCGAGGGCGCCGAGAAGCGCCTGCCCGCGCCGGTCGACCTCTCGGCCTACCGCATCATCCAGGAGGCGCTCACGAACACGATCAAGCACGCCGGCGCAGGCCACGCCTGTGTCAGCGTCCGCTACGGCGCCGACCTCCAGCTCGAGATCGCAGACGACGGACGGGGCACGAGCGGGGAGAGCCCGGCAGGAAACGGCCTCACAGGCATGCGCGAGCGCGCCGCGATGCTCGGCGGGCGCATCGAGACGGGGTCGTCGGCGAGCGGCGGCTACCGCGTCAGCGCCCGACTGCCGCTCGACGAGGACGGATGAGCATCAGCGTCCTGATCGTCGACGACCAGGCGCTTGTCCGCAGCGGCTTCCGTCTGATCCTCGAGACGCGCGAGGACCTCGAGGTCGTCGGCGAGGCCGAGGACGGACGTCAGGCGGTCGACCTCAGCACGACGCTCTCACCTGACGTGATTCTGATGGACGTCCGGATGCCGACGCTCGACGGGATCCAGGCGACCCGTGAGATCGTCGCCTCAGGGAACCGCGCCCGGATCCTCGTCCTGACCACCTTCGATCTCGACGAATACGTCTACAGCGCGATCCAAGCGGGCGCGAGCGGCTTCCTGCTCAAGGACGTACGTCCGCGCGACCTCGTCGACGCGATCAGGCTGATTGCCGGCGGGAACGCCCTGCTCGGGCCGACGGTGACCCGCCGCCTGCTCGACCGCTTCGCGAACGGCAACCCCGACGAGCGGCTCAGCGCGCAGATCGCCAACCTGACCGATCGAGAGCGTGAGATCCTGCGGCTGCTTGCGGGCGGGCTTTCGAATGCCGAGCTCGCGCGCGAGCTCTTCCTCGGCGAGACGACCGTGAAGACGCACGTCTCGAGCGTCCTGAGGAAGCTGGGCGTCCGCGACCGCGTGCAGGCCGTGATCGCCGCCTACAACGCCGGCCTCGTGGAACCCCGATCCTGACACGGGAAGCCGTCGCATTCCGCGCCGACCGAGCGGAGCTTCGGCCTCGGCAGTGCGCACCGCCGACCGACCGGGCGCCCAGTTCACCAACTCCCGCTCCATTCCAGACCGTAATGCGACGGTCGCAGCGCCCGACGTCTGCCCGGGAAGCCCATCACCCGGCTCAAGAACCGGGCGACTGGCTTCCCCGGTGCCGACTACCGCCTTCTCAGAGCGAAGCCGCTTCGGGTGGGCCCGGCAGCAGATCGATGAACGCGACGCCTCTCTCGAGCAAGCGCACGACATGCTCGGCCTTGGCTTCGAGCGCGTCGGAGAGTTGAAAGTCGGCGTCGCTCGCGTGCTTCTCGAACCAGGCATGCCAAGCCTCGAGCATGCCGCGCACCCACATCGCCGCCAATACTCGCGGGCGCATCCCGTCGACCGACTCACCGAGGTCACGGGCGAACCCGACGGCGAGGACGTCTTCGAGCAGCGCGAGCCGGAGCCGTTCTCCCGCGACGAGCTCCGCGGCCGAGCCGATGATCGTCGGAATTCTTCGTGCCGCCTCGGCGTAGGGCTGCTCGACGCTCGGCAGCTCCTCCGTCAGCCACGCCGCGATCGCCTGAACCGCCGTTTCGTCGTCGGGTCGCTCGGCTATCCGACGCTGCGCGCTGTCGATCACGCTGTCGAACAGACAGAACACGATGTCGACCTTGGTCGGGAAATAGTTGAAGAACGTGCTCGACGCGACATCCGCTTCCTCGGCGATCTGAACCAATGTCGTCTGTTGATAGCCCTGCTCGACGAACAGGCGTGTCGCGGTGTCGACGATGGTCTGCCTCGTCCGCTGTTTCTTGCGCTCGCGTAGACCCTGTCTAGAGGTGGCCGCAACCAACGTGAATCTCCAGTCTGGGAGGGGACGCACTCACTGTAACCCGTTGCTCCCGATTTTTGCTCGGTGGTGGAGCGGGGAACCGGTTCCCCGCTCCACCCACAACCCTCAAGCGCTCGACGTCTGGAGGAGATCCTTGATCGTCTTTGGCAACAGCGGCAGCTGCCTTGGCATTTTCCTCGTGGCTCCGAAAACCGCGGACGCATTCGCTGCGGGCAGAAAGCCGTTCGGCCCTTCTCCGCCGCCGCCGTAGGCGCCGACGCTCGGATTGCTCAGGATCACGACCTTGACCGTCGGCGATCTGCGATCCTCAGGATTGGGAAGGTCACCCAGTCGTGGTTGGTGATCGCCCCTTTGTTGAACGTAACTTGCTCGAGGAGCGCCTCGCTCACGCCCATGGTCGCACCACCTTCACCCATTCGCTGGAGCTGGAGCGGGTTGATGACGACGCCCGGATCGACGGCAGTTGTGACGTTCAGCACGCGAACCTTCCCGGTCTGCGCGACAACCGACACCTGACACACGCAGGCCCAGTAGGAGTTCGGCCGGAGCATCACGCTCATGCCCTGACCCATGATCGGCGTGGAGCCGGTCGTGGCCGCCTTCGGGCTCGGCGACGTGCGCTCTCCCAGCCGGAGGCACCCTTGACGGCGTTGATCACCGAGATCGGCCGCGGGGCGCTCGTGTTGTTGAGCCGGAACTGGATCGGGTCGATTCCGGCCGCAGCCGCGAGCTCGTTCATGAACGACTCACGCGCGAAGTTCTGCTGCCGCTGTTGCAGGGGTACGCATGCTGTCGTCGCTTAGCCCGGTCTGCGTAGCGAAGTTCGGTGCCGTCGGATTCGTCCCAGACCTGGAATGTCCGCAGGGCCTGTTCAAGCGCGTTTGGCACCTGATCGTAGACCCATGTGTCCGACGCGCTGTTATGCAGCAACTCCAAAGAGAGGTGCTTGCGCGACGTGATCTCGATCTGCGAGGGCAAAGAGAGCGAAGAGGTGTGGCATGCGCCAATCAACCGTCCCACAGGTAGGACGGAGCGTGCTTCCGAGCCGAAGGCCTCGTCGATCGAACAGAGCTGCGGCTGGCCACGGCTCGATCTACGTCCCGTCCCGTCCCGTCCCCGGCTCGGGCCTCGGCCCACACGGAGAGGTGTTGAGCCTGCCTAAATCACTTGCTGGCGGCGCGAACCGAACTGCTAACCGTCGGTCGTCAGAGCAGGAATCGGATTGCTTCGGCTGGCAGTTCAGCCTCCGCGGTCAGCGCCGTGCCGGGTACTCGAGGTGGAGCGACTCGGCGTGGCCGGAACCAGCGCGGGTCGCGGCTCAGGCAGCCGGCTTCACGGCCCAGACGCTCGCCCACCCGTAGAGCAGCAGCCGGCCGCGGTTCCCCGAAACGGCGACGTACTCGCCATGGGGGAACGAGAAGAGAACGCGGCCGGTGCGGGCGTCCGCGCCGACGATGCGGTGGGCGAACGTGCCGACGTACACGACGCCGTCGATCACCGTCGGCGAACCGGAAATCTCGCCACCCGCGTTGAGCGTCCAGAGGACGGTGCCCGTGGCCGCCGACACGCAGTACAGCTCGCCGGTGTACGAGCCGAAGTAGACGCGCCCATGCCACACGGCCGGGGCGGAGTACACGAGACCGCCGGCCTGGACCCGCCACAGGTAGCTCCCGTCGGTCTTGAAGGCAACGAGCGACTCGGACGCCCGCGAAGGAACAAACAGCCGCCCGGCCGCGGTCGCCGAGGTCCCGTAGACGACCCCGCCAGCGGAGCGGCTCCAGAGCAGCCGCCCGGTCGAGCGCTCGAGCGCGATCACTCGGCCGCAGTAGTCGCCCAGGTAGAGCACGCCGCCGGCGATGGTCGCGCTGGCGGTGATCTTGCAGCCGTCGTGGTAGACCCAGCGCGGCCTGCGTGTCCGGAGATCGAGCGCGTACACGTCGCCGGCCCAATCCCCGAGGTAGTCGATCCCTTGCTCGACCACCGGCGAGGACTCGACCTCGCCGCTCGTCGAGAAGCTCCAGCGCACAAGGCCGGTCGCGCGATCGATCAGCAGCACGCGTCCGGCCTTGACGTGGGCAACGAGGTCGGCGCCGACGACCGCGGGCGAGGAGTCCTCCTCGTAGGTGTGCATGTCGAGGTGCCAGACGGTCCGCCCGTCCTGCATCGAGAGCGCAAACAGCTGGCCGTGAAGATTGGAGAGGTACGCAACTCCGTCGTCGACGACGGCGGGGAACTCGAGCAGCGTGCCGAGATACCGGCTCCAGACGATCCGGAAGGGCGGCCGGATCCGAATCGCGTTCTGCACCTGCGTCCGTGCCGGCGTCGCGCCGTACATCAACCACTGGCCGTCGGTGCGATACAGAGACACGGTCAGGTGCCGCGCAGGCCCGAGCTTCAGATGAACAGTTCGCGGGGCGTAATGCGGCGCGCGGCTCGTCAGCGTCAGCGATCTCGTTCGGGGACCCACGAAGAGCCCACCGTGCCGCCGCACTGCACCGATCGCGGTCACGACCGGATCAGGTACGACCTTGCCCGTGTCACCGTCGAGGACAGTGACCTCGACCAGCCGAAGCTGCGGTGCGCGGTGAACCGCGACCGGAGGTCGATGCTGCTGGCCACCGCATCCGACCAGCGCGAGCATCGCCAGCACGGCCAGTGCAAGATACGAGAACAAAGCCGCGGTGCGCCAAACTCCCACCCTGCGAGGCTACCGCTGCCGGCGATCGAGGCGCTCGTCTCTGCGTCGTCGCAACCCGTGCGCCGACTCCGCGGCAGGCGAACTAGTCGGAAAACCCTCCCGGGGTCAGATGCTCGAATACCTCCCATCCGGAGTCCTTCTGCCGGGCGGCCTCGTCCGCAGCGGCACCGCCGCGCAGGCCGAGGAGTCGCTTTGCGAAGAGGAGGTAGACGAGGATCGCCATGTTGAGCACGAACGCGCCGACGCGGATCACGGTGAGCTTCGCGGCCAACTCGTAGACCTCGTAGGGCACAAACAGTGTCGTCGCGATGAACGTCAGGTACTCGGCCCAGCGCCGCTGGCGCCAGAGTCCATACGCTTCGGCACCCTCGAGCAGCGCATAGGCGGCGGCGGCCGCCCCGATCAAGCGAAACGTGTTCACGTCGAGTGTTAGGGGCCGCTCAACCTCGTGGACGAAGCCATGCGCCGGTGGGCGGGCGCCGGTGCGCGTGCCGAAGAAGAACGAGTTCAGCCGCGCGACGAGGCTCTCGATCCTGGCACGATGCGAAGCGAGCACGAAGGCGAGCACCGCGAGCCCACCGAGGACGAGGAAGTGGATTGCGCGGTCGACCGCGATCACCCGAAGCACGATCCGGTCGCGCAGCGCGCGGCCACGGACCGGAAGCTCGAGCTCGCTACGAGCCGGTACGCTACTGCCGTTTCGTGGTCGCCGGGGGCTGCAACGGCACCCACGCGTCGCAGCGCAAGCACCGGTACCAGCGCATGCTCCCGAACTCGCGCACGAACGCCCCGTCCTGCGGTCGGACCTCCGCTGCATCGGTGCCGACGAGCAGGTGCCCGCGAAGACCGCAGACAAGCAGCTCGTAGTGGAACTTCGGCCGGAAACGTCGGGTGACCGTGCCCGGTGGGACCGGTGGAAGGCTCTTCTTCTTCCCGACCACTGCGCGGATCGTACGCTCCCCTCGGTGCCCGACCCGCCGAGCGCCTGGCGGTTCCACGACGCCTCGCTGGTAGGGTCGACCCGTGAAGCGGAGGCTCGCCGTTGCTGTCCTGGCGGCGCTCGCGGTCGGGCAGGAGGCCACTCCCGCGCGGTCGCGGGAGCTTTGCCGAGGTTCCAGCCGTGCAACCACTCCCGGCGGTTCGTGCTCTGCGGGACCGTTTCGGTGCCGCTCGACCCGTCCGGCGGCCACAGCGGCTCCGTGCTGCTGCATGTCGAAGAGCTGCCCGCACCGCTTGTTCCGCACGCGCCCCCGCTGAGACTCGCCTTTCTCGTCGCGGGCGGCCCCGGCCAGGCTTCCGCTGCGAGTTTCGACCTCGAGGACTCGGGCCGTTTCCTGCAGTCGCTTCTGCCCGGCTACATCCTGGTCGCTACGACGACCCCGGAACCGGGGAATCTGGGCCGATCAGCTGCCCTGGTCTCGGCAACGTGAACCCCGCGGCGCTCGCGAGAAACGTCGGCGCGTGTGGGCGTCGGCTCGGCGCGACGAGATCGTTCTACGCGACGCGCGAGAATGCCGCGGACATGAATGCCGTCCGCCGTGCGCTCGGCGTCGAGCGTGTGACGGTCTTCGGAGTCTCCTACGGGACGAAGCAGGCGCTCGCGTACGCGGCCGCCTATCCGGCTCACGTCGAGCGCCTCGTGCCCGACTCGGTCGACTCCCTCGCTCAGTCCGACCCGTTCAACACCGCCAGTCTGAAGGCGCTGCCGCACGCGCTCGACGAGATCTGCTTCGGCGCCTGCCGGGAGATGATGCCGAGCCCGGGCACCGATTTCGTGACTCTTGCCAACCAGCTGGCGGCCAACCCGGTTACGGCCACCGTGCCTCGACCCGAGGGACGACCGGCAAAGGTACGGCTCGACGGGCAGGCCCTGATCGACCTCGGGTACGAGAGCGACCTCGATCCCGGTATCGCCGCGGAGCTTCCGGCGGCGGTGAGCGCGGGCCTGGCCGGCAACCTTCTCCCGCTCGAACGGCTCGTCGCACTGCTCGACCAGTCGACGGGCGGCTCGTCGTCCGAGTTCACCGACGCGCTCAACGTGGCGACGAACTGCACGGACGAGCCGCTCCCCTGGACGCCCTGCGCTCCTTCGGCAAGCGATCGCGGCGCTCCCGCCCGGCGCGACCGGGCCGTTCGGCAGCTGGGCGGCATCGGGCGGGATCGCCGGGGAATGCGTCGATTGGCCAGCCGGCCCCGGTGGCCCGCCGCTCTGTGTCGGGCCGCTGCCGAACATCCCGGTGCTCATCCTCTCGGGCGGCCGGGATGTGCGCACGGCCACCTCGGAGGCCCGCCAGGTCGCCGCCGATTTCCCGCGGAGCCGCTTCCTGCTCGTCGACGGCTCCGGACACGACGTGACGGACTCCTCAGGCTGCGCCGACCAGTTCGTCGCCGCGTGGGTCAACGGCCGCCGGTCTCCGGGCTGCCAGCGTGTACCGCTCGTGCTGCCTCCGCTTGGCGCCTTCCCGCCGCCGGGAGCGCCGGGCCCCGCCAAGCTCACCTCCGCGCAGACGCTCGCGGTCGCGTTGAACACGCTGCACGAGGTCGAGGCGACCTTCTTCATCAACGGCGGCAATACGCTGTCGGTAGGGCTCGTCGGCGGCGTGCTTCGCTCGCTCTCGAGCTACGAGGTCAGGCTGTCACGCTACGCCGACGCCTCGGGCGTCACGCTCAACGGGACAGCCACCCACTCGCCGTCCGCTCCGGACGGTTGGACCGGTGAGGTGAGCGTCAGCGGGGCACGGGCCGTTTACGGCGCGTTGTTCGACGACCGCCACCGATTGACCGGGACGCTCGGCTGAACCGAACACTTGGTGTCCCTACGGGACGATCGAGACGAGCGTGCCGATCGGCGTATACGGCCAGATCTGTCCGGCGGTCGCGATCGGCGCCTCCACGCAGCCGACGCTCTGGGGAAAGCCATAGGTAGGACGGTTGAACCCGTGGATCGCCTCGCCGCCGTAGAAATAGCTGATCCATTTGATGCCGGGATCGACGTAGCGGCTCCCGTCGGGGTTGCGGCCGCGCATCGTCCCCACCGGGATGTGCTCGAACACCGCATGCGTCCCGTATGGGGTGGGAGCAGCCGGGACGCCGGTGTTGACCTTCACCTGCATGATCGTCGTCCCGTCGTTCCAGAGCGTCAAGTTCTGGGGGACAGATCGATGGACGAGGACATAGCTGTAGGAGTGGGCGACCGGGTCGCCGTTCATGGCGGCCGAGATCAGGCTATGCCACACGAGCGGCCCGGCGATCCCGTCGACCGAGAGGCCGTGGTCGTGCTCGAACGACATCACCGCGCCCTGCGTCATCCGGGTCCAGCCGTCGGGGCGCCAGAGCGATCGCAGCTCGCTCGGGGTGTTGGGGTAGCGCCAGGTGAAGGTGCCGCCCGGCGGCTGAACCGCAGCCTTGGTCTGGGCGAGCGTCGTCGGCGGAGTCGCTCCGGCTGCGGGGTGCCAGTCGAGGGGCAGGTAGCCGAGCCCCGCGAGCAGCTGCTGCAGCCGCGCGACCGAGCCGACCGGCACGCTCCAGCTGAGCGTCTGAAGCATCTCGGCGCGTCCGGCCGCAAGCACCTCCGTCGGCGCGGGCAGCCTGAGGGTCACGCGCTGGCCGAGGGCGTAGCCCTGCGACGGCTTGAACGTCAGCACGTTCGTCGCGGTCTGCTTCCAGGAGCCGGGCGTCGCCGGCTCGAGAGTCGGTCGTGCCAGGCCGAGCACTCCCTGAACGGGCTCGGAGAACGTGATCGTGATCGGCGTGGTTGGGTCGATCGTCGCCCCGGGCGCCGGCTTCACGACCGCCTGCAGACGGACCCCGGCCGGGAACCAGCTGACGCGCACGGGCGCCGAGAGTGCCTCCCACGGCCGGGCGGCCACGGACACCTCGGCGATTCCGAACCGATTCTTACCGCTCGCACGCAGCCCTGTGTCGATCCTCGCCTGAGGATGAGCGAACGACAGCCGGTCGGTCGGGAAGCCCGGAAGCTTCAAGTTCACGGCGCTCGCAGGCTGGTCGAACTGGATCGTGACGGGCCGGTCTGGGCCGAGGTGGAGCAGCGTCCCGGTCACACGAGCCACGGGCGTCGTGACGGTAGCCACGACGTGCTCGGTGCGCCCCACGAGCCACCCGACCCAACTCGCCCGGCGCACGGTCGCGTGGATCTTGAGCCGCTCGCCGGAGGCGAGCTTGCCCACCGGCCAGACCTTGCCGTCGCGGATTCGTACCGCGATGTGGCGGCCGTGCTCGTCGGCGACCGAGACGCTCACGAGCGTCTCGCCAACCGGCGCGAGCGTCAGGCCCACGAGCGCCTGCGCATCGGTGTCGATCCTCGCGGCGGGCCACCAGAGCGCGAGCGCGATCAGCCCGCCACCCGTCACGGCGACGATGGCGAGCAGGCTGACGAGCGGCGCGATGCGGGACTTCTTCTTGCGCCGTCGGTGCGGTGGGTGGGTCGGGTACGAGCGTGACGACATGAGCTCCGTCTACCCAAAGGGTGCCGGAAATCATCCGGACCCGGCGACGGAGACTCGCCGCCACGCGGCCGGGCCGTCCGAACCCACCGCCAGAATCGCGCCGTGTCGTCAGTGGGCCCCCTACACTCGAGGCGAATGAGCGAGCCGGCCCTCGAACTGAAGCTCGTCGAGAGAACGCCCGACCGTCCAGCCGGCGTCCTTCCGGCGCAGCAGCTCAAGGCCGCGATCGCCAAGGAGTGGATCCGGTCCGACCTGTACAAGATCCCGCGGGAAAGCGTCCAGCCCGCGAGCCTCGACCTCCGCCTCGGCGACTTCGCATGGGCGCTCCGATGCAGTTTCCTGCCCGACACTGAATCGACGGTGGAAGACAAGGTCGTCGATCTCGCATTTCAGAAGATCGACCTGCGCGACGGCGCGGCGCTCGAGCGGGACCGCCCCTACCTCGTGCCGCTGATCGAAGAGCTCTCGCTCCCCCGGGAGATCCGCGGAAAGGCGAACCCGAAAAGCTCGACCGGCCGCCTCGACGTCTTTACGCGCGTTATCACCGACGGCAATCCGTCGTTCGATGAGATCCCCTACGGATACCAGGGGAAGCTCTACCTCGAGGTTGTCCCGCGCTCGTTCGCGATCCATGTGAAGACCGGTCTCGCTCTCAACCAGCTCCGGCTCTTCACCGGCGATCCCCGCCTACGCGACGAGGAGATCCGCGGAGTCCACGACGAGTTCCCGCTCCTCTACCACGACACCCACGCGCTGCGCGCGGCCGACCTGATGGTCTCGGACGGGCTCTTCCTCAGCGTCGACTTGAGCGGGCCGACCGATCGCATCGTCGGCTACCGGGCGAAGAAGAACAGCCTCCCGATCGACCTCGGCCGCGTGCACGGCTACGGATGGCGGGACTACTGGGAGCCCGTCTTCCCCGAGACCGGGTCTCGGATCGTGCTCGAACCGGAGATCTTCTACCTCCTGCTCTCGGCCGAGGGTGCCTGCATCCCCCCGGGCTACGCCGCGGAGATGACCGCTTACGACCCCACTGCAGGCGAGCTGCGCACCCACTACGCGGGCTTCTTCGACCCGGGGTTCGGGTATGACCCGCGCGGGCGCCGCCACGGCACGCGGGCGGCGCTCGAGGTTCGCGCGCGCGACGTCTCGTTCATGGTCGAGCACCGCCAGCCGATCTGCAAGCTCGCCTTCGAGCGGATGCTCGAGGCCCCCGACGTCCTCTACGGCGAGGAGCTCGGGTCGAGCTACCAGGGACAGGAAACCATGCTCAGCAAGCACTTCGTCGAGCAGGCCACGGGAGTGTCGCAACTGCGCGCCCGCGAGCCGGGGTCGCCTCTCGAGCCGCCGAGTTAGCGGCCGGCTCTCGACGCCCACTTGACTACTCGAACGGTGCGCTCGCCCGGCCTGTCCTCGCGCGCGGGCTTTGCACACCGCTGAGACGAACACGGATCCCTTGGGTCCATCACCGGTGCCGGGGGCTCGTGCCATCGTCGCGGAGCCCTTGCCTTGAGCAGCAGCCACCGGCGAGGCCTACTTCGGCTGTTCGCCTAGACGCTCCTCGCTACACGCTGTGGCGCGACGGCCCTCAGCCCCGCCGCATCCCAAGCAGCGAGAGCAGGAACGACGTGAAGAACACCTGGATGCCTATGACGAGGAAGGTCATCGCGACGATCGCGAGCCGCTCCTGGCCGAGCGTCCCAAAACCGTGCTCGATCCAGATCCCGACCACGATGCCGACCAGGGCGAGGCCGGCCGAGGCGATCGCGAGCCCGAGCAACAGCCCGTGCTCGAGACGGAGGCGCCCCTGCATCCGCTCGATCCACCGGTCGCCCTCGCCCAACACGTACACCGCGTAGGCGCGGCCGCAAAGGCCGAGTCCGACGACCTGCGTGCCGATGATCGTCAGCGCCGACCCGGCGATCAGCGTGTGGACATAGAAGGCACGCCCAAAGAGCGCGACATGGGCGAAGACGAGGACGATCACGAGCGCTCCCAGCACGACCAGGGCCACGCCGGGGATCACAAACAGCGCGTTTGGGCTGTAGATCAGGATCAGCCGCAGGTGACGCCAGCCGTCGCGGAACGGCGAGAGCTTCGATTCGCCGCCGCGGACATGAAGGGCGATCGGCACCTCCCGGACATCGAGGTTCACCTTCCCAGCGCGGATCACCATCTCGGAGGCGAACTCCATCCCGGTCGAGCGCAGGTCGAGCTGGCGCAGCACGTCACGCCGCACGGCGCGCAGGCCGCAGTGCGCATCGCCCACGAGAGTCGGGTGCAGGAGCTTGAGGAACCCGCTGAGCACGGGATTGCCGACCCGCGAGAGCACCGACATCGCGCCTGGATGGATCGAGTCCATCCGGTTCCCCATCACGAGCTGTGCGCCGCCGTCGAGCTCGCTCACGAAGCGCGGGATCTCGGCGAAGTCGTAGGTGAGGTCGGCATCGATCATCACGATGTAGTCGCCGCCCGCAGCTTCGAACCCGGTCAGGTAGGCCTGCCCGTAGCCGCGGCGGACCTCGAGGATCACGGTCGCGCCTGC
>DATKRX010000041.1:0-2740 GCA_035531915.1 Gaiellaceae bacterium | reverse complement strand
GAGCGCCGCTGGAGCTGGGCGCGGGTGGCCGAGCGCCTCCTGGAGCCGTTCGGCAACCAGATGGTTGATCGGTAATTGGCGTTGTCGCGGGGAGGGCCTGGGCCAAGCAGCGGCGGCGCTGATTACCGATCAACCATCTAGGCTTTCGCCGTGGGCGAAGAACAGAAGGTCGGCTACGAGGAGTTGCTTGCGGCGTCGCGCGCCTCGTTCGAGGAGGTGCCCGACTTCACGCTCGCCGTGGAGGAGGAGTTCGCGCTGCTCGACCCGTCGACGCTCGAGCTCGTCAACCGCTTCGAGGACATCCAGCAGGCGGCGAAGGGAACCGAGCTCGAGCCGCACCTCGTCGGCGAGCTGATCGCGTCCGAGGTCGAGGTGCGCACCGGGCGCTGCGAGACCTTCGCAGACGCGGCCGCGCTTCTCGGCGAGCGCCGCGCGCAACTCCGCGCGCTCGCAGACGGCGCCGGGGTCGGCCTCTCAGCGGTCGCGACGCATCCGTGGAGCCGCTGGCAGGACCAGCGCATCATCGACACGCCGCACTACAGGCGAAACGACGAGCTCCTCCGTTACGTCGTCTGGCGCAACAACACCTTCGGCCTGCACGTGCACGTCGGTGTCAACGGGGCGGACCGCGCGATCCGCGTCACGAGCGCGTTGCGCAACTACCTGCCGGAACTGCTCGCGCTGTCGGCGAGCTCGCCGTTCGTCGAAGGCGTCTTCACGCACCTGCACTCGGCGCGCACCCAGATCTTCACGCGCATGTTCCCTCGTTGCGGCATCCCGGATGCCCTCGGGAGCTGGGACGAGTGGGAGCGCTACGTCCGCTTCCTCTACGAGACGGGGTCGGTGACCGAGCACACGCAGCTCTGGTGGAGCGTCCGGCCGCATCTTGCGTTTCCGACCGTGGAGATCCGCATCTGCGACGCGCAGCCCGACCTCGCGGAGGCCCGCGCGCTCGCGGCGCTCTGCTATGCCGTGACGGCCCGCGTCGCGCGCGCGCTCGACGAGGGCGAGCCGCTCCCGTCGTGGCCGAACCGCCTGCTCGAAGAAAACCTCTGGCGGGCGATCCGCTGGGGGCTCTCCGGCGAGTTGATCGACTTCGAGCGCGGCGAGTCGATTCCGGCGCGCGCCCGTCTGGAGCAGCTGCTCGAATGGGTGCAGCCGGTGGCGGAGGAGCTCGGCGCGGCGCAATGGCTCGCCGTCCCGGAGCGGAACGCGGCGGAGCGGCAGGCGGCGCGCCACGCTGAGGGAGCGACGATCGAGGAGATCTTCAGCGAACAGGTGCGGGCCGGTGAGCGAGTCTCCGGCTGAGCCCACGGCGGAGCAGCTCGTCGAGGAGCTGCAGAAGGCGAAGGTCTCCGACCTGCTCGCCCACACGAGCTCGCTGCTCGCCTCGCTCGCGTACGGAAAGCTTGCCCCGGGGCTCCGGGATCTCGACCAGGCCCGACTCGCGATCGACGCCCTGGACGCCCTCGCGCCCCTGCTCGAGGAGGGCCCGCGGCGGGACATCCAGCAGGTCGTGGCGAACCTCAAGCTCGCCTACGCGGAGGCGGCGGGCCAGAACTAGCCCCGGGCGCTTGTGACGCGGCTCTGACCGGCAGATCTGATACAAACCTGGCCGCGCGGGGGGTTTCCCCGGGCCACTTTGTAACGCGCTCGACTCGATCAAGGGGAGCCCCGACCGTATGAGCTTTTTCAGTGACCACGCAGTGCTGTTCGCGCTGCTCTGTGCCGCGGCGGCAGTCGTCTACGGCCTGTACCTGACAATCTGGCTGCTCCGGCAGCCCGCCGGCACGGAGCGCATGCAGGAGATCTCGCGCGCCGTCCAGGAGGGCGCCGCGGCGTACCTGCGCCGCCAGTACGTCACGATCGCCGCAGTCGCCGTCGTCCCGTTCCTGCTCCTGGGCTTCTACGACAAGCTCGGGTGGGGGACGGCCGTCGGCTTCCTGATCGGCGCCGTGCTCTCGTCGGCCGCCGGCTTCATCGGCATGAACGTCGCGGTGCGCTCGAACGTACGCACCGCCGAAGCGGCCCGTTCGGGCCTCTCGCCGGCGCTGAACGTCGCGTTCCGCGCAGGCTCGGTCACCGGCCTCCTCGTCGTCGGTCTCGGCCTGCTCGGGGTCGCCGGCTACTACTGGGCGCTGACCGGCTGGCTCGGTCACACGCCGCACTCGGCGATCAAGGATCTCCTCGGTCTCGCCTTCGGCGGCTCGCTCATCTCCGTCTTCGCGCGGCTCGGCGGCGGCATCTTCACGAAGGCTGCCGATGTCGGCGCCGACCTCGTCGGCAAGCTCGAAGCCGGTATCCCCGAGGACGACCCGCGCAACCCGGCCGTGATCGCGGACAACGTGGGCGACAACGTCGGCGACTGCGCCGGCATGGCCGCCGACCTGTTCGAGACGTACGCGGTCACCGCGGTGGCCGTGATGCTGCTCGGCATCACGGGCGGCGCCGCGAGCACCGGCACGCATCTGTGGCTCTTCCCGCTCGCGATCGGCGGCCTCTCGATTCTCGCGTCGATCATCGGCACGCTCTTCGCGCGTGTTCGCGAGGGCGGCAACGTGATGAACGCGCTCTACCGCAGCGTGCTCGTCGCGACGGTGCTGAGCGCCCTCGGGTTCATCCCGATCACGAAGGCGTTCGACACGACCGGCAAGTTCAGCTTCTGGCACCTCTACGTCGCGGCGCTCATCGGGCTCGTCGTCACGTTCCTGCTCGTCGGGATCACCGAGTACTACACCGG
>DATKRX010000040.1:0-2871 GCA_035531915.1 Gaiellaceae bacterium | reverse complement strand
CTGATCTCTTCGCGTGTGCTTACTGCCATGGTCACCCTCCTTCGTGACTGGTAAAGTAGCTTGACTGTAGTGGGCGAGATGTGAGTTGTCAAGTAACTTTACGAAATCTCCGGAGATCGACACATCGCCGTTCGGGCCGCCGCTGATCGGCGCCCTCCTGCGCATCCCCTGGGAGGCAGTCCAGCAGCACATGCTCGAGCGGCTGCACGAGCGAGGCTTCGACGACTTTGACCGCGCCTACTTCGCCGTATTCCGGTACCCAGGACCGCACGGCGCGCGGCCGACCGACGTCGCGGCCCAGGTGGGGATCAGTAAGCAGGCGCTCAACTACCTGCTCCGCGAGCTCGAGCGCCTCGGTTACCTCGAGCGCGAGAGCCATCCGGACGACCTCCGTTCCAAACGGATCGTCCTCACCCAGCGGGGTGTCGCTGCGGTCGGCGTGATCCGCAACGCAGTCGCCGAGGTGGAAGCCGTCTGGGCGCAGCGGCTCGGCCCGAAACGCTTTGCCCTACTCCGCGACCTGCTGCTCGAACTCCAGCAGCCAGTCTGAATTACGCAGACCACCGGGGTGCGTACCACCCCCCGCCTGCCGACCGGCGCCTCCCGAAACTGCAGCGCGACGCGGTCTGCGGAGACGATCGTTTACGCGTGTCCTTACACGCGCTCTGTGTCTGTCCGGACAACGAGCAATACCGGGGCGTTCCCGTGAGTCGAGTCGCACTTCGCGGGTCGCGACCTCGAGAGCGGCGCAGCAGTGAAGATGCCGAGCGACGCGCAAGAGTAGGCGTCCTCGCACGCCGCGCGGGCATCACGGCACCGGCCGTGGCCCTCGCGTACCTCTCGAGTCAGCCCGACGACCTTCTCGTGGCAGTCGGCACTCGCTCGGTCGCGCACCTCGACGTCGTAGATCGCCTCGGCCTCCGCCCGCTCCACACCACCCATTTCGACAACCAGGCCCAGGTCCCTGGCCCGAAATCAAAGGGGACTGAACGGTTACCCGAAAGAGAGCAATTGCAGGTATTTTCAATGGGCCGGGCAGGGATCGAACCTGCGACCTTGGGATTAAAAGTCCCCTGCTCTACCAACTGAGCTACCGGCCCGCGATACTGTTTCTATGGGTAAAGGGTACGCGGAAGGGTCTGCGGTCGAGGAGCGTCTCGCGGCGCTGGAACGCGGTGACGACGGGACGGGCCGGATCGATCCGGGGCGCGCTGCCGTGTACGCGTGCACCGAGCAGGAGCCCGCGCGGCATTTCGTCGGCTGGGCCGACGAGGTCGACCCGGACGAGCTGTTCGCCTCAGGTGATGCCTGGGGGATCCAGGTCGTTCGCCGCGGTTCCTAGATCGGTCTCCCATTCGTCGAGCAGACGGTCCACGTGGCGGCGCTGGACCGGCGAGAACGCGAAGCGGGCGACGATCCGGCGCGCCTCGGCCGCATCGGTGTTCTCGATCGCCGCCTCGAGCCGTTCGCGCAGCGGCTCGGGCTGGCGAAGCTGACGCCGAAGCCACCGCTGCAGGCTGACGCGGGCGGCTCGGCTCACAGCGCGAGCATCCAGATCGATTCGCGGCTCGCGGGTACGAAGCCGAGCCGCTCGTAGAGCCGGAGCGCGCCGGTCGGATTCGATCCGTCGACCTTCAGCCCGACCCGGGCGATCCTGCGGCGCGAGAACTCGGCGAGCCCCTGCTGAACGAGCGCCGCTCCGAGGCCTCGGCCTCGCTCCGAGGGGGCCACGGCAAGGTCCTTCAGCCAGCCCGAGCTCCAGTGGAGCGCGCACCCGACGAGCGCTCCGGCACGTTCGGCGAGCCACCACACGCTCGCGTCGAACTCCGAGTCGCCTGTCATCCACGCCACCCAGTCGGCGTGGGCCATCGGGAGGTACCTGCCATCCCAGCCGAGATACGCCTCGTCGAGCAGCCGGTGGACTGCCGCGGCGTCCGCGAACTCGAACGTTCGCAATGCGACCCTGGGTGGAAGGCGAGGATCCTCGAGAGTCTCTCCGAGCGGCCGCCACATCAGGATCGTCTCGCGGTCGAACGCGAACCGATGCCGCTCGACGAGCGCCGCGAGCGAGGTGTCGGGCGCGAGCACCGTTACGGTGACCGCCTCATCCCCCCGAGTGCGCGCCCGCGCGAGGGTTCGCGCCAGCAGTTCGTCGGCGATCGCGTCGTCGGCTGCGGCGAGCACGAGCTCCCGCCTCGGCGTGACCGCCGCGTACCCGACCGCGCGACCGTGATCGTCCGCAACCAGATTGTCCTCGCCGAGCGCGAACCCCGGCAGCGCCCACTCGCTGCGCAAATACTCGGCGCGGACTCCCGCAACCCCCGAGGCGGCGCGGTTTTGCGCGCCCAGCAGCTCGGTGACCGCCCCGAGATCCTCCCAGCCCGCCGCACGAATCACCATCAGCCAGATTCTGGCGACCCGCCGGTACTCTGCGCTCAGGCCCCCATCGTCTAGTGGCCTAGGACTCCGGCCTTTCACGCCGGCAGCACGGGTTCGAATCCCGTTGGGGGTATCAAAGACCGCGGCGTATAGCCGTTTTGGCTCAACAGTGGTAAGCGCCGGACAACCGGCATGGAGAAGGAGATGCGAGTTCTCTAACATCGAGGGAGTAGCGATCCGTTCGGTGGCCCTGAGCCGTGCGTCGGCCTTTCGTGAGGGCGGCGGCGAAGCGTCGGTAGGGGTCGTGCAGGCTGGGCTATTGAGCCGCGAAATCGCTAATGAAGTTCGGGGTGCCGACGCTCTCATGGTTGGCGGAAGACCATGTCTCCGGCAGCGTTCGCGCGAGCTGTCTGGGGGACCTCGCGCGGTCTGAGGTCCTGGGCACGCACGGAATCTCCATGCACGGGAACCGGGATTGCGAACACGAACACA
>DATKRX010000039.1:0-19900 GCA_035531915.1 Gaiellaceae bacterium | reverse complement strand
CGTAGTACTCGATCCCGGAGCGCTCGAAGATCCGGTGGTAAGCGGCCTCGTGCGCGCGGAAGCTCTGCTCGAGGCCCTCCTCGTCGCGGTCGAACGAGTACGAGTCCTTCATCACGAACTCGCGGACGCGGATCAGGCCGCCGCGCGGGCGCGGCTCGTCGCGGTCCTTGGTCTGGAAGTGGTACCAGGACTGCGGCAGCTGTCGGTAGCTCTGCAACTCGCGCGCGTGAAACGTGAACGACTCCTCGTGGGTCAACGGGAGGACGAACCTCCGCCCAACGCGATCCTCGACGTGGAAGATCTCGGGGATCTTGTCGCGGCCGGTTGCCTCCCAGAGCTCGATCGGGGTGAGCACCGGCGCGAACCATTCCTGCGCGCCGATCGCCGTCATCTCCTCGCGGATGATCTGTTCGACCTTGCGGTGGACACGCCAGCCGAGCGGCGCGAACGTCCAGAGGCCGGCGCCGAGCTGGCGGATGTAGCCGCCCCGGACGAGCAGCTTGTGGCTTACGGCCTCCGCGTCGGCGGGGGCATCGCGCAGGGTCGGCAGGTGGAGCTTGGAAGCTCGGTCGATCGTCATCCCGTGCTCCCGACTATTCGAGCGGGATCGCGGACGCTTCGGCCATCGCGAGCGCGGCCGGTTTCCCCATCTTGCGTCGCTCCGGCCGCTGCATCCCCTCGCCGATCCAGCGATCGATCTCGTTGAAGAGCTCGTCCACGAGGATCTCCGACTCGACCTTGCGCAGCACCCTGCCGTGCGCGTAGATGAAGCCCACGTCGCGGCCTCCGGCGATCCCGAAGTCCGCGTCCCCCGATTCGCCCGGGCCATTGACTGCGCAGCCGAGCACCGCGACCTCGAAATGCTGCTTGTAGGTTGCGAGCCGCCCCTCAACCTCCTCGGCGAGCGTCTGCACACCGACGTTGTCGCGACCGCAGCTCGGGCAGGCGATCAGCACCGGGCCACGTTCGCGCAGGCCGAGCGCCTTGAGGATCTCCCAGCAGACCTTCACCTCCTCGACCGGGTCTGCGGTAAGACTGACGCGGATCGTGTCGCCGATCCCGTCGGCGAGCAGGCTGCCGAGCCCGACGGCGCTCTTGATCGAGCCGGTGAACGGCGGGCCCGCCTCGGTGACGCCAAGGTGCAACGCGTAGGGAACACGCCCGGCGAGCATCCGGTAGGCGCGGATCATCGTCGGTACGTGGCTCGACTTGACGGAGATCTTGAAGTTGTAGTAATCGAGCGACTCGAGCATCCTGACCTCTTCGAGCGCCGCCTCGACGAGCGCCGCAGCCTGGTCTTCCTCGGCGAGGCGCTCGAGGTGCTTGGGCAGCGAGCCCGAGTTGGCGCCGATCCGCATCGCGATCCCCGCCTTTTTCGCGGCCTCGACGACCTCCGCGACCCGGTCGGGCCCGCCGATGTTGCCTGGGTTGATTCGCACGGCGTGGACGCCCGCCCCGATCGCCTTCAGCGCGAGGCTCGCGTTGAAATGAATGTCTGCGATGATCGGCACCGGCGAGAAGCGAACGATCCGCGAAAGTGCCTCCGCGTCCTCGAGCTTGGGCACCGCGACGCGGACCATTTCGCAGCCGGCGCTCACGAGCGAGGCGATCTGCGCGGTGGTGGCAGGGACGTCGTGCGTCTTCGTGAGCGTCATCGACTGTACGACGACGGGCGCGCCACCGCCGACCTCGACGTTGCCTACCCGGACTGAACGCTCGCTGCCCACGCCCCCATGGTACTAACTCCCGCCGAAATGAAGGTCGTTGCGCAGGCCGAGGTAGAGCATGAAGATGAAGAATGTGAGTCCGATCGCGCTGTAGCGCAGGTAGGCGAGCTGCGAGAAAGCGCGGCCCCGGACGCGCTCGAGGATCGACATCACGATGTGGCCTCCGTCGAGCGGAAGGATCGGGAGCAGGTTCAGGAGCGCCAGGGCGAGGCTGATGTACCCGATGAAGAAGAAGAAGTCGGCGAGCGAGGTGCGATAGGCCTGCGCCGTGACCTTCACGATCCCGATCGAGCTCGATACCTGGCGCGTGCCCTTTCCGTGAATCAGGCCGGCGATGCCGCTGAAGGTACCGGTCGTGACCTGTCCGAGGAGCGTGAACGCCCCTCTGGCGGCGGTCGGAAGCGGGTCTCCCCGGCCGCGGAGCGCGATCCCGATCCGGTAGGCGCCCTGGTCCTTCACAGCCCGGAGCGGGCCGATCCTCAAACGCGCGCTGTTTCGGCGGACGGTGATCACGAACGGGCGGCCCTGGGTCGCCCTGATGCCCGCCGCGAGCGTGTCCGGGGTCACCGCGTGGCCGGCGACCGTCAGGACGACGTCACCGGCGCGCAGGCCGGCTGCCTGTGCGGGCTTCCCGGATTGGACTTGACCGATCGTGCTCGTGGCAGCTCCATCGACCATGAAGACCGCGGTGAACAGGATCAGCGCGCACACGACGTTCACGAAGGGGCCGGCGGCGATCACGACGACGCGCCTCCATGCGTCCTGGCGCCAGTAGGCATCAGGCGCCAGCGATCCCTCGAGCTCCTGGAACATGCGGTTCTTCGCCAGTCGCGGCTCGAGCTCGGGCAGGAGGGCACGGGCCGCCGGCTCGTCGCCGCGCTCGAGCGCCGCGTCGAGCCGGTCGAGCTCGTCGGCGAGCGCCGCTTGATCCTCGGTCGACAAGCTTCCGCGCAGGTCACCCGGCGCTGCGCGGTGCATGCCGGGAAGCTTCACGTAGCCGCCGAGCGGGATCGCGCCAATCCCGTACTCGACCCCGCCGCGGGTTGTCTTCGCGATCGCGGGCGGAAAACCGAGGTAGAACTTCCGGGGCCTCATCCCCACCGCACGGGCGGCGAAGAAGTGGCCGGCCTCGTGGATGAGGATCAACGCTGCGAGCCCGAGGATGGCGATGCCGATACTCATGCGACGGGCACGAGCTCCCTCGCGCGGCTGTCGGCCTCGATCAGCTCGGCGAGGTCGCGGGCGGGCGCGCCGTCGACGTGGTCGAGGACGTCCTCGACCGCCACTGCGATGTCGAGAAAGCCGATCCTTCCCTCCAGGAACGCCCGTACGGCGACCTCGTTGGCGGCGTTGTAGGCACACGGGTACGTACCGCCCTTCTCCCCCGCTTCGCGCGCGAGCGGAAGCATGCGGAAGGTCTCGAGGTCGGGCGCGTGGAACTCGAGCGTGCGTAGCTCGAGCTGCGGAACCGGGGTCGCGGCGCGCTCCGGGTAGGTCAGCGCGTAGGAGATCGGGACGCGCATGTCGGGGTGTCCCAGGTGTGCGATCGCGGCGCCGTCGCGGAAACGGACGAGCCCGTGGACGATCGAGGCTGGGTGGATCACGACTTCGATCCGGTCATAGGGGACGTGGAAGAGGAAGTGCGCCTCAATCACCTCGAGCCCCTTGTTGGCGAGCGTCGCGGAGTCGATCGTGATCTTCGGGCCCATGCTCCAGGTCGGATGGTCGAGCGCCTCCTCCGGGGTGACCGAGCCGAGCGCCTCCGCGGTGAGGCCGCGAAACGGGCCGCCGCTCGCGGTGAGGACGATGCTCTCCGGCTCGCCGTGGAGGACGCACTGGAAGATGGCCGAGTGCTCACTGTCCACCGGGATCAGCTCCCCTCGCCCCCGCGCTCGCGCCCGCAGCGCGAGCTCGCCGGCGGCGACGAGGCTCTCCTTGTTCGCGAGCGCGAGCGTGACGCCGTTTTCGAGCGCCCACATCGTCGGTACGAGCCCTGCGAAGCCGACGACCGCGTTGAGGACGATGTCGGGCTGGGCGCGCTCGAGCAGCTCGGTGGGGTCTCCCCCGGTCTGCGTCAGCGGCGCGAGACCCTTGATCGGCGTCGACCCGGAGGTGGCGGCGACGAGCTCGAGCTCGGGGTGCGCGCCGATCACCTCGATCGCCTGGCGACCGATCGAGCCGGTCGCGCCAAGGAGGGCGATCCGCGTCATTACGCCAGGGTACCCGGCGCACCTCGCCAGGCCCACCGCGACGGGCCGGAAGCTCGTGGTGAAAGAAACCGTGCTGCGGCGCTCTCGAGGGGGAGCAGGGACTCCTGCCCCCGATCCGCGTCATTGGGCCGGTTAGGATCGGTACGCCGGCAGGTTTTCCACAGACCGCATGCCGGCCTGTGGAGAAACGGTGTCAGCGGAGGCCGAACGCGAGGATGCAGAAGTACGCCGCCGGAGCGGCGAAGAGGAGCGCGTCGAGACGGTCGAGCATCCCTCCATGGCCGCCGAGCAGCGCGCCTGCGTCCTTCACCCCCGCGTCACGCTTGAGCATCGACTCGAACAGGTCACCGAGCGGCGCCGAGACCGCGACCACCGCGCCGAGAACGAGCGACTGCGCAATCGTGAGGAAGTGCGCCTTGTAGAGCGCCACGAAGGCCACAAAGACCGTCGCCACCGTCCCGAACGCGAACCCCTCCCACGTCTTGCCCGGCGAGGTACTCGGGGCCATCCGGTGCCTGCCGAGCAGCCGCCCACCCGCGTAGGCGAGCGTGTCGCCCGCCCAGACGGCGATCACGACGGTGAACGCTGCCAGTCGCCCGTGCACGGGCAGGTCGCGCAGAAGCAGCAGGAACGCGAGGCCGGTGCCGATCCAGAAGGCGCCCATCACGGTGGCCGAGATCGATGCCGTCGGTGCCTGCCGGGTCGCGGAGATCCCTTTGATCGCGAATGCGAGCACGAACGAGGTCAGCGCACCCCCGACCATCCAGTCGACCCCGCTCATCTGCGCGCCGAGCAGCGCGAGGATCCCGCCGACGTACCCGGCGGGCGAGAGCGGCCTCAGCGGCTTCGCCAGGAGCCAGAACTCGTGCAGCGCCAGGAAGGCCGCGGCCGCGAGCAGCGCGAACAGCCACCAGCCGCCGAGATAGACCGCGCCGAGGACGATCGGGATGCCCGTGGCCGCAACGAGAAGCCGCGAGAAGGCGTTGCTCATCGGCCGCCGAAACGGCGGCGGCGCTTCGCGTACTCGGCGAGCGCCGCGCGCAGGTCCCGCGCGTCGAAGTCAGGCCACAGCCGGTCGACGAACACGAGCTCGGCGTAGGCGAGCTGCCAGAGCATGAAGTTCGAGACGCGCAGTTCTCCGCTGGTGCGGATCAACAGGTCCGGATCGGGCAGCTCGGGCGCGTAGAGGTGCGCGGCGAGCACGTTCTCGTCGATCTCGCGCGGGTCGAGGCCGCTGTCGGCGATCCTCCGTGTTGCCTCGACGAGCTCGGCGCGACCGCCGTAGTCGAACGCGATCCAGAGGCCGAGCCGGACGTTCAGCTCGGTGCGGTCCTCCATCGACTCCATCCGCCGCCGCAACCCTTCCGGCGCGCGATCGCGTCGCCCGATGAAACGAACGCGGACGCCCTGCTCGGCGAGGTCCGGCAGCTCGCGCTCGATCGTCTCGCCGAAGAGCTCCATCAGGGCATCGACCTCCTCCTGGGGCCGCGACCAGTTCTCGGTCGAGAATGCGTACACGACCATGTGCCTGATGCCGAGGTCGATCGCTGCCTCGACGGTGCGCCGGAGCGCCCGCGTGCCCGCGTAGTGCCCGGCCACCGGCGGAAGCCCGCGCCGGCGTGCCCAACGGCCGTTCCCGTCCATGATGATCGCGACGGTCTCGGCCACCTCGGGGAGGTCGTGCTCGGGAAGCGAGCGCACGCGCGCAAGCGTCCTGATTCGCGAAATGAGTTTCACCGTTTTTCCCCAGCCTGTTCGCGCAGCGAAAGAGCTAGACCTCCATGATCTCGGCTTCTTTGCGTTTCAGAATCTCGTCGATCTGGTGCACGTGCGCGTCGGTCACTTTCTGGACGCGGCCCTCTGCGGCGCGCTCCTCGTCGTCGCCGACATCGCCGTTTCGGACGAGCTCTTCGAGGTGCTTCATCACGTCACGGCGGACGTTGCGAACGGCGATGCGGCCCTCCTCGGCCATGTTGCGGACAAGCTTGACGTACTCCTTGCGCCGCTCCTCGGTCAGCTGTGGGATCGGCAGGCGGATGATCTTGCCGTCGTTCGAGGGTGTAAGGCCGAGATTCGACTCCTGGATCGCCCGCTCGATCCCCTTCAGCGCCGAGGGGTCGAAGGGCTGGATCGTGAGCAGTCGAGGCTCGGGCACGCTGATCGTGGCGATGTTCTTGAGCGGAGAGGGCGAGCCGTAGTAGTCGACCGTGACCCGGTCGAGCAGCGCTGCGCTCGCCCGGCCGGTGCGAACCGAGTTGAAGTGCTCGTGCGTGGCCTCGACGGACTTGTTCATCCGTTGGGTCGCATCCACTACGAACTCATCGATCGCCGTCATGTGGTCCCTCCTACGTTCGGAGTCGAGATCAGCGTCCCGACGCTCTCCCCTGAGACGACGCGCCCGATATTGCCAGGGGCGAGCTCGAAGACGTGGATCGGGAGGTGGTTGTCCATGCAGAGCGAGAGCGCGGTCGTATCCATCACTTTCAACCCTCGCTCGATCGCTTGCAAGTGCGTGATCGCAGGTAGGAACGTCGCGTTCGGGCTGGTACGTGGGTCGCCGTCGAAGACGCCTCTGACGGCGTTCTTCGCCATCAGGATCGCCTCCGCGTCGATCTCGAGCGCGCGCAGCGCCGCGGCGGTGTCGGTCGTGAAGTACGGATTCCCGGTGCCGGCCGCGAAGATCACGACGCGGCCCTTCTCGAGGTGCCGGATCGAGCGGCGACGGATGTACGGCTCGGCCACCTCCCTCACGTCGAGCGCCGAGAGCACGCGCGTGTCCGCGCCGTGGCGCTCGAGCGCCTCTTGCACGGCGAGCGAGTTGAACACGGTGGCGAGCATCCCCATGTAGTCGCCGGTCGCGCGGTCCATCCCGGCGGCGGTCGCCTTCATCCCGCGGTAGACATTCCCGCCCCCGATCACGAGCGCGAGTTCGACGCCTGTCGAGTGAACCTCGACGAGCTCCTGCGCGAGCGTGTCGATCGTGGGCGCATCGAGCCCGAACTCGGCCGTGCCCATCAGCGCCTCGCCGGAGAGCTTCAGCAGGACGCGGCGGAACGCTGGAGCCGGTTGCGGTCGCCGCTGCGGGGCGACCGCCATCAGCCGACCGAGTACCAGACGTAGTCGACGAGCTCGAAGCCGCCCTGCTGGAGCGCTTTGTCGACAGACAGCTTGTCGTCGTGGATCCAGGCCTGCTCGCCGAGCACGGACTCGCCGAAGAAGCGCTTGTTCAACCTGCCCTCGACGATCATCATCCGCTTCTCCTCCGGCTGCAACTGGATGTCCTCCTGGTTGAGCAGGATCTCACGTTCGGCGTCGACCAGCTCGGTCGGCACCTCGTCGCGCGACTTGTACGTAGGGCGCGCGAAGGAGATGTGCATTGCGAGCTGCCGGGCGAGCTCGGGCGAGCCCTTGCCCTGGACGACGACCCCTACCTTGTTCGCGGGCGGATGGACGTACGAGGCGAACGCCTCGCCTTCGCCTGCGATCAGGCGACGGCCCCCGGTGAGCTGGATGTTCTCGCCGAGGCGTGCGCCGAGCGCGACGCGCTGCTCCTCGAGTCCCGCAGCAGCCCCCTCGCCACCCTCGAGCACGGCGTCGAGGGCGGTCTGTGCGAATGCGCGGAAATCGTCGTTTTTCGAGACGGGCTCGGTCTCGCAGCCAACCGCGACGATCGCCGCCGTTCCACCGTCGATGCGAACGAGGACGACGCCTTCCGTCGTCGCGCGATCTGCCCGTTTTGCTGCCGACGCCATACCCTTCTCGCGGAGCAGCTTGACGGCCGCATCGTAGTCGCCGTCGGTCTCCTGAAGCGCACGCTTGCAGTCCATCATCCCCGCGCTCGTCGCGTCGCGGAGCTCCTTGACCATCGCGGCCGAGATATCGGTCATTCCGCTTCCTCAGCTGCGACCTCAGGCTCCGGCTCGGGCTTGGACTCGGGCTCCGCCGCCGCTTCCGGTGCGGCCTCCTCGGCGGCTTCGAGCTCCGGCTCAGGTTTCGCGACCTCGGCCGGTGTGACCCGCTGGCGTCCAGCCTCGATCCCGTCGGCCACCGCCCGGACGACGAGCGAGCACGAGCGGATCGCGTCGTCGTTGCCCGGGATGACATAATCGGCCTCGTCCGGGTCGCAGTTCGTGTCGACGAGCGCGATCACCGGCAGGCCGAGCCGGCGCGCCTCGCGCACCGCGAGCTGCTCCTTGCGGAGGTCGACGATGAAGACCGCGTCGGGCTGGCGGCGCATATCGGCGACGCCGCCCAAGTTCGCCTCGAGCTTCTCGAGCTCGGCGAGCATGGCGATTCGCTCCTTCGCGGGGAGCAGGTCGAGCTGCGATTCCTGCCTGAGCGAGCGCAGTTCGTGCAGGCGCTGGATCCGGTCGGACATCGTGCGCCAGTTCGTGAGCAGGCCGCCGAGCCAGCGGTGGTTGACGTACGGCATGCCGACGCGCGCCGCCTCGCCGGAGACCGCGTCCTGCGCCTGCTTCTTTGTGCCGACGAACAGGACCGAGCCGTTGCGCTGGGCGACCGCCCGCGCGAATTCGTACGCCTCGTCGAGCAGCTGCTGGGTCTGCTGGAGGTCGATAATGTAGATACCGCCGCGTTCGGTGAAGATGAATCGCTTCATCTTCGGGTTCCAGCGGCGCGTCTGGTGCCCGAAGTGGACGCCAGCCTCCAGCAACTCCTTCATGGAGACAACGGGCATTGCGAGCCCCTTTCTCGGTTTCGGTTGGGACATGCTCCGGCGGCGTCTCGGCGGAACCGGCGCAAAGGCCGGCCACCGTCCGCGTCGATCCTCCGCCGGGTGGAGGGTCGGAAAGCGCACGTATCCTAGCGGGAACGAGTGCTCAGGCGAGGCCGTCGAGGTATGCGGCGAGCTCGGGCGGGAGCGGCGACTCGGCCTCGACAGACTCGTCGGTGAACGGGTGCGGGAAGGCGAGCCGGGTCGCATGCAGGAACTGGCGGCCGAGCGCCGGCTCGGGGACGCCGTAGACGGTATCGCCGATCACCGGCAGGTCGATCGCCGCCAGGTGCACCCGAATCTGGTGGGTGCGGCCGGTTTCGAGGCGGACCCGGAGGAGCGTGTGGCGGCCGCGGGGCTCGATCACCTCGAAATGGGTGACGGCCTCGCGGGGCGTGTCCGTGTTGAGGCTGAAACGGGTCGGGTCGTCACGGTCGCGGCCGATCGGCGCCTCGATCCGCCCCGCGCGGGAGGCGGGGCGACCGCGAACGAGGGCCAGGTACGTCCGCTCGAGGGCGCGGCGCCTCACGAGCGCCGAGAGCCGGCGGTGAGCCTCCTCGGAGCGCGCCACGACGAGGAGGCCCGAGGTGTCGCGGTCAAGCCGGTGGACGATTCCCGGCCGTCCCGGCTCGCCGCCGGCGACCAAGCCCGCAAGCAGGTCAACGAGGGTCCCCGACGCGCGTCCGGCGCCGGGATGGACGACGAGCCCGGCGGGCTTGTCGACGACCGCGAGGTGCTCGTCCTGCCAGACGACGGCGGGCGGTGGGCCGAGCGGCGGCGCGGGCGCAGGCGCCTCCTCGGGCGGAAGCTCGATCCGCTCCCCGCCCTCGAGCCGGTAGCTGCGCTGTCGCGGCCGGCCGTCGACGAGCGCGCCGCGCTCGACGGCGCGCGCAGCGGCCGCCCGTGACCCGAGGTGCGCGGCGAGGAAGCGGTCGAGCCGCTCGCCCGAAGAGTCGAGCGACACCTCGAACACCGCTGCGGGGGAAATCTCTTCCATCTGTCACAGTCTGGCGGCCCCGAGCGCGGTCGGCGTCGATCTCGGGCGCCGAGGCTGCGGGCCACCCGATGGGCGGGCGAGCAAGGAGCGTCGAGGATGTGGCGCGCGGCAGCGGCGGCTGGCGGGCCGGTTGCCGTGAGCCGATCGGTTAGCGAGCCGCGATGTCGAACCGGCGGCGGACCTCTTTGGGGCGCCGGTCGGCGCTGAACAGGGCTGCGACCAGGATCGCGACGCCGATCACGATGAAGCTGTCGGCGAGGTTGAAGGCTGGCCACCAGCCAAAATCGATGAAGTCGGTGACGTGGCCGAGGCGGACGCGATCGGCCAGGTTGGAGAGGCTGCCGCCGATCAGGAGGCCGAGGCCGGCCGGGATCACCGGATGGCGGGCGCCCGACCGGGCGAAGTAGACGAGCATCCAGATCACCGCGACGGCGGTCAGCGCGATCACCGCGCTCGTGGCCGAGGTGAAGAGGCCGAAGGCGATCCCGGAGTTCTCGACACGGTGAATCGCGAGCGGTCCCACCACGTGTGAGGACTGGTCGAGACCGAGCCGGCTCGTGACGACGTGTTTGGTGAGCTGGTCGCCGGCGATCGCTGCGATGACGACGGCGGCAAGGCCGACCCACTGCCTGGGCCTCGCCGCCAGGGAGCGCTCGGCAACCGACACCGGGGCGAGCGCGTTTGTCGACGAGCCGACGCGAACGTCGGCGCGCGCGCCGGGCTCGATCCGCTGAAAGTGATCGGGTCCCGGCTCAGCCACGGTCCGCCAGCCGCTGGTCGTCGATGCACAGCGTCGCCGAGGGCCGCGCGAGCAGGCGATCGTTGGAGATCACCTTGCCGCAGCGCTCGCAGGCTCCATAGGTGCCGTCGTCGAGGCGCGCGAGCGCGCGATCGATCTGGCTCAGCGTCTGCTGCGCGCCCTCCTCGAGGCCTTCATCGAGCTCACGCTCGAAGGTTGACGTCGCCGTGTCGGCGCCGACAGCTCCCGGCTGGCCCGCCTCGTCCTCCATCGTCCGCTGACCGTCCTCGCGGAACCCGGCGAGCGAGATCGCAACTCGCTCCCGCTCGAGCTCGAGCAGCCCGCGGAACTCGGCCGCCTGCCCCGGCGTCATCGCGCGTCCTCCACCGACGAGGACAGACGATCCTCCAGCTCCTTGGCCGAGATCCCCGCCACGCTTATGACCTTGTCGCGACTCGTGTGACCGGCGACGACCGAGACGTCGCGGCGCGGAAGGCCGAGTGTCTCGGCGAGCAGACGCACGAGCGCGGCGTTGGCGCGCCCGCCCTCCGGGGCAGCGGCCACACGGACCTTCCAAGAAGAGCCGTGACGGCCGACGACGCCGGATCGCGCCGCACCGGGAAGGACGCGCAACTCGAGCCGGGTTGAGGCGTTCATAGATCCCAGTGTAGTAGCCGACTCAGCGTGATAGACACCGAATGTGCTCGCCATCTCGGCGTCGCCCAGCAGCAAAACGGGTTCCTGACAGCGCGTACGGAGGCAAACCGGAGCTTGCATCCGGACCGCCGCAGGCAGGGAGTCGGGGACGCCAATCACGACCGCGCCCTAACGGCGTTCGGGGTGGCGGCGACGGTCTTACTCCGGCCTCACCGCACCTCCAATACCGAGTGCGGACAGGTGCGATCCCGCGCAAGGGGACAGCATGTTCCAGCCGCGATTCACTCGCCCCAGTCGAAGTCGCGCGACGCCGAGCCTTGGAGACGATCGTGGGCCGCCGCGGCCGGCGTGCGGCTGTCGTCTCCGCCGCCCTCCTCGGGTGGCTCCTCGAGGTGGAGCGGTGAGATCGGGTCGAACTCGCGGGTGTCCTCGCGCGACCACGACTCCGGTGGCGCATCCCCGAGCAGGGCGAGAGGCGGAGCTTCATCTCGAACCGGGGCGACGGCAGGCTCCGGTGCGACCGGGTCGGGAAGTGCGTCGCCCGCGAGCGGTTGTGGCGGGGGCAGCGCCACCGCCACCGCAGCGGCGCGCTCCTCGATCATCCCGAGCGCTCCGCGGAGCATCATTTCGATGCGCCGCGACTCGGTGACGAGCCGCTCGCGCTCGGCCTGGGCTGACCGTCCGATCGCGCGCGACTCGCTGTGAGCCTCGATGATGATCGCCTCGGCCTCGCGCCGCGCGCGCTCGCGCACGTCGCTTGCGGCCTGCTCGGCAGCGACGAGCGTCTGCGTGAGCAGGTCCTCGCGCTTGCGCAGCTCGACGAGCTGTTTTTCGAGCGCTTCGACGCGGTCGGCGAGCTCGCCCCGCTCCCGCCAGGTGGCCTCGAAGCTCTCGGCGACCTCCTCGATCACCTGCTCGACCATCGCACGGTTGTATCCGAACAAGCTGCGCCCGACTCGCACGTGCCTCAACTCAACCGGTGTGTACGACATGCATCTCCTTCCTATCTAGTGGAGCCGGCCCATGAGCGAATCGAGAAGCTCGCGCACGAAGATCAACACGACGATAGCGGCCATCGGCGACAGGTCGAGCGGCCCGACCGGGGGAATGAACCGCCGAAAGATGTTCAGATAGGGATCGCATACGTCGTGGAGAAAGCGCAGGACCGGGGTGAACGAGTACGGCAAGCGTGGGAACCACGACGTGAGGATCACAAGCAGCAGGACGACGGTGTACACCGTGAGGAAGACGTCGAGAAACTGCTGGAGGTGAGCGACCACATCGAGGACCATCTGGTTCGCTTTCGGCTCGGTTGCCTCGATTCCTACGCTCGGGCGGCCCGCTCACGCGATCCGGAGTGTTCGTGAGAGAGGCGCGTAGTCTGCGCCCGCGAAGCGAAAAACACACCGAGAACGCCAGGCTTTCCGGGTCGCGGCGTCGCAATCGGCGACGACCGCCAGAGAGCCGAGGAGGCGCTTGGCCTGTGTGTCGATCAAGACCAGCGGGGACCGCGTCGTTGGTCGGAGCGGCCCGCAAGCCCGCTCGCCCGCGAAATCGATACCGGCGAGCAGGAGCGGAGCGCCGTCGGCGCGTGCCCCTCGTCCCCGGTTCGATCCGCGGATCGTTCACCACCGCCGCCGCGTGCAAGCAGCGGTCAGTTGACTGCTCCCGCTCACCGTGCGAGGGTACGGGCGCGTGAACTGGGATCGAGATCGGGCTGTGAAACGGCTTTTGGCTCTTGCCATGACCGCACTCGTCGTTCTCGTCCTTGCCTCCCCCGCCCTCTCTGCGGCACCCCGCCCGCGCGGCGTCTACACGGGAGCGCTCGTCAACGAGGACAGGGTTCAGCTCAACGTGTCGGCCGACGGCAAGTCGGCGACGTTCACCGTGAGGTGTCTGGACCTCGGCGAAACCTACCCCTTCGCTCGTTTTCCGATCGCTCACGGCGGGTTCAGCGCGACGATCCCCGTTCCGGGCTCGCCAGAAACCGCGGAGGCAAAGCTCCGCGGAACCTCACCTCGCCTACGCGGGTCTCGATCGTCCTGAACGAGCATCCGGAGAAGTCCTTTGCCGACAGGTACATCTGCTTCGGAATCACGAGCCCCGCAACGCTCACCCTGACCGGAAAGTAGCGGGCGCGATCGATTCACACGCTCGAGGACCGGCCTCGGGGCGCAGCAGCGCTCGCTGAGTCGCCTCGGGTCGGGCTCGCTGAACGTCTCAGGTCGCGCCTCGGCAAGGGCCTCGCCGCCTTGCCGCCCTGCCGGCGCCGAACCGCCCGTCTAGGGCTGGAAGGTTTCGTGAACAGGGAACTCCTTGACGGCAGGCGGCCCCTGCATCGCCACACCTGCTGCGGCCACTCCGTCCTGAATCCGAACCTGGAAGGCGTCGAAGTCCTGGCGAGACTCCCAGAAGTCGATCACGCCCCAGCCACCCTCGATCGGACCCGAGGAGTGGAACACGAGCCCCTTGGGCGGGTCGCCCTGCGGATTGATCTGCTCATTCACAGCATCGAACTGTTCTTCGGTGACCCCGGGAAGCTTGATGCGGATGCCGACGGTCATTGATCGACCCGTCTCTTCTTTGTTGGTGGACGTTCGGCCGTGCATCGATCGCGCGCTCGGCGAAGCCGCGCTCAGACGCTCGGTCTATGTGAGCGAGCGCGAGCACTCACGGCCAGCGACCAGACCTCCGCGAATGAGCTCGAACGGCGTTCGCGCATTGGATCGTCCCTCTTGTCTTCGAGCGCCGCTTGCACACTCGCGAGCGTAACGGCGTCGGGCTGGCGTACGCAGCCCTTACGCTTGGTTGTAGAAGCCACCCCGTTCGAGCAGCTGGGCCCGCTGCTCGGCGCTCACCTCAACGTTGCGCGGTGTGAGCAGGAACACCTTGTCCGCGACGCGCTGCATGCCGCCATCGAGCGCGTAGGTCAACCCGCTCGCGAAGTCGATCAGCCGTTTCGAGAGCTCGGCGTCCGCGTTCTGGAGGTTGAGGATCACCGGGATCTGGTGCTTGAACTTGTCGGCGATCTGCTGCGCGTCGTTGAAGCTGCGCGGCAAGACGAGGTGCACACGGACGGAGCTCGGGGTGGGGACGGCCTCGATGTGTCGCCCGCCGCGCACCCCTCGCGCGGGCGCGGGAGCAGGAGCGGCCACCCGGGAGCCCCGCGACTCTTCGGACTCCGTCCAGTCGTCGTAGCCGTGCGTGCGCCGACGGGGCGTCAGCCGCCGCACGTTCGGCCGCTCGCGGTAGGCTTGCTCGAGCGACTCCTCGGCCGTGAAGCCCTCTTCGTCCTCGTAGTAGTCCTCGTCTTCCTCGGCGATCCCGAAGTACACGAGTGTCCTGCTCCACAGATCTCCCAAGCTCATCTCCTGGATCGTAAACCTCAGTACTACAGGAAGAGAGCGCTGCCCACACGGATCATGGTCGCTCCCTCTTCCACAGCGACAGAGTAGTCCTGCGTGGTGCCCATCGAAAGCTCGGCGAGGCCGTGCTCGGAGGCGAGCGCCGCCAGGCGCCGAAACCACGCGCGCGAGCCGTCCGGATCGGCTGCGGCGGGCGGCATCGTGGAGAGACCTCGTACGTCGTAGCGCAGGTATTCGGCGAGCTCACCCGGCTCGACGCCACCTTTCGAGCCCTCGCCGGCAAGATTCACCTGCACAAGCGCGGGGATCTCGAGCCGCGCAGCCGCGGAGTGCGAGTCGAGCGAATGGGCGAGCTCGCACGTCCGGTTCAGCACCTTCACCTTGTTGGACTGGAGACGGCCGATGAAGTGCCAGCGGAACGCGTCACCGTAGACCGCGTGCTTCGCCTCGAGATCCTGGGCGCGGTTCTCACCGACAACCTCGATCCCCGCCTCCACGAGCGCAGCCATATCCCCGACCGATACGTACTTCGTCGCGGCGACGACGGTGACCTCCGGCCCGACCTCCTCCCGCAGCGCGGTGTACCGCGCCACGATCTCAGCCGCTGAGAACACCGATCACTCCCTGAGTGCCGTGAGGCGCCCCGCTTCGGCGATACGAGAAGAAGAGCTCCGGATGGCAGCACGTGCAGAGGTCGAGCCGCTCGACGGAGCTGACGCCTGCGCGGCCGAGCTCCCGCTCTGTCGCCGTCCAGAGGTCGAGCATCCGGTCACTCGTCAGGTCCGCGTCAAACCGGCTCGAGACCTCGGGTCCGACCTCGTAGCAGCAGGGCCCGATCGAGGGGCCGATCAAGGCCGCCTTCCCGGAGGCGGCGAGCGAGGCGACCGCCGCTCCGACGACGCCGCCGGCGAGCCCCCGCCAGCCGGCGTGGACGACCGCGAGCGCCGGGGTGCCGCTCGTCGCGGCGATCGCGATCGGAACGCAGTCGGCGCTGAGCGCGAGCATCGGCACCCCGGGCTCGTCGGTCCAGAGCGCGTCGGCGGTATCGGTATGAACACCCGGGCGGGCTTTGACCGCCTTCGTCGTGTGGCGCTGCTGGTTGACCGCGAGGCGCGAGGCGTCGAGACCGAGCTCGTCACAGGCGAGGCGCCGGTTCTCCGCGACGCGTGCCGGCTCGTCGTGCCTGCTCCCGAGGTTCAGGGCCGTGAACGCGCCCTTGCTGACACCGCCCTCGCGCGTCGTGAACACGACGAGGTACGGACCGGGCGCCTGCCACCGGATCACGGGCGCAGCAGCTCCTCGGCCCGGGCGAGCAGCGCCTCGCGATGATTTCGGACCGGCTCGTCGACGACCTCGGCGAGCAGTCCCGCAAGCGTCTGCCCGAGCTTCGGCCCGGGCCGGTAGCCGAGCTCGATCAGATCCGTGCCGTCGACCGCGAGATCCGAGAGCCGATGAGGGCTCGCGAGCTCTTGCCGGACGATCTCACGGAACCGCGCGACACGCGCGAGCTTCTCGACCACCTTCACCGTCTGGTCCCGCCCGTGCAGGTCGGCGTCCCAGTGATCGAGCAGGTCGAACGTGAGCTCTTCGCCGTGCCGCGCCAGCAGTCGCCGCGCCTCCAGCGCATCGCCTTCACCGAGCAGGAACGGGTGGAAGCGCACGATGCGGACGACGCGCTCGCACAGCTCGTTCGGGTAGCGGAGCCGCCGAAGCGCGGGCGCCGCAAGCTCTGCGGCGACCGCCGCATGGTCTCCGCCCGGCGCGAGGCCGGGCTTGCCGAGGTCGTGCAGGAGGCACGCGAGTCGCACCTGAAGCGACGTTCCGGCGTCGGCGGCTGCCTGCACGACGGCGAAGATGTGCTCGTCGAGCGTCAGGTCGTGATCGCGGGAGTGCGAGTCGAAGCCGATCGCGGGACCGTATTCGGGCAGCACCGCGACGAGCACGCCCGTATCGCGGGCGAGGCGCAGGGCCTTGCGCGGCTCGCCGCCGAGCAGCAGCTTCGACAGCTCGCCCATCCCGTCGGCACCGAGCCCGCCGCCGATCCGCTCGCCCGAGACGAGCCCGACCGAAGGCCCCTCCTCCCGCATCTGCGCGAGCGTCGACTGATCGGGGTCGAGGCCGAGCTGGGAGACGAACCGGAGACCGCGCACGAGCCGGAGCGGATCCTCCGCGAAACTTCTCGGCGTTACCGTCCGTAGCACGCGGGCCGCGAGATCCTGCTGGCCTCCGTAGGGGTCGACGAGCTCGCCGTCGGAGAGCCGACGTGCGATCGCGTTGATCGTGAAGTCCCGTCGCTCGAGATCGTCCTCGACGCTCGCCGCCGGGTCGACGACGATCGCGAAGTCGTGCCGTCCGGGGCCGGTCGACTGCTCGCGTCGGGGCGGCGCAAACTCGATTCCCGCCGGCGCGAGCACCCGGAGCTCGCGCGGGTGCGGGAACAGCCGCATGCCGACGGCACGACCCGCCACGACGAGCTCCTCGACCCGACCGTGCGGCTTCAGGGCCGCGCGCAGCGACTCGCTGTCGACCCCGGGCACGAGGAAGTCGGCGTCCTTGGAGTTGCGGCCGAGCAGCTCGTCGCGTACCGCGCCGCCGACGAGGTACGCGTCGAGGCCGAGCGAGCGGACGTAATCCTCGATCGCCTTCACAACCGACTATTCCAGCAAGAGCCGGCTACGCGAGCGCGATCGCTTCGATCTCGACGAGCGCTCCCGCCGGAAGCCGCCCGACCTCGACGGTCGAGCGCGCCGGGGGCGTGCCGCCGATATGGGTCGCGTAGACCTCGTTCATGCCGGCGAAGTCGTCCAGGTTCCGGAGGAAGACCGTGGTCTTCACGATGTTGTCAAGAGAGGAGCCGGCGGCCTCCAGGATCGCGCGCAGGTTGGCGAAGGCGCGCTCGGTCTGGGGGCCGATGCCTCCGTCGACAACCTCCTTCTCGCCGGGCGAGAGGCCGAGTTGCCCGGCGACGAAGACGAAGCCGTTCGCCACGATCGCCTGGTTGTAGGGCGCCCCCTGGAACGGCGCGGGAGCCGCCTCGGTACGCACGACCTGCTTGCTCATCCTGGGATCCCTCCCTCCGGCGTGCGGCACGCCTGGCCGAGTGCTGCTCCGAGCGCCTTGAAGATCGCGCGCAGCACGTTCTGGGGATCCTTGCCCTCGAGAACGCGGATGTGAACGTTGAGGCCGGCCCCTTCGGCGAGCTCTCCGAGGAAGCCGGCGACGACGTCGCTTCCGAGCCCGCCGACGCGGTGGCCCGAGAAGTCGACGTTCGAGGCGAGCAGCGGCCGGTCGGAAACCTCGACCACGGCGCCCGCGAGCGCCTCGTCGGCGGGAAGCCACGCGTTGCCGCGGCGGGAGGCTCCGGGCGCGTGCAGGAGCGGGGCGAGCGCCTCGCCGAGCCCCCTGCCTGCGGCCGCCACCTCCTCGTCGACCGCGCCGGGCGCCACCTCGAGCGAGAGCTGAGCGCGCGCGGTGCGTGCGAGCTCCCCGACCAGGTAGTCGAGCACGCTGAGGCCGGTCACGACGTTGGCCGAGCCCTCGGCGGCGAGCTCGACGCGCACGCTCACCTGGGCCCGGTCGGTTTTTGCTGCGCTCACGCGCTGAGCGTATCCCAGCCGTCGGCGCCGGCTCGCGCTTCCTGTTTTCGAGGCGCACTGTGAGGGTGCTCAGGGTGGCGCTTCTTGCGGCGGTCCTGCTTGCCGCTTCCGCGACCTCGGCCGCCGCCACGCCCAAGCCCCACGCGATCTCCACGCTGCGGCTGTCGGTCAGCGGCGAGATCGAGAAGCTCGATCAAGCGACGATTGCGATCGGCCGGCTCGCCCGCGCGATCCCGCCGAAGCTCGCGCTCAGCGCCGGGCCCTTCGTGATCGGCGACCCGGTGGCGACGTCGTGCCTCGACGGGAAGCTCGACGCGATCAAATACGCGCCTGAGCTCGCGATCGCTCAGAGCAACGGGCCTCCCTCCCCGGCCGCCGCGATCTCCTCGACACCGAAACCCTCCGGCGGGATCACCTCGTTCTCGGTCACGTTCGGCCAGATCGTCTTCTCGACCGGTGTCGTGACGACGAGCACGACCGGACCGCTCACCACTACGGGTGGCACCGTCGAGGCGCTCGACTCGTCCTCGATCACGGTCAACGGCTCACCTGCTCGACCCCGCCGCTGCTCGCGCCCTTCGCTCCGCTGTCGTCGCTCGCGCTCGGCTGGACGGCCACGCTGAAGTGCCACTCCGACAGAGGGATGATCGCCTCCCTGTCGGCGCGCTCGAGCTAGGAGAGCCCTTCTAGCCCGTACGCTCGATCGAGGCGCCAAGGGCTCGCAGGCGATCGTCGATGCGCTCATAGCCACGGTCGATCTGGCTGATGTTCCCGATCACGGAGGTGCCCTCGGCGCAGAGCGCCGCGATCAGCATCGCCATACCGGCGCGGATGTCCGGGCTCTCGAGCCGCTCCCCGTGCAGGCGCGCCGGGCCGCTGACGACGGCACGGTGCGGGTCGCAGAGGATGATCCGCGCGCCCATGCGGACGAGCTTGTCGACGAAGAACAGGCGGTTCTCGAACATCTTCTCGAAGATCAGGATCGTGCCGCGAGCCTGCGTCGCGACCGCGAGGGCGATCGAGGTCAGGTCGGCCGGGAACATCGGCCACGGGCCGTCCTCGATCTTCGGGATCTGGTCGCCGAGATCGTCGCGGATCACCAGCTCCTGGCCGGGAGGGACGCGGACGCTTCGTTCGTTCACCTCGACCGCGATGCCGAGCCGGTCGAACGCGGCGAGGATCGCCATCAGGTCGTCCGGCTCGACGTCGTCGACGGTGACATCGCCCCCGGTGACCGCTGCGAGGCCGATGAAGCTCGCCGCCTCGATGTGTTCTGCCCCGATCCGGTGCTCCCCGCCGGAGAGCTGCTCGACGCCCTCGATGCGCAGGACGTTCGATCCGATCCCGTCGATCCGGGCGCCGAGCGAGACGAGGAAGCGGCAGAGATCCTGGACGTGCGGCTCGCAGGCGGCGTTCACGAGCACGGTCTCGCCCGCGGCGAGGCTCGCCGCCATCACGGCGTTCTCGGTTCCCATCACGCTCGCCTCGTCCAGGAAGATCCTCTTGCCGAGCAGCCGGTCGGCGCGCAGCTCGAAGCGACGGCCGACCGAGACGTCCGCGCCGAGCTGCTGAAAGGCGTGGATGTGCGTGTCGAGCGGCCGGCGGCCGATGAAGTCGCCACCCGGCGGCGAGAGCAGCGCGTGCCCGTAGCGAGCGAGCAGCGGGCCGGCGAACAGGAACGAGCCGCGGATGCGGTCGGAGAGCTCCTCTTCGACCTCGGTCTTCGAGATTTCGGCGGCGTGCACGCGCACCTCGTTCTCGCCCTGCCAGTCGACCTCGGCCCCGAGGTCGGCAAGCAGCGCGAGCATCGTTTCGACGTCGCGGATCCGTGGAATGTTTCCGAGAACGACGGGCTCGTTGGTGAGCAGGCAGGCGGC
>DATKRX010000038.1:0-7745 GCA_035531915.1 Gaiellaceae bacterium | reverse complement strand
GTACTTCGGCGTCGGAGGGCCAGGAGCCTGCTACTAGACGGGTGGACACCGAGTAGCGGACAACGAGACGGCACGCTGCTCGTCATCGCATCCGCCCGTGGTTGAGGCGCGTGGCCGGCGCGAGCGTGAGCAGGCGCGAGTCACCGCAACTCGAGCGGGGATCGCTGCGGCCGTTGCCGCGATCGTGAGCCTGGTGCAGACCAGGCACATCTGCTCGCACGCAGCTTCTCGTCAAACATCCTGAGAGCGATGCTCTTGAAGAGAGCGCTACGAGACTGGTTTCTCCATCAAGGTCGTGACCCAGGAGCGAGAAGGCAACCTCGTTCGTGCCTCTCGCCCCTCGCCGCCCCGGCCGTTCACTCGTACTACGTCACTTTGAACGTGCCTTTCATCCCGGCTGCGGCATGGATATCGCATTGGTAGGTGTACGTGCCGGCCTTGAGCTTCACCGTCCACGTCTGCACGCCGGTGAACGGGACGGTCGTCTTCTTGTTCACGCCGGGGCCGAAGAGGTGAAAGTTGTGGAGCGAACTCTTATCGGCGACGGCCAGCGTGTAGGTGCCCGGCGTGAGTGTCTTCACGAGTTTGCCGCCGCTCTTGATCGTGATCGTGAAACCTGGCCCGTCCACGCCGGAGAGCTTCGGTGTCGCCGCGGTACCGACAGCGGTGCCGGCAAGAGCGATCGCGATCACGATGATTGGGAGTACGAAGCGCTTCATGGCTCGATCACCTTTCGTTGCCCATCAGGAGCCCGCCTCTGGGCACTACGACCGATCAGCGCGTTCCGGTTTGACCGTAGGGTCGAACACCCCGATTCGCGTCGCCGGGCGCTCGCGTCGCTCAGGGCGCGCGGGCGACTCCCGGCGTCGTTGTCCTCGGGCGACCAGATATGGCGGTTTCTCCCGCAGAGGGAGTGTCGGGATTCGAACAAAGCACTCCCACGCGTTGCGGCCAGGATCCCGCGAGCGCGGCTACTGCCCGGATCCGGGCAACGGGTCGCCGAATGCCGGGTCGATGTAGAGCTCTCGTGCGACCGCCGCCGCGATCGCCTTCAGGAGCGACGTCGGAGGGACGGCCTCGCGGGCGATCCCGCCGACGCCAGCGTCGAGCGCTTCCCGCACGAGCTTGGGCGTGGCTTCGGAGGTGTGGAGCACGATCGCTCCGGTGAGGCCTAGGCGGGCTGCGGCGCGCGCAACGTCGATTCCGGTCATGGCGCCGAGCCGGAGGTCGAGCACCAGGAGATCCGGTTGACGGGTTTCGAGGAACCGAACCGCGTCGCGGCCGGTTGAGGCCTTGCCGACGACCGTGAACCCTTCGTGCTCGAGGAGCAGCGCGAGCGACTCGAGCATCTCGGGATGGCGGTCGGCGACCACGCAGCTCAGGCCTGTGCCGATCGATCCCTCGAGGCGCATAGGTACAGCCTCCGGTCCACAGAGCCGTTTGGGAATCGGCTCTTCGAGTCGACCCGGCTCCTCTTTTTGGATGAGGCGCGTGGTCAGGCGATCAGCGACTGGCGGAGTGCGCTCGCGACGGCCTGCGTCCGAGTGTCGGCCTCGAGTTTGGTCATCGCGTTCTTGACGTGCGTTCGCACGGTGAGCGGCGAGATCGAAAGCACGGAGGCGACCTGCTCGTTACGCATGCCGTCGGCGAGCAGCCGGAGGACCTCTCGTTCTCGCTTGCTCAGCGTCGGCAGGCGCTCCGTCGCGAGCGGGCCCGCCAGCAATCCCGCGAGCACGGGATCCACGTAGATCTCGCCGCCCGCGACGATCCTGATCGCGCGCATCAGGTCGGCGAGGGGAGATTCCTTGAGCAGGAAGCCGCGGGCGCCGGCATCGAGCGACTCCAGGAGCAGGCTTCGTTCGGGATAGCCCGTGTAGAGAATGACGGCGGGCACGGTTTCCAACCCGGCGAGGCGTTTCAGGACGTCGATGCCGCCGAACTTCGGCATTCTGATGTCGAGAACCGCGACGTCGGGCCGCCGGTCGTTGATCAGTCGGAGTGCCTGCTCACCGTCGGTGGCACGCGCGATCAACTCGATGTCGTGCTCTCCGGCAACGAACAGGGAAACGGCGTCCAGGATGGCGGGATGGTCGTCTGCGACGAGTAGCCGCAGTCGCTCCTCCGGACGTACCTCGCTGGGTTTGGCGACCAACGCTCGCTCATCCTAGCCGTCCAGGAGGTCGCGAGACAATTGTGCCATGATGTTAAGTACGCGCGTATGCAGGTAGTTCATCCCGAATAGCCGAAAGAGGAACGTGTGAGTGAGATCGCCAGCTCGCCGATTCGCGTGCTCGTGGCTGAGGATGAGGAGCAGGTGCGGGCTGCAATCTGCGACTTGATCGCCGGCGAGAAAGGCATCGAACTCGTAGCGGTAGCCGTGGACGCCGACGAGGCGATCGAGCGGGCGGGCGCCGTCAAGCCGGATGTGGCGCTGCTCGACATGCGAATGCCAGGAGGCGGCGGTTCGCGCGCGACGGCGGAGATCCGCGAGGTCTCCCCTGGCACACGCGCGATCGCTCTTTCTGCCTACGCCGACCGGTCGAACGTGCTCGAGATGCTCGGCGCAGGCGCGGTTGGCTATCTCGTCAAAGGTAACTCGCCCGACGAGATTGTGGAGGCGATTCGGCGGGCCGCGCGCGGCCAATCGAGCCTGCCCACGTCGATCCTGGCCGAACTGCTCGGCGACCTTGCCCGCGAGAGCGCCAAGCGGAGCGAGGCGGACGACGTCTCACACCGCAGCGCGACGCGGTTTCGCAACCTGCTCGAATCAGCTCCCGACGCGGTCACGATCGTCGACGCGAGGGGCAGGATCGTGCTGGTCAATGAGCAGACCGAGCGGCTCTTCGGCTACCAACGGGATGAGCTGATCGGGCAGACGATCGAGATGCTGCTGCCGAGACGCTTCCGCGCCGGTCATTTGGGCCTGCGCGGCGGCTACTTCGCCCATCCGAGCACGCGCCCGATGGGTGCCGGGCTCGAGCTCGCCGGCCTGCGCAAGGACGGAAGCGAGTTCCCGGTCGACATCTCGCTCTCGGCGATCGAAACGGACGAAGGCCGGCTCGCGAGTGCATTCATCCGTGACGTCACCGAGCGAAAGGCGATCGAGACCGTGCGGCGCAAGACCGAGGAGCGCTTCGAGACGCTACTCGAGTCGGCCCCCGACGGGGTCGTGATCGTCGATTCCACCGGGCGGATCACGCTCGTCAACACGCAAACCGAGACGCTCTTCGGCTACGACCGCGCCGAGCTCTTGGGCGAGCCGATCGAGAAACTGCTCCCGGAGCGCTTCCGTCCCCGCCACGTCGGCCACCGCGACGGCTACCTCGCCGACCCTCGCACCAGGCCGATGGGGGCCGGGCTCGAGCTCGCCGGGCGGCGTAGGGACGGCACCGAGTTCCCGGTCGACGTCTCACTCTCGGGGATCGAGACCGACGAAGGTCGCCTCGCCGCTGCATTCGTGCGCGACGTCACCGAGCGCGATGCTCGAACCGAGCTCGAGGGAGCGATCGCGGAGCGGCGAGCAGTGCTCGCGCATCTCGTCTCGGCCGGTGAGGAGGAGCGGCGGCGGATCGCGGGCGACATCCACGACGACTCGATCCAGGTGATGACGGCCGCCGGGATGCGGCTCCAGATCCTGCGTAGATCAATCAGCGATCCGGAGCAGCTGCACCGTTTGGACGAACTCGAGCAGATGATCCAGCGCTCGATCTCGCGGCTACGTCATCTCATCTTCGAGCTCCGCCCGCCCGCGCTCGATAACGAGGGGCTTTCCGCTGCGCTGCGCGCCTACCTTAACGAAGCGGGCGTAACAGGGGGCACCTCCTACCGACTCGACGACCGGCTGGCCGGCCAGCCGCCCGAGGCGACGAGGGTGATCCTCTACCGGATCGCCCAAGAGGTGCTGACCAACATCCGCAAGCACGCCGATGCGGAGAACGCGACCGTCACGCTCTCAGCGAGCGACGGCGGTTACCGTGTGCGAGTCCAAGACAACGGCGTCGGCTTCACACCGGAAACGACGACGGCCCGTCCGGGCCACCTCGGTCTCGCGGCGATCCGTGAGCGCGCCGAACTCGCCGGTGGCTGGCTACATATCGAGAGCGCACCGCGTGACGGAGCCACGGTCGAGTTCTGGATCCCGTCGGACGTCGACGCGGCCATCACCCCTCCCGCAACGCTGGAGAACGGCTCTTGAAGAAAACTCGGCTGCGGGTACTCGTCGCCGAGGACGACCCGGAAGTCCGCGCCGCTCTCGCGGAGCTGATCGACGGTGAGCCGTCGCTGAAGCTGGTCGGAGCAGCAGCGGACGCAACCGAGGCGATCGCCCTCGCCGCGTCCGAGCAGCCGGATGTCGTGCTCCTCGACGTACGCATGCCCGGCGGAGGCGGCGTGACAGCCGCACGCGGCATCAGCCGCCGCTCCCCCAGGTCGAAGGTGATCGCCCTGTCCGGGCAAGGCGACCGGGAGACGGTGCTACAGATGCTCGAGGCAGGCGTGGTGGGCTATCTCCTGAAAGGAAGCTCGGTCGATGAGATCGTCGATGCGATCAAGCGGGCACCGGAAGGTCGAGGCAGCCTGTCGATCGAGCTGACCGGTGACATCATCCAGGAGCTCGCGGGACAGCTGAGCGCCGGAACCCGGAAGCGAAACAAACACCAGACATTCGAGCGCCGTATCAGGAGAGCGCTTGAAACCAGCAGCGCGTTCGCGATGGTCTTTCAGCCGATCGTCGGGCTTCGCGACGGCGCGACCGTCGGCGCTGAGGCGCTCGCCCGGTTCGCGGGGCCTCCGCAGCGCGCACCGAACCTCTGGTTCGCCGAGGCCGCGGTCGTGGGTCTGGACGGCGAGCTCGAGCTACTCGCCGTACACAAAGCGATCGATGCTCTGCCCCAGCTCCCCCACCGCGCCTACCTCACGCTCAATGTCTCACCAACGACGCTCACGACCACCGGATTCCTCAAACTGGTCTCGAGCACTGACGGCTCCCGGCTCGTCGCTGAAATCACCGAGCACGCGCCGATCCGGAACTACACACGCCTCGGCGAGGCCCTCACGACGCTTCGTGCGCTCGGGATGCGGCTCGCGATCGACGACGCCGGAGCCGGCTACTCGAGCCTCCGCCACATCCTCGAACTGAGCCCCGACCTGATCAAGCTCGACGTGTCCCTGATCCGCGATATCGACCGTGACCGCTCCAAACAGGCGCTCGCAGCCGGACTGATCTCGTTCGCCGACAAGATGGGCTCATCGATCATCGCCGAAGGAATCGAGCGAGCGGCGGAGGCCAAAACGCTCGTGGAGCTCGGCGTCGGCCACGGTCAGGGCTACTTCTTGGGCAGACCGCTCCCGCTCCCGCTCCGGAACCGCAAGAGCTGGCCTCAAAGCGCCACGGTCAACCCAATACGCGCCTGAACCGAACTGCTCGGCCACCTCCGCCGACGGCCTCGACGATCCGGAAGCCACCGCACGCGCTCGGAAGTGGGCGTTCGGGATACCGATCCTCATCCTTCTCCGAGGCCGACGAACTCGCAAATGGAACCGCCCTGCTTTACCGGTCGGAGAGGCAATGTCCGGGGGACTACCCCGGACATCGCCCTGGCGTCCAGGTCTACTCGGTCGGCTCGACGAGCGTCAGCGAGTTCCCGGCCGGGTCGCGGAACCTGAACATCGGCGGCACCGGGTCACCCCAGCGCGCGACCTCCGCGTCAACGTCCACGCCTGCGGCCTTGAGCGTCGCGTGGTCGGCATCGATGTCGCTCGTCGAGAGGATGATGCCGGTCTCGACGGCCGCCGGGCCTCCCTGCATCGGCGGAGTAAGCGCAATCGACGTCGAACCTCCGGGGGGGACGACTTCGATCCACCGCATCTTCCCCTCCGCGAACTTCACGTCGGACCGCAACTCGAACCCGAGCGTGCCGACATAGAACTCGAGTGCGCGATCCTGATCGCTTGCCGGGACGGCCACGCGGCCGACCTCGGTGATGTGCAGCTTGCCGGACATGTCGTCATCCTTTCTGGGTGATCCGAATCATCACAGCTCAGACCGCCGGCGGCGCCGAAACTCATCGGTCGCGCCGACCAGATCGCAACCGCTGTGTCCTTTCGGGCCTCGACCTCGCCGGTACCTGCCCGCACCATCTCACAACACGCTCACGCGCTTCCGCTGGTCGCTCATCGGTCTGACCCTAGCTATCGACCGCAGGCGCCGATCTCGGGCTCGCGATCGTGTTCTTATTCCCGGGTATCCGAAGCCGATCCGCCTCATCGGCTCGCCGATCACCCCAAACACCCTGTCCGTCCGAGACGAGTGGCAGCCTTCCGGCGATGGACGCTTCCGAGGCAACCCGGCTGGTCGAGCGCCTCCTCGTCGCCTACCCGCAGGCTCGGGTGAGCGAAGATACGTGCGCGTTCTACGCCCGCTACCTGCTTGACCTCGACGCCGCTGCCGCGAGCGAGGCGGTCGACGACCTGATCCTCGACTCACCGACGCTGCCGACCATCGCCGAGATACGGCGGAGGGTGATCGAGACAGGCGTCGAGTTGCCGACAGCACTTGAGGCATGGGCGTCGATTGTCGGGACAAGAACGGGCGGCGAGCCCGTCGAGATCTCTCCGCTGGTGAGGGAAGTCTGCAACCTGTTCGGAGGCTCCTACACGATCCGTAACTCGGAACAGCCGACGATCATGCGAGCCCAGTTCCTCAAGGCATACGCGGAACGACGCGACGAAGAACTCCGCCGCCAAAACGTCGGTCGGTTCCGCCGACACGCGGCCTAGCGTCTACTCGCCGGCATGAGCTCAATCGCACCGTCTGGTGGGCGGGCTCGTTGGCGGGATCTGCCCCGGTGAAGCAGGTCGAGCTCTGGACTGACGGCTCCTGCAGCGGCAATCCGGGCCCCGGCGGTTGGCCGGCCATCCTGCGCTTCGCGGCTTGCGAGCGCGAGCTCTCGGGCCAGGAAGTGCACACGACGAACAACCGAATGGAGCTACTGGCGGCGATCCGCGGGCTCTGAGGCGCTCAGCGAGCGCTGCGCGGTATCACTGCACACGGACTCCGCCTACCTGATCAACGCCTTCGAACGGCAGTGGATCGCCGGCTGGCTCGGTCGTCGCTGGCTCACAACCGCCCGCAAGCCGGTCGAGAACCGTGATCTCTGGGAGCGACTGATCGGGCTCATCGGGTACCCCGGATTCGAGCCGGGTCTACACGAGGTCAGCTTTGTGAAGGTCGCCGGCCACGCCGGCATCGCCCTGAACGAGCGCTGCGATCGGTTGGCCCTCGCAGCGCGCGACCGACCGAGAATCAACGGCAGCAGATCAACTCGCGAGGAGGCTCACGAGTTCGGAGAGCGGGGTGAACGTTCCCGGCGGTGGGATTAATTCGGTCGGCTATCTGAGCGCTTCTCCGAATGCCGAACTCTTCGCGCCGCCGAGCACGCGTCGCGCGAGCGCGCTACAGACGGCTGGCCCCGTCGAGGGGCGATGCCGAGCCTGCTCACTCGAGCGCGCCAGGAGCGCTGCTTTCAGTGGAGGACGGCGAGGGCGGTCGCGCCCACGAGCACGGCTGCCAGAGTCACCTTGATCACCCGAGCTCGGCGCGGGTCGCGGAGCAGGGGGGCAAACGATGCGCCTGCGACGAGCCAGGTGGCGCTGATCACGACGATCATCCCCGTCCGAACCGCGATCTTGACCGCCGCGTCGACGGTCGCGCTTCTCGCGAGGTGAGTGCTCGCGAAGACAGCGCC
>DATKRX010000037.1:0-2048 GCA_035531915.1 Gaiellaceae bacterium | reverse complement strand
GTTCTTCGGCAAGCCAGGGACCTACCAGGCGGTCATCAAGGCGGCGACCGGCGCCGGGTTCGCCCAGGCCCCGTTCGACTGGTACTGGTCGCTGATCCCGATCACCTGGATCTACCTCGAGCTCGTGTTCAACCAGAGCTCGGCCTACATCGGTGGCGAGATCAAGCGGGCGTCGCGGATCCAGCTGTGGTCGATGCCGCTCGCGGCGATCATCGCGGTCACCGTGGCGATGGGCCTGACCGGGCTCTTCGAGAGCCAGGTCGGGACGACGTTCCTCGGCGCGGTCTCCTTCGACAACGGTGCGACGCTCGGCCTCTCGAGTGCGCCGACGTTCTCCGAGCTCGCGGCCTACATGTCAGGTAGCACGTTCGTCGCCCTGCTCGTCGGGGTCGGCTTCGTGTTCTGGAGCTACACCTGGCTGCCGGGCCAGATCCTCAACGCGTCGCGCAACCTGCTCGCCTACGGCATCGACGGCGTCCTGCCGGCGAAGTTCGGCGAGGTCAACGAGCGCACCCATACTCCCGTCTTCTCGCTTGTCGTGGTCGGCGTGCTCAGCGCGATCGCCCTCGTTGTATATGCATCGAACCCGGACTTCACGACCCTCGTCGGGATCGTCGCGTACGTCGTGAGCTTCTCGATCGTGTCGATCGCGGCGATCGCCTTCCCGTTCCGCCGACCGGCAATCTTCGCGTCGTCGCCGGTCGCCTGGCGGGTCGGCGGCGTGCCGCTCATCTCGATCGTGGGGGTCCTCAGCCTCATCGCCTGCCTCGTCGCCGAATGGGCCTACTTCAACGACCCGCTGTCCGGCGTGAACATCCTCAACGGGTTCACTCTGCAGCTGACCGGCAAGGACGGCGTGATCACGAAGGACACGGTCCGCTTCCTCATCGCGCTCGGCACGGTGGTCTCCGGGCTCGTCATCTACGAGGTCTCGCGGATCGTTCGCGCCCGCCACGGGGTGCGGCTCGAGGCGGCGTTCGAGGAGATCCCGATCGAGTGACGTGCCGACCTGACGAGGTGGCGATTCGCGGCGCAGTCGACCACCTCGTCAGGACGCGCTCGCTCCGGTCATCGCGGCGAGGCGCGCCTTGACGTCCTCGAAGTCCGGATCGGCCGCATAGACCCGCTCGAGATCGGCCTTCGCTCGAGCCTTCTGGCCGAGCTTCTCGTAGGCAAGCGCCCGGTCGTAACGGATCGCGGTGAGGAGCCCCGGGTCGCGCCCGGCGGTCTTGGCGAGGGCCGCCCGGAAGGCGTCCATCGCCGCGGTGTCGTCACCGAGGGCCGCAAACGCCGCGGCCCGCAGGTGGAGCGTCTCGAGCTCGACGTCGGAGCCGTTGACGACCCCGGTCGAGGTCTCGACCACCCCCGCGTAGTCCTTGTCGGCGAAGAGGAGGTCGCACAGCGAAAGCCGTACCGCCGGATCCGGCACGGCGGTGTGGATCTGCTGGACCACCCCGATCGCCTCACTCAGGCGCCCGGCGTCCTGGTAGAGCTCGGCGAGCCCGAGCGCGGCGCCGAGCTCCGAGAACGGGACATGGGCCGCGACGGCATCAGTGATCCGCACGGCGAGCGACGGCGTTGCCGCGGCGCTCGCGAGGTACTTCGCCTCGAACCGATCGGGCAGCGGGTGGGCGCCACCGACCACCGCCTCGAGATGGGCGGTCGCCCGTGGGACATCGCCGAGCGAGTTCGCCGCGAAGCCCGCGAAGATGTGGGCCGAGGTGATCGTCGGATCGGCCGCGAGCACTTCCTCGAAGCGCGCCACGGTCGCCGTCTCGTCGCCGGCGAGATGGGCGAGGAGTGCCGCGTGATACGCCTTTTCGGCAGCGGAGGCGAAGAAACCCGGCTGCGGGATCGACTCGGCTGCGGTCTGGGGTCGCGCCGGGGCGGGCACCTGGACCATCCGGGCGCGCGAGCTCGAGGGTCGACGAGTACCGCCACCGCTCCGCGACTGGTAGTAGAGCCCGGTCCCGTGCAGACCGACCGAGCGGGTGCGGCGACCCGAGGAGTGGACGCTGTAGTGGGCGCCACGCGGGCCGACGGTGAGG
>DATKRX010000036.1:0-5129 GCA_035531915.1 Gaiellaceae bacterium | reverse complement strand
GAGCGCCTCGAGGTCGTAGCGGTGCTCGCGGAGCGGTACCTTGATCGCGATCGCCCCCTGCTTGTTCGCGTAGATCTCGTAGCTCGGGAAGGACGGCCACCCGCAGACGATCTCGTCGCCGGCGCCGAGCACCGCCTGGCTGAGAAGATCGAGGCAGCCGTCTGCCCCCGAGCCCGCGCAAACCTCCTCGACCTCGACGCCGTGACGGGCGGCGATCGCCTCGTGCAGCCGCACCGCACCGCCGTTCGGGTAGCGGTTGAGCTCGTCCTGCGCGAGCGCCATCGCCTCGAGCGCTGCCGGGAAGGGCGGGAACGGCCCCTCGTTCGCGGCGAGCTTGACGATCCGCTCGAGCCCGAGCTCGCGCTGGAGATCCTCGAGCGGGCGGCCCGTGAGGTAGGGGGCGAGGGCATCGACCTCGGGGCGGAAGAACGGCCTCGTCATTCCCAAAGACCCTATAAGAGTTCCTCCAGGTGCTTCGCCATCAAGATCACGTCGGTCAGGCTCCCGTCCGAGCGCGTGTAGTGGCGTCGGCGCAGCCCTTCGCGCTCGTAGCCGTGCTTCGCGTAGAGCCCGATCGCGGGCTCGTTGTGGGGGAAGACGTGCAGCTCGAGCTTGGTGATGCCGGCGCCACGCGCCCAGACCTCGGCGGTCTCGAGGAGCGCGGAGCCGATCCCGCGGCGGCGATGGGAGGCGGCGACCATCAGCCCCAGGTCGGCGACGTGGCTGCTCGAGGGGTGCGGGTCGCGCATCAGCGAGAGCCGGCCGACGAGCTCAGCGCCTTCGAGCTCGGCCACGTAGAGCGCCGCGTCCGGGTGCCGGTTGAGCGCACGGATGTAGCGGCGCTCCTCCCCGGAGCTTCGCCAGCGCGAGTCGGCGAGCAGCCAGCCTTCCTCCTCGGCCGCAACCGCGCCGGCGAGCACGACCAGGCGCGCCGCGTCGCCCGGGACGGCCGGCCGCACGCGCACAGCGCTCACCCGACGAGCACTCCCGCTCCGCCGCGCCGCGGGTCGCCCGCAGCAGCCGCCTCCCCGTCCGGGAGTACCTCGACGGCGGCCGCGCCGCCGAAGAAGAGGTTGCGGCGCCGCCAGCGGACGACGTCGTAGCCGAGCTCGGCCAGGCGGTCGAGCTCCGCCGGGTCGTGCCCGCCCTCGCAGTGAACGTGGGGCTCGTCCACATGGATCCGGGGCGCCCCGATCGCGTCCGCGACCCCGAGCTCGTGCTGCAGGACGTTGACGACGATCTGCATGATCGCGCCCCGCAGGCGCGCCGAGCCGGCGCTGCCGACGACGAGCCGCGGGCGGCCGTCGCGGGAGAGCGCGATCGTGGGCGCCATCATGCTCGTCAGCCTGATCCCGGGCCGCGGCGGTCGTCCGCCGACGAGGTCGAACTCGCCGAGCATGTTGTTCAGGTAGATCCCGGTGCCGGGAACGACGACGCCCGAGCCGGAGCCGGTCGAGGACGAGAGCGCCGCGGCGTTCCCGTCGCCATCGACGACAGAGATGTGAGTGGTGCCACGGGCGGCGTGGTCGGGCGCGCCGATCAGGTGCTGCTCGATCCGGCGCTTCGCCGCCCGGAGCGAGGCGGGTGAGAGGAGCCGGGCGGCGAGCCCGCCGCGGTGAAGCCCGCGCGTGAACCCGCGCCCGCGCGCGCGGCCCTGCTCGCGCATCACCTCGGCGAGCGCCGCGACCGCCTCCACGCTCCCGGGCCGGCCCGACGGCAGAGCGCCGAGCAATGCGAGCCCGTAGGCGATCAGGACACCTCCCGCGGAGGGCGGCGGGTTCGACAGCACCTCGTAGACCTGGAAGGAGACGCTCACGGGCCTGCGCCAGACGACGCGGTAGCGGGCGAGGTCGTCGAGGGTCAGCTCTCCCCCGCCCTCGCGGACGGTGGCGACCATCGCCTTCGCGCGCTCGCCCCGGTAGAGGGCGGCCGCCCCTCGCTTCGCAACCGCCTCGAACGAGTCGGCGAGGTCCGGCAGCTGGAGCAGGTCGCCGGCAACCAGGCGGGAGCCGTTGGGGCTGCTGTAGATCCGCCGCGCCTCGTCGCTGAAGCGGATGATCGGGTCGAGCATCGCGTGGATGTGGGCCTGCGGCCGGGTCAGCTCGACGCCGTCGCGGGCGAGCTCGGTGGCGGGAGCGAGCAGCTCCTGCCACGGAAGGCGGCCGTAGCGGCGGTGCACCGCCTCGAGCCCGGCCACTGCGCCGGGGACGGCCACGGTTGCCGGGCCGATCAGGAACGGCTGGGTGGTGGGAGCATCGCCGAAGCCGACGTCGATTGCCTGCATCTCCCCGCCACGCGGGCGGGTGAGCCCGAGGCCGGGCGAGGAGACGAAGAAGTCCGCGAGCCGCGCGCTGCGGTCGCGCGCGCGATGGACGAGCATGAAGCCGCCGGCGCCGAGCCCGGTGAGAAAGCTCTCGCTCACCATTCCGGCAAACGCAGCCGCGACGCAGGCGTCGACGGCGTTCCCACCCTCCTCGAGCACCCGCGCACCCGCCCGGGCGGTCAGTGGATGACCCGCGGCGACCGCGCCTTTCATGGGCCGCAGGCTATTGGCTCAAGAACGAGGGCGCTTCGAACGGATCCGAGCGGAGCCCTACTCCGGCGAGGGCGCGGTTGGCGCGGCGCGGGCCGCCGAGGCCCGTCGCGATCACCGTGATCCAGATCTGCCCGGTGAGCCGCTCGTCGATCGTCGCGCCGAAGATGATGTTGGTGTCGTCGGTAGCCGCCGCGCGGACCACCTCCGCTGCTTCGTTCACCTCGTACAGCGACAGGTCGGCGCCGCCTGCGATCGAGAGCAGGATGCCGCGCGCTCCCGTGAGCTCCGTCTCGATCAGCGGGCTCCGCAGTGCACGCTCCGCAGCCTCGCGCGCGCGTGTCTCGCTTCCGCCCTCGGCGAAGCCGATGCCCATCAGCGCCGAGCCGGCGTCCTTCATGATCGTGCGCACGTCGGCGAAGTCGAGGTTGATCAGTCCCGGGTTGGTGATCAGGTCGCAGATGCCCTGGACGCCCTGACGGAGGACGTCGTCGGCGATCCGGAAGGCGTCGAGCATCGAGGTCGAGCGGTCGAGCACCTCGAGCAGCCGGTCGTTCGGGATCACGATCACCGTGTCGCAGGCACCCCGGAGGGTTTCGACGCCCTCGTCGGCCTGCCGCATGCGGCGGCTGCCCTCGAACTTGAACGGCGTCGTGACGATCCCGACGGTGAGCGCGTCCAGCTCGCGGGCGATGCGCGCGACCACCGGCGCTGCGCCCGAGCCGGTGCCGCCGCCCTCGCCGGCGGTGACGAAGACCATGTCGGAGCCCCGCAGCGCGCGCTTCAGCTGGTCGTAGCTTGCCTCGGCGGCCTGACGCCCGATTTCGGGGTCGGCGCCCGAGCCGAGGCCCTCGGTGAGCTCGCTGCCGATGTGGATCTTCGTCGGCACGTCGCTCATCTGGAGTTGCTGGATGTCGGTGTTGACCGCGATGAAGTCGACCTGCGTGATCCCGGCGTCCATCATCCGGTCGAGCGCGTTGAGGCCGGCGCCACCAACGCCGACCACGCGGATCACCGCGAGGTAGGAGACGCTGTCGCGCGGACGCTCGAGTCGCGCGGGATTCTCCGGGAGCGGTTCGAGCCAGCGGGCAGCCGGCGCGCTCTCCACCGTCTGCTCGAAGACGGGCGTCTGCTCGACGACGCTCGCACGCTCGGGTGGCGCAAGGATCTCGGTCGGGGCCTGCTCCGGCTCGGACTCGCGCTTTGCGCGTGGCTCCTTGCCCCTGCCCTGGGCGGCCTCGGTCGCGCGAAAGAGCTCCGCGAGCGGCCCTTCGCGCATGCTAACGCGCTTTCTCGCCATTGAGCACCTCCTTCGCCAGGTCACGGTACATGGCGGCGGCCTCGCCGTCGGGCTCGTAGGCGATGATCGACGCGCCTCGCACAGGCGCCTCGGCGTAGCGGATCGTCTTGCGGATCCTCGTTTGGTAGACGAGCTTCCCGAAGTTCTCGCGCAGGATCTCGTCCGCCTCACGCGAGTGCGTGATCCGACGGTCGTACATGGTCGGGACGATCCCCATGATTGAGACGTGCGGGTTCAGGTTCTCGCGCACCATCTGCAGCGTGTTCTCGAGCTGCACGAGGCCGCGCAGCGAGAGGTATTCGGTCTGCACCGGCACGATCACCCCGGTGGCGGCGACGAAGGCGTTGATCGTCAGCAGGCCGAGCGACGGCGGTGTGTCGATCAGGATGAAGTCGTAGTCGTTCTTGACGGGCTCGAGCGCTTTCTGCAGGGCGCGCTCACGGCCGATCTGGCTCGCGAGCGCCATGTCGGCGCCGGCCAGGTCGATCGAGGCGACGGCGATATCGATCTCGCGGGTCGCGATCACGTCGCGGATCGGGACGCGGTGGACGAGGACGTCGAACATCGACCGCTCGATCGTGTCCGGGTTCATCCCCTGCGACATCGTCAGGTTGCCCTGCGGGTCGAGGTCGATGCAGAGAACGCGCAGCCCGCGCTCGGCGAACGCGACACCGAGGTTGAGCGTGGTCGTCGTCTTCGCGACGCCGCCCTTCTGGTTGGCGAAGGCGATCACCCGCGTCGAGGCGGGCGCCTTCGCCTTGGCGGTACTGCGGCCACCGGCGCGGGGAAGGAGACGTGCGACCGACATCTGCGTGCTTCATTCGCGACACCTACCCGCGTTCCTTCACGATTGATCGGACGGTCGAAGCTCGAGCCCTGGGCTCCCCGATCGCCGCCAGCGCTCGGTCGAGATCCTCCACCGCGGTCCTTGCCCGCTCGTCGCCCTCGAGCCTCGCCCACTGCTCGGCCTCCGAGACGAGCTTCCGCAGCTCGTCGAGGAGGAGCGCCGGGGCTGCGTCGTGGTCGAGTTCGCTGATCCGCTTCAGCCGCTCGACGATCCGCTCGGCCGCCAGCTGCTCGGCGTCGTCCATGCTGCGACGGTAGCGGCGAACCCGTGCCGTGTCGGTGCCAACTCTGTGCCGAAAACATGGCGGTTATGCGGCCGCGAGCGCCGCTACCGGCCGGGGCCGCAAGCCGAGTAGCGTCTCGTCGAGCGTCGTGACGAGCTCGTCCCGGTTTCCGTGCAGGAGCGTCTCGACGAGCGCTCGACGGAGCGCGTCTCGGGCCAGCGACCCC
>DATKRX010000035.1:0-2119 GCA_035531915.1 Gaiellaceae bacterium | reverse complement strand
GGAGCAGCGTTCGGGCTCTACCTCCTCCTCGCGACCGTGTTCCTCGGGGCACAGGTCGCCGCCCATCCGGAGGGGCGCGTTGTCGGCGGCCTCTTCAGAGACCCGCAGATTTTCATCTGGTCGTTCGCGTGGTGGCCGCACGCGATCCTCCACGGCCTGAACCCGTTCTTCACGCACGCGATCTGGGAGCCGGACGGATACAACCTCGCCTGGGTGACGAGCGTGCCCGGCCTGGCGCTCGCCTTTGCCCCCTTGACGCTCCTCTTCGGCCCGATCCTCGCTTACAACGTCGCGAGCATCCTGATGCCGGCCCTCGCGGCCTGGACCGCGTTCCTGCTCTGCCGGAGGTTGACCGGCGCGATCTGGCCCTCGCTCGCGGGCGGCTACCTGTTCGGCTTCTCGGCCTATGTCCTCTCCGCCGAGCTGACGCACATCTTCACCGCGGCGGTCTTCCTCGTGCCGGTCGCCGCGCTCCTCGTGGTGAGGTTCGTCCAGGACGACCTGAGCCGTCGCGGCCTCGCGCTCCGGCTCGGATTCGTCCTCGCGGGGCAGATGCTTCTCTCGACCGAAATCACCTTCACCCTCACGCTCGCCCTCTCGAGCTTGCTCGTGCTCGGCCTCGCCCTCGCCGGGCCGCGCCAGCGCATCCGCCGCCTCGTCGCGCCTCTGGCCGGCGCGTATGCCCTCGCCGCCCTCCTCACGGCACCGTTCCTCTGGTTCGTCCTGACCGGCACCGGCTCGCGGCCGCCGGCCGGCGCCGAGGCCTTCACGGGGGACCTTCTCAACCTCGTCGTTCCGACGATGGCGACGGTCGGCGGCTCGTGGGGGAGACACCTCTCGCAGCACTTCCCCGCCAACGACGCGGAGCGAGGCAGCTACCTGGGCCTGCCGACGCTCGCGATCATCGGGCTCTATGCCTGGCAGCGGTGGCGAACCTTCGCGGGGCGGCTCCTGCTCGCGGCATTCGTGCTGGCGGTGCTCGCATCGCTCGGCTCATGGTTCACCGCGGACGGTCGGGCTCCGTTCCACCTTCCGTGGCGCTACCTTGCGAAGTGGCCGCTGTTTGCCAACCTGATGCCGGTCCGCCTGATGCTGTACGCGACGCTCGCGGCCGCGGTGATGGTCGCGCTGTGGGCTGCGTCGAGCTTCCGCCCGGCCTGGCTGCGCGCTGTGCTCCCGGCGCTCGCCGCTCTCGCCGTCCTGCCGAACCTCTCGTGGAGCGCCTGGTCGCGGACGCCCCAGGTGCCGCAGCTCTTCACGACGAGCCTCTACAAGAGCTGCCTTGGCCGAGGCGAGAACGTGCTCTTGCTCCCGTTTGGGACGCTCGGGGACACGATGCTGTGGCAGGTCAGGAGCGGCTTCTGGTTCCAGGATGCGGGCGGCTACGTCACGCCCTTCCCGCCCACCGGCTACACGCAGCTCGAGGGCATCTACCGGATCGCGACCGAGGAGATCCCCCCGGACGTCACGACTCAGGACGTGCTCGAGCTCGTCGAGCTGAAGCACGTGACCTCGATCGTCCTCGACGCAGGCGAGGAACCGCTCTGGGGCCCAGTCCTGGCGCCGCTCGCGCGCCCGCAGGCGGTCGGTGGCGTGCTGATCTACCGCCTGCTCGACGCGCCGCCGCTGCGCGCCAAGTGTGCGGCGGCTGCCGCCGCCTAACGCGCGTGAGCTGTGCACAGGCAATCGTCGCGGGGCGAACTATTACGTCGCGATCGACGACACGGACCGGGCCGAGGACGATGGGCGCAACCAGGGGACGGGTTCAGGTTCGAAGTCCCGGGCGCTTGCCCGCGAGCCGCTCGACGTGCCCGAGGGCGCCCAGAACCTTGGGACAAGATGCTCGTCGACCCCGCCGTGCCGTACACGACCCACAGCAGCTCGGCCGGCATCGTGCTCGCCGCGGACGGCGGCTCCCTCGAGTTAGGCGAGCTGCGCGAGGCGACCGGCGACAGAGCCGACATCCGCGTCGATGGGTTGCCGCAGCAGATAGCCCGAGCGCGTTCCCGGCCCTCGTCGCGAACCACTCGGTCTCGAAAAGCGTCAGCTGTTTCGCCTCGAACCCAAACACCGGCATCGATCTATGTGCGATCTGCAGATGGTAGGGGGCCTTGACGAC
>DATKRX010000034.1:0-50019 GCA_035531915.1 Gaiellaceae bacterium | reverse complement strand
GCGAACTCGACCTGTTGATTCATGCTCTCGAAGCTTGGCGTGCTGACCCAGCCGGCGTTCGAGCGGGGAAGGTAGAACGCCATGGCGGCGGCTGCGATCGTGGCTGCGAGCGCTGCGGTCGCGGCCACGCGCCGGACGAGGTTGCCACGTCTCGAGGCCTCACCCGCCACGCAACCGTGCAACGGGCCGGCGACGGCCGGTGCTTGCCTGAGCATCTCGGTGAACCAGCCGATCTGGGCGGCGAGCGAACGGCACCTGTCGCAGCGGCCGAGATGCCGCGCAAGCCCATCCTGTTCGAGCCTGCCGAGCTCCCCGTCGAGATCGAGTGAGATCCATTGGCCGGCCCTCTCGCAGGCCGTTGTTCGACGCCAGCGTCCCATCGCAACCATTCAGACGACCTGCGCACCCGGAAAGTTAGCGGAACAGCTCGTTGCTGCCTCAGCTGCCGGTTGCCGAGGCGGCAAACGGGTGTCTGAACTCTTCCTGGGTCATAGGCCAACGCTCGATCGGGAAATGACATGCAGCCACGTGGTCCCGGTCAAAACGGCGCAGCTCCGGCGTGTCGACGTCGCATCGCCCCTGCTGGAACCTCGGGCAGCGCGGATGGAACACGCAGGCCTGAGGTGGATCGATCGGCGAGGGGACATCGCCGCTGAGCACGATCCTTTGCTGCACGGTGTCGGCGGATGGCCGGGGTACGGCCGAGAGCAGCGCCGCGGTATACGGGTGCCGCGGATGCTCGTAGAGCGCCTCCGACTCGCCCATCTCGACCACTCGGCCGAGGTACATGACCGCGATCCTGTCGGAGACCTGCCTGATCACGGAGAGATCGTGTGAGATGAACACGTAGGTAAGCCCGAACTCGGACTGGAGGCTCTTCAGCAGGTTCAGGATCTGCGCCTGAACCGACACATCGAGCGCCGAGACGGGCTCGTCGCAGACGATCAGCTTCGGTTGTAAGGCGAGGGCGCGCGCGATTCCAATCCGCTGGCGCTGCCCGCCGGAGAACTCGTGCGGGTAGCGGTTGTAGTGCTCGGGCGAGAGTCCGACGCGGGCGAGCAGTTCCTCCACTCGCGACTTCACGTCCTTCGTCGTCCGATGGATCGCAAACGGCTCGCCGACGATCTGACCGACGCTCTTTCGCGGATTCAGCGAGGAGTAGGGATCCTGGAAGATGATCTGCATCTGCTTACGCAGCGGCCTCAGCTTGTTCTGAGAGATCTTCGAGATGTCCTGCCCGTCGAAGCGGATCGTCCCCGACGTCGGATCGAGCAGCCGCACGATCAGCCGCGCAGTGGTCGACTTGCCGCATCCGGACTCGCCGACGATCCCGAGCGTTTCCCCGCGATTGATTGTCAGCGAGACGTTCTCGACCGCATGCACGACCCCTTTGCCGCGTGCGAAGACGCCTTGCTTGACGAGGAAGTGCTTGGTGAGATGCTCCACCTCGACCAGGGGCCCGTGGCCTGCGCGATGTTCCGGCGAGGTCTGCTCGACGACCGCGCTCATGCGGGGAGACCGAGCTCCGGGGCGAGACGGTTCCGCCACAGCTCCTTCTTGCGCTCGGCGGGGAGCAGGCAGCCGTCGAGGTGGCCACCTGGCATCTGGACGAGCGTGGGGAGCTTCGAGTCACACGGTTCGAAGCGGTACTTGCATCTCGGATGGAACGGGCAGCCTGGCGGGGGGCGCAGGAGCGACGGCGGCGAACCCTCGATCGGCACGAGCACATCGAGGCGCTTCTCCACCGTGGGCATCGACTCGAGCAGGCCCCACGCGTAGGGGTGCTGCGCCGCGGCGAAGACCTCCTCGGCAGGACCGTACTCCATCGCCCGGCCCGCGTACATCACCATCACGTGCGTGGCGGTCTCGGCGACGACGCCGAGGTCGTGCGTGATCAGGATCACGCCGACGTCGAACTCGCGCTTGACGCGATCGATGAGCTCGAGGATCTGTGCCTGCACCGTCACGTCCAGCGCGGTCGTCGGCTCGTCGGCGATCAGGACATCCGGATTGTGCACGAGCGCCATCGCGATCATCGCGCGCTGCCGCATGCCGCCCGAGTACTGGTGTGGATAGTCGCGGGCGCGCGAGGCGGCATTCGGAATGCCGACCTGGCCGAGCAGCTCGACCGCACGGTTTCGCGCCGCCGACTTCGAGACATCGCTGTGGGCGCGCACCGCCTCGGCGATCTGGTCACCGACGCGATAGAGCGGATGCAGGCACGCGAAAGGATCCTGGAAGATCATCGAGACGTCGTTCCCCCGTATCTTCCGGAGCTCCGAGTTCGAAAGCTTGAGCAAGTCGGTGCCCTCGAAGAAAATCTCGCCCGACACGTCCGTGTAGCCGCGGTTGAGCAGGCCCATGATCGCGAGGCTGGTGACGCTCTTTCCCGAGCCCGACTCGCCGACGACGCCGAGCGTCTCGCCGCGACGCAGGGCGAACGACAGGTCGGAGACGGCCTGCACCACGCCGTCCCGCGTCTTGAAGCGGACGGTCAGGTTGCGAACGTCGAGGAGCGTCGAGGAGCTGCTCAAACCGCCCTAGGCGTATCTCACGCGAGGATCGAGGAACGCGTACACGATGTCCACGACCAGGTTCATGACCGCGACCGCGGATGCCGTGCAGATCACGACTCCGAGCACCGTGGGCAGATCCTGCGTGATCGCGCCGTTGTAGGCGAGCCAGCCCAGTCCCTGGAGATTGAAGACCGATTCCGTGATGATCGCCCCGCCGACGAGGAGCGCGGTGTCGAGGCCGAAGATGGTCACGATCGGAGTCAGGCTCGCGCGAAGGCCGTGCTTGAAGATGACTTTGCGCTCCGAGAGGCCTTTCGCGCGCGCCGTGCGGATGTAGTCCTCGCCGAGCGTCTCGAGCAGGTTGTTACGCGTCAGGCGGGCGTAGATCGCCATGTAGAGAAGGGCGAGCACGCACCAGGGGAGGATGAGATGGCCGAACCAGTGGCCGATTCCCTGCGAAATCGGGGTGTACCCGGTACCCCCCGTGAGGCCCATCTCCTTCCAGACGATATAGAGCGCCATCAGCCCCAGCCAGAAGACAGGCGCAGAGATGCCAAAGAGGGCGAAGCTCATTGCGAGGCGATCGACGATCGTTCTCCGTTTGACCGCCGAGAGAACACCGATCGCGACCCCTCCGACCAGCCAGATTATCGCCGCGCCGGCGATCAACCACAGCGTTCGTGGCGCGCGCTGAATGATCTCGCTGCGAACCGAGACATAGTTGCCGTACGAGTACCCGAGCCCGGGCCAGCCGTCCTGGTCGCCGGTCACGAACGTCTTCACGAAGTAGCCGAACTCGGTGTAGAAGGGCTTGTTCAGATGGAGCCGTATCGTCGTCAGCTGGATGCACTGCTCGGTCGGCGACTTGCCGCAGAACCGCAGTGCCGGGTTCCCGTTGGGGAGCTTGAAGAAGACGAGGAAGGTGACAAAGAGGACGGCCAGGATCACAGCTGCCGTCCAGACGAGCCGTCGGAGTATGTAGAAGAGCATCGGTGGGGTCGGGAGAAGGTTGCCCCGGGGCGCAGAGCTCTCTCTGCGCCCCGGGGCTCTTGGATCCGCTAGCTGTTTACTACTTGACCGCCATGTTCTCGTAGGCGGGCGTGTCGGTGAACTGGTCGTACGCGTACTTGGTCACGTTCGAGCTCGTGATCCGCGTGACGAAGGAGTTGAGATACGGCACCCACGGCACGACGTTGGCCATCATGTACTTGTCGAGGTTCTCGAAGCAGGACAGGCGCGCCCGCCCCAGGAGCGCAGCGCACTTGTCGAGCTGGCTGTTGACGCTCGGCACGCCGAGGCCCGTCTTGGCGTTGTACGGGCTGCAGTCGCCCGTCACCTTCAGCGCCTTGCACTGCGCAGCCGTGATGCCGAGCAGTGAGTAGTTCGTGTTGCCGGTGGGGATGATCGCCCGGCCGTCGAACAGCTCGCCGAAGAACGTGTACGGGTCTGCGTAGTCCTTACCCCAACCCGGCCGCTCGCCGATCGGAATGTTCTTGGCGACCGTTTGCAGCGCGGGATAGGCACCGTTGATCGTCTGCACCTTGAAGGTGAGCCCGATCTTGGCGCCGTCCGCCTCGATGATCGAGACCATTTTGGGATCCTGGATCCGCGTATCGGCGAGCAGAAGGATGTTCTTGCACTGCGCTGCGTCGCACATCCCGTTGTTGCTCGTGTCGTACTTGGAGCCCTTCATCGCTGCCATCGCCTTCGCGGCGCTCCCGTGGTTCCCTGCGGTCTTGTAGGGGGCGTACTCGGAGAGCTGGTTGTTGAACAGCGTGTCCGGAACGATGTGGTTCGCGACCGAGCCGATCGTGGGACCGCCCCACGCCTGCACGAGCGCGGCCTTGTCCATCAGCCAGTTCATCGCGCGACGGACGTGGATGTCGTCGAACGGCGGCTGGGTCGTATTCATCGTCAGGTACCAGGTGCGGTCGCCGCCGTCCTGGTGGAAGTACGGCTTCAGGCTCGGCGTGGTCGCGTACTTCTGAAGCACGTCGGGCGGAAGCGTCAGGGTGCCGGTGTCGAGCTGGCCGGCCTCGATCTTGTTGGCGACGTCGACTTCGTTGGTGTCGACGGTGAAGCGGATCTCATCCGGATAGTTCTTCCGGTACGGATCGGTCGACTGGACGTAGTTGGGGTTGCGCACCACGTCGTACAGCGTCTGGCCGTCGTATCCGCTCGTGTCCGGCTTGATCGTCGAGCAGGACGAGATGTTGACCTTGTCGATCCCGTTCAGCATGTACGGGCCGCTCGCGATCAGATCCTGGGCGTACTTGCCAGGCTGCCCCTCGAAGCACTTCGTCACCTCGGCCGGCATCGGGCCGGTGGCGGGCATCGCCATGCGGTAGAGGAAGTCGCCCGTCGGCTGCGTGAGGTTGAAGACGACCGTGGTTGCGTTCGGCGTCGTGATGCCCGAGATTTTGCACTTCGGGCAGGTGCCGGTCGGGTTCTTCTTCGACTTCGTGGTCGCGGCGGCGTAGGCGCTCCACCCCTTGATCACCGTGTAGTAGAACCCGTACTGGCCGCCGTCGTTCGGGTTGGCGAGCCGTTCCATCGCGGTCACGACGTCCTGGGACGTGATCTCCCGGCTCACCGGCGGGCTGAACTTGACGTTGCTCTTGAGATGGAAGGTGTACGTCTTCCCGCCGTTGCTCGGTGTCGGAACCGACGTCGCAAGGTCGGGGACGATCTTGTTCCCGGCCGCGCCGGGCAGATGCTGGTAGTTGACGAGCGTGCGCACTTCGAGCTCGAGCACGCCCCAGGCATCTCCCAGGTACTCACCGGTCGGATCGAAGTTGTCCGTTACACCGAACGAGGGCGCCCAGCCAACCGTCAACGTCCCTCCGGACTTGACGGCGTTCCCCTTCGCCGAATGGGCGGACGCACCCATCGTCATCACCACGGCGGCTGCCGCGGCAATGGCGACGACGAGCGTCAGCCTCCCAAATGGTCTTCTCACAGTGATTGATTCCCTCCTTCCCCCACACCCGGGCGGGCGCGAGGATTGCAGTGACCGAATGCTTAAGACGATGCGCTTCATTGCCTGTTAGTTGACGGCCTCAGGTTCAGCGATCCGCCCGGACGTCGAGAGCATCGCGGAGACCGTCGCCGAGCAAGTTGAACGCGAGCGTAGTCATGACCAGGAAGAGGCCCGGGAACACCACCAGCCACCAGGCGGTGTTGTAGTAGGTCTGGGCGTCGTTGAGGAGTCCACCCCAGGAGGCGGTCTGCGGCGGCACACCAAGGCCGAGGTACGACAGCGCGGCTTCGAACAGGATGCTCTGAGGGATCAGGAGCGTGGTGTAGACGATGATCGGCCCGGCCAAGTTTGGAAGGATTTCCCTGAAGATGATCCTCATGTTGCTCGCTCCGAGCGAGCGGCTCGCCTCCACGAACTCCTTCTCCCGGATCGAGAGCGTGAAGCCGCGCACGAGCCGGGCGATGTAGGGCCAGGAGAAGATCACGATCACGCTGACCACCAGCGGGACCCCCGGCTGGATCAGGCCGTGCACGCAGCCGTTCTTGTTCGAGCTGCACGCGGCGACGATCCCGATCGAGATCAGCAGCTGCGGCATCGCGAGCATCACGTCGCCCACTCGCGAGAGCACGGTGTCGAGCCAGCCGCGGAAGTATCCGGCGCACATCCCGACCACGAGCCCGATCAGGACCGCGATCCCCGACGCGATCACCCCGACGATCAAGGACGTCCTCGCCCCGTACATCACGCGCACAAAGACATCACGGGCGGAACCGTCTGCCCCGAACCAGAAGTGACTGTTCGGCCCCAGCGGCAAGCCGAAGGAGTTCTCCATCGTGGCCGGAAAGATCGCGTCGTTCGAATGCCCGGTGAGCTGCTGCGCGACCGGCCCGCCGATGATCGCGAGCAAGATCAGGATCCCGATCACAACGGCAGCGCCGAGCGCCACCTTGTCGTCGCGGAAGCGCTCCCAGAAGAGCCGCATCGCACTACGGCCCTGAGTCACGCTCGCCCTCGCGGGGGTGAGCAGCTCGCTCGCGGCTGTCATGGTTTGATCACCGGTCGTTAGCCTGCCGTTGCACAGTGCGACCCAAGAGCGCAGCGCAGCTCGCAAGTATAGGACTTGCAACTCCTCGTGTCTGTTAGCGACGCCGCCGGAAACGCCGGCCGGCCTCACCCACTACTGCGTGAGCGCGTCGGCTCCTGCGACGACCTCGAGGATCTCCTGGGTGATCTCGGCCTGCCGGGCCCGGTTCATGGCGAGCGTGAGGCTGTCGATCAGCTCGCCCGCGGCCTTGGAGGCGTTGTGCATCGCGGTCATCCGCGCGCCCTGCTCGGAGGCGGCGGACTCGAGCAGCGCCCGGTAGAGCTCGGTCTCGACGTACACCGGGAGCAGCCGCTCGAGGATCTGGCGCGGCTCGGGCTCGAAGAAGAAGTCGAGGTGCTCGGCGCTACTGCCTCCCGGCTTGGCGCCGTGCCCGTCGTCGTCTCGTTCCTCGCCGCCGTCGGGCACCTCGAGCATCTCGGTCGAGATCGGCAGGAGCTCGGAGACGGTCACCTTCTGCACGAGCGGCGAGACGAACGCGTTGTAGACGACGATCACGCGGTCGACCTCACCGTTCACGAATGCCTCGGAGACGGCGTGCGCGATCGCCTGGGCATCCGAGTAGACCGGCCGGTCGCTGAAACCGGTCCACGACGCCGAGAGCGGCAGGCGCCGGAAGCGGATCGTCGACTGTGCTTTCTTTCCGGAGGTGAAGAACGCGACCTGCTGCCCTGCCGCCTCGATCTCGCGCATCTCCGCGACGGCGCGACGGAGCACCTGCGCGTTGAACGCGCCGGCGAGGCCGCGGTCGCCGGTGACCGGGACGATCCCGACCGTGGCGACGGTGTCGCGCTGCTCGAGCAGCGGCAGCCGGACGGCGCCCGCGGCCTGCGCGGTGCCGGCCATCAGCTCGAGCATCCGGTCGGCGTAGGGCCGCATCGCCTCGATCCGCTGCTGCGCGCGGCGAAGACGCGCCGAGGCGACGAGCTCCATCGCCCGCGTGAGCTTCCGCGTGTTCGAGATCGAGCGGACGCGCCGCTTCAGGTCCTGGGTCGACGCCATCGGGTGTTAGGCCGCAGCGTCCTGGACGTTGAAGATCCCCTTGAACTTCTCGATCGCCTTGTTCAGCTTCTCGGAGGTCGCGTCGTCCAGATCCTTCGTCTCGCGGATCGTCTTCAGGATCTCGGCCTCGCTGCGGAGGCTCTGGCGGAGCTCCTCCTGGAAGCGCGAGACCTGGTCGGTCGGGATGTCGTCGAGGTAGCCGTTGACGCCCGCGTAGAGCGCCGTCACCTGCTCCTCCATCGGCCAGGGCGCGTACTGGGGCTGATTCAGCGTGGCGACCATCTTCTCGCCGCGGTTCAGCGCCGACTGGGTCGCCTGGTCGAGCTCGGAGCCGAACTGGGCGAACGCCTCCAGTTCGCGGTACTGGGCGAGGTCGAGGCGCAGGCGGCCTGCGACCTTCTTCATCGCCTTAGTCTGCGCGGAAGAGCCGACGCGCGACACGGAGATGCCCACGTTGACCGCCGGGCGGACGCCCGAGAAGAAGAGGTCGGACTGCAGGAAAATCTGCCCGTCGGTGATCGAGATCACGTTCGTCGGAATGTACGCGGAGACATCGCCCGCCTGCGTCTCGATGATCGGGAGCGCGGTCAGCGTGCCGGCGCCGAGCTCATCGTTCAGCTTGCACGCGCGCTCGAGCAGCCGCGAGTGGAGGTAGAAGACGTCGCCCGGGAACGCCTCGCGGCCCGGCGGCCGGCGCAGGAGCAGCGAGAGCTGCCGGTAGGCGTCGGCCTGCTTGGTCAGGTCGTCGTAGATCACGAGCGCGTGCTGCCCGGCGTAGAGGAAGTACTCGCCCATCGCGGCGCCGGCGAAGGGCGCCATCCACTTGATCGGCGCCGCCTCGGAGGCCGGCGCGGTGACGATCGTCGTGTAGGCCATCGCTCCCGCCTCGCGCAGCCGCTCGTACACCTGCGCGACCGTGGAGGCCTTCTGGCCGATCGCGACGTAGATGCACTTCACGTCCTGGTCGTGCTGGTTCAGGATCGTGTCGACCGCGATCGCGGTCTTGCCCGTCGAGCGGTCGCCGATGATCAGCTCGCGCTGGCCGCGGCCGACGTTGGTCATCGAGTCGATCGCCTTGATTCCGGTCTGGAGCGGCTCCTTCACCGGCTGGCGCTCGATCACGCCTGGCGCCTTCCATTCGAGCGGACGGCGCTCCGTGGCGTCGATCGGCCCTTGGCCGTCGAGCGGGTTGCCGAGCGGGTCGACCACCCGGCCGAGCAGCGCCTCGCCGACGGGCACCGAGGCCACCTGGCCCGTGCGCCGGACCGGGTCGCCCTCCTTGATCTGGTCCCAGTGGCCGAAGAGGGCGACGCCGACGTTGTCCTCCTCGAGGTTGAACGCGAGCCCGACGACGCCGTGGTCGAGCTCGAGCATCTCGAGCGCGACGCAGTTCTCGAGCCCGTGGACGCGGGCGATGCCGTCGCCGAGCTGGAGAACGGCGCCGACCTCGGCCAGGTTCGTGTCGACGTCGAACTCCTCGATCCGCTTGCGCAGGATCGAGGTGATCTCTTCGGGGCGAAGCTTCACTGACACGCTCCTCTCATGTTGTGACGAGCTCTTGGCGTAGGCGATCGAGCCGGCCGCGCACGCTCGCGTCGAGGCGCATCGAGCCGGCCTGCAGGACGATCCCGCCGATCAGCTCCGGCTCGACGCTGCGCGTCGCCTGGACTTTTCGGCCTGACTTCTTTTCGATCTCGGCGACGATCCGATTGAACTCCGCGTTCGTGAGCTCGTGCGCGGTCGTCAACTCCACGTCGAGGATCCGCTCCTCGACGGCGACGAGCGCCTCGAACTCTCCCGCGACCTCCCGGACCTCTCCGGCACGGCCCTTCTCGATCAGGAGCAGCAGCAGGTTGCGGACGAGCGGATCGGCGCCCTCGAAGACCTCCCGGACGACACCGGCCTTGATCGTCAGATCGGCGTCGCGGTCGGCGAGCAGCGCGTCGAGCTCGGCGACCTCGTCGAGCGCCCCGACCACCTGCTCGAGCTCGGCGCGAACGGCGTCGAGGCGGCCCTTCTCCTGCGCGGCCTGGAAGAGCGCGCGGGCATAGATGCGTTGCGCGACGGCTATGAGCGGCTCGCCTCCAGCTGCGAGAAGTCGATCTCGGCGAGCGCCTCGTCGACCAGCCGCTTCTGATCGGACTCGCTCAGGGCGAGCCGGGCGATCTTCTCGGCGGCCTCGAGCGAGAGCTCCGCCACCGCCTGCTTCAGCTCGTTGAGCGCCGAGGTGGTGGCCTGCTCGATCTGACGCTTGGTCTCCTCGAGGCGCCGGAGGCGGTCCTGCTCTGTCTCCTCGCGCATGCGCGCGCCCTGGGTCTCTGCGAGCTTGCGAGCCTCCGAGAGGATCGCTTCGGCGTCGCTCTTGGCCTTGCCGATAAGTGCCTTGTGCTCCTCGAGCAGGCTGCGCGCCTCGTCGCGGACACGGTCTGCCTCCTCGACCGACTGGCGGATCCGCTCGCGGCGGTCGTCGATCAGCTTCTGGATCGGGCCGAAGGCGTAGCGCTTCAGCACGAAGAGCGTGATCGCGAACGAGACCAGGGTCCAGATCATCAGACCCGGGATGACCTTGATCAGAGGGTTCGCGGCAAGCATCGGGTCTAGACGAGCACGTAGCCGAGGAGGCCGCCGAGGAAACCGTAGAACACGACGGCCTCGGTGAGGGCGAATCCGAGCCACATCAGGCCCTGCAGCTCGCCGCGAAGCTCGGGCTGACGGGCGACCGACTGGATCATCGAGCCGAAGATGTTGCCGATGCCCGCGCCGGCTCCGGCGGCTCCGGCGCCGATACCGAGCGCCAGCGCGATCGCCTTACCGGCGTGGACGACCCCCTGTTGACTCGCTGGGACGGCAGATGCCAAGAACGTATTGAGCATCGAGTCGTTCTCCTTAGTGTTCGGGCTCGATCGCCGAGCCGATGTAAATGGCGGAAAGGGCGGCGAAGATGAACGCCTGGATCGTGACCACGATCACGACCTCGAAGATGTAGAAGATGAACGCAGCCGGCAGCCCGAAGAAGCGCCACGGCGGCGTGTTGATGATGAAGACGAGGCCGATCATCGTCAGGATCAGGATGTGTCCGGCGAGCATGTTGGCGTAGAGACGGACGGAGAGGCTGATCAGCCGCATGAACTGGGAGATGATCTCGATCGGGACGATCAGCGGCAGGATCAGCTTTGGCAGGTCGCGCGGGATCCACGACTTGAAGTACTTGATCGGACCGTTGAAGCGGATCCCCTCGATATGCGTGAAGACCCACGTCATCGCGGCGAGCGCGAGCGTGACCGAGATCTGCGAGGTCGCCGCGTAGATGCCCCAGACGGGGATGTGGTGGTAGGTCTGGCCTGTGAACGGGAGCGGCAGGAAGCCGAGCAGGTTGACGACGAAGATGAAGAGCATGATCGTCGCGCAGTAGGGGAACCAGAGGCCGATCGCCTTCGCGGGCAGGCCCGTTTCGGCAACTTGCGTCTGGGCGATGTCGTAGATCACCTCGCCGTAGGTCTGCCGGGTGCCGGGGACGGTGGCGATGCGCCAGCGCATCAGCCCGACGCCGAGGAGGCAGGTGAGCGCCGCGCCGACGAGCAGGTAGACGACGGCACGGTTGATCGAGAGGTCGAGCGGGCCGAGATGGATCGGCACCCAGTCTTTGAGGTTGAACTCGGTCGAGGGATCGAAGGTGCCGGCGGACGCCGCGGCGGGTGCGACCAGCGCCAGCCCGACAAGCATCGCTATGAGCCCCTTCAGCCTCACGTCCCTGCTCCTCCTCCGAAATACGCGACCAGCGACGACCCGAGCTCCGCCGAATACGCGAAGGCATATACCGCAACAGCGGGGAGCCCGAGACCGGCGTCCGAGATGGTTACCGCGATCAGTACTGCCATCACGCCCACCGCCCGGAACATCCGGCCGAAGCCCACCGCTCCTGAGCTCGCGAGACTACCCATCCCCACCGGGAGCCGCTGGAGAACCAGCGCGAGCGCCTGGCCCGCCACCCAGAGGGCGGCCGCGAGCGCCCAGCCGCCGATCCGCCAGCCGGTTGCCAGGAACACCGGCAGTGCGGCCACGACGACGACCGTGCCGACAACGGCCGGGATATGGCCGCGGGGAATCGGGCGGGCGACGAGGATGCTCGGCATTACGCACGCTCCGGCGTCACGAGAAGTAGGTGTGGTAGCGGAGGTAGACCGAAGAGACGCCGGCGGGGAGCCCCACGATCGCGCCCACGATCAGGCCGATCTTGAACGCGCCGGCCGCCCAGCCGACGAGCGCGCCGACGCCGAGGCCGAGCATCGTGACGACCGCGAGCAACGCGCCCGCCTCGACAGGTGGAAACGAACGGGGCGCATCCGGCTCCATCGGCCGTGAGCATAGCGCAGCGCCGCCGAAACGCGAGCGAGTTCGTGACAGCGCAAGCCACGCTCTGGAGCGGAAGCGCGAGGACTTTGTTTCAAGCGTTGCTAGGCTCGCGCTTACGCGGTCTTCCGCGGCCTCTCGGCCTTCTCTGCCTCCTCGCGGCGGCGGATGAACGGGTTCGCGAGCTTGACGATCTCGAGCAGATAGACGACGTAGAGCGAGGAGCCGATCGCGAGCACCCCGATCGCGGAGTCGATCGCGAGCGGGATCAGATGCACGTGGCCGTGCGGGTGCGGGGAGACGAACCGGGTCGCGAGCGCGGCCAGGGCGAGCGTGGCGCACCAGCAGTAGAGGTAGACGACCGCACGCCGTTGTGAGAAGCCGATGTTCTCGAAGCGATGGTGCAGGTGCGTTCGGTCGGCCTCGTAGATCGGCCGGCCGGACTTGATCCGCTTCGCGACGACGAACGAGGTGTCGAGCAGCGGCACGGCGAGCACGAGCAGCGGCAAGACGAGGCCGCTCAACAGGGCGGTCTTCGAGAGGCCGTCGACCGAGACCGCGGCCAGGGTAAAGCCGAGCAGCAGCGCGCCCGAGTCGCCCATGAAGATCCGCGCCGGGTAGAAGTTGTGGCGCAGGAAGCCGAGGCAGCCGCCGAAGACGATCGCCGTCAGCACGGCGGCGTCGGTCGCGCCGCGCGAGAGCTCGATGATCGTGAACGAGAAGGCCGAGATCGCGCAGACGCCGGCCGCGAGGCCGTCGAGGCCGTCGAGGAAGTTGACCATGTTCATCACCGCGACGATCCCGATCACGGTGGCGGCGATCCCGACCGGCTTGGGAAGCGCCTGGAAGCCGAGGAGCGGGAACGTGAAGGTGTGCACCCAGACGCCCGCTCCGGTGGGCACGGCGGCGGCGAGGGTCTGGCCGGCGAGCTTCTCCCACCAGCGGAGGCCGCGGAAGTCGTCGATCGCGCCGACCGTGGTCGCGACGGCCGCGCCGAGCAGGATCCCCCGCATCTGGCCGGAGAGATGGAGGAAGGCGAGCGCCGGGACGAAGATCCCGAGGAAGAGCGCGAGCCCGCCGAGGCGCGGGACTCCGGTGCGCGTCTTTCGCCGACCGTCCTCTTGCCGGTCGACGACGCCGAGCAGGCGGGCCATCCCGCCCACGGCGGGGGTCAGCGCGACGACGACGCCGAGCGCGATCAGGGCGCCCCACAGCACCTGGAGGTGATCGCTGAACTGCTGCCACACCATCGCGGCCTACTTCGTGCCGTAGAGGCGATCTCCGGCGTCGCCGAGACCGGGGACGATGTAGCCCTTCTCGTTCAGGTGCGAGTCGATCGAGGCGGTGAAGATGTTCACGTCGGGGTGCTCGTGCTCGATGTGCCGGACTCCCTCGGGCGCGGCGATCAACGAGACGAGCGCGATGTGCGAGGCGCCTGCGTCCTTGAGGATCGTGACCGCTGCGGCAGTCGAGTTGCCGGTCGCGAGCATCGGGTCGAGCAGCAGCACATCGCGGTCGGCGATGTCGGCCGGGAGCTTCACGTAGTACTCGATCGGCTCGAGCGTCTCCTCGTTTCTGTAGAGCCCGATGAAGCCGACGCGCGCAACGGGGATCAGCGAGAGGACTCCGTCGAGCATCCCCATCCCGGCGCGGAGGATCGGGCAGACAGCGACCTTCTTGCCGGGGATGCGGAAGGCCATCGTGCGCTCGAGCGGCGTCTCGACCTCGATCTCTTCCACCCCCATCTCCTTCGTCGCCTCGTAGGTGAGGAGCAGCGTCAGCTCGTTGACGAGCCGGCGGAACATCTCCGTGTCGGTGTTGACGTCTCGCAGCAGGCCGAGCTTGTGCCGTACGAGCGGGTGCGTTACCTCGCTGACGGCTATGGCCGCACCCCTGAAGGACACGCCCCGCCGGGCCAGGTCCGATGCCTGGCAAAGAAAGGAACGGCGCCATGCAAGCGGAGCGGCTGCGCCGCAGCGAGCAGAGCGTCCCTGCTTGGGGCCGCCCGCTCGCGAGCCGTTCCCGGCGCCGCGCTAGGCAACGAAAGCCTCATGAACCTCCACAGGCCATCGCCCTCCGGTCACGCGACGTAGGTCGTGTAGCCGCGGAAGCCGGGATAGAGAGGGCGGCGGTCGCAGAGCGCCGAGGAGCGGGCGGCGAGCGCCTCGACGTCGGCGTCGTCCTGCAGGGAACCGACGATGATCGAGGCCACCTCGCCGAAGTCGCCCTCGTCGAAGCCGCGCATCGTCGCCGCCGGGGTGCCGATCCTGACGCCGGAGGCGACCATCGGGGGGCGCTCGTCGAAGGGCACCGTGTTGCGGTTCACGGTCAGCTTGCAGTCGTGGAGGCGGTCCTGGGCGGCGAGGCCGGTCCACTCGGTCGCCCGGAGGTCGAGCTGCACGAGGTGGGTGTCGGTGCCGCCCGTGAGGACGTCGAAGCCGCCGTCGATCAGCCCCTCCGCGAGCGCGTCGGCGTTCAGGCGCACCTGCCGCTGGTAGTCGCGGAAGGCTTCCGTCCCGGCGATCCTGAAGCAGGTCGCCTTCGCAGCGATCGTGTGCATCAGCGGCCCGCCCTGCATCCCCGGGAAGAGCGCCCTGTCGAGCGCCTGCGCGTGTTCCTCGGTACAGAGGACGAACCCGGCGCGCGGCCCGGCGAGCGTCTTGTGGGTGGTCGAGGTGACGAAGTGCGAGTGCGGCACCGGGCTCGGGTGCAGCCCCGCCGCCACGAGACCGGCGAAATGGGCCATGTCGGTCATCAGCATCGCCCCCACCTCGTCGGCGATCTCGCGGAAGCGGTCGGCCTCGACCGTCCGCGGATAGGCCGAGCCCCCGCACACGATCAGCTTCGGCCGCACCTCCTTCGCGCGCGCGAGCACCTCGTCGTAGTCGACCGTCATCGTCTCGCGCGAGACGCCGTAGTGGTGGAACTCGTACAGCTTCCCGGAGAAGTTCACTTTCAGCCCATGCGTCAGATGTCCGCCGTGGTCGAGTGAGAGGCCGAGCACGCGGTCGCCGGGCGAGAGCACCGCGAAGTAGACGGCCATGTTCGCCTGCGCGCCCGCGTGCGGTTGCACGTTCGCGTGCTCGGCGCCGAACAGCGCCTTGGCGCGTCCGCGTGCGAGCTCTTCCATCTCGTCGACCACCTCGCAGCCGCCGTAGTAGCGCTTGCCCGGGTACCCCTCGGCGTACTTGTTCGTCGGCGTCGACCCGATCGCCTCGAGCACTGCCGGCCAGGTGAAGTTCTCCGATGCGATCAACTCGATCTGGCCGCGCTGCCGCTCGAGCTCGCGCTCGAGCGTGTCGGCGATTTCCGGGTCGATCTCCGCGAGCCCCGCCCGACGAAGGTGGTCGAAGGACTGCTGCTCGAAGGTCTCATGCGCGATCGCCATTCCTGCTCCTTGTCGAGGGCGCTTCCATCGTAGACCGCCGCGAGGTCGTGCAACGCTTCAGCCCGCGATCGGCTCCCGCGCCGCCACCACACGCTCGCGTCCCGCCAGGTCGGCCGAGATCGTCACCCCTTCGTAGCCGAGCCGGTCGAGGAGCGAGCCGACCTCGGCCGCCCGGTAGGCATGGCATTCGAGCACGATCGCCGCGCCCGGGCCGAGCACGCGGCGCGCCGCGCGGGCGAGCGCTGCGGTCTGACCCTCGTCGAGCAGGGCGACCCGAGGCTCGAAGTCGCGCACCTCCGGCTCGAGGCCGGCAAGCTCCTCCGTGCCCACGTAGGGCGGGTTGGAGACGACGAGGTCGAACGGGCCCGCGACCCCGTCGAGCAGGTTCGTCTCGACGAACTCGACCGAGAGGCCGAGGCGCTCGGCATTCTCGCGCGCGAGCGAGAGCGCAGCGGCCGAGATGTCGGTGGCCGTCACGAGCGCGCCGGGGTACTCGTCGGCGATTGCGAGCGCGATCGCTCCTGTCCCCGTCCCGACGTCGACCACGCGCGGCGCGTCGATTCCGCCGAGCGCGGCGAGCGAGCGCTCGACCACCGTCTCGGTCTCGGGTCGCGGGACGAGCGCGCGCGCATCGGTGCGGAGGGCGAGGCGGCGGAAACCCCACTCGCCGAGCACGTAGGCGAGCGGCTCCCGGCGGCCGCGTCGCTCGACCAGCCCGCGTGCGAGGTCGCGCTCGGCCTCTGTGAGCGGCTTGTCGAAGCTCGGGTAGAGCTCGAGGCTGGTCAGTCCGAGCGCCGTGGAGAGGATCAGCTCGGCGTCGAGCCGGGGCGTCGCGACGCCTTTCCGGGTGAGGTACTCGCAGGTCGCGCCGAGCACCTCTCCGAGCGTCAACCGTTGCCGCCCTCGAGCGCGCGCCGCTGCTCGTCGGCTGTGAGCGCTTCGGTGAACGCGGCGAGGTCGCCGGCGAGGACGTCCTGGAGGCGGGCGCTGACACCGACGCGGTGGTCGGTCACGCGATCCTGCGGATAGTTGTAGGTGCGGATCTTCTCGGCCCGCTCGCCGGTGCCGACCTGCGCCTTGCGGGCCGCTGCCTGCTCGGCGTGCTGACGGGCTCGCCCGGACTCGTACAGGCGGGCCCGGAGCACGCGCATCGCCTTGTCGCGGTTCTGGAGCTGGGAGCGCTCGTCCTGCATCGCAACCACGATCCCGGTTGGCAGGTGCGTGATCCGTACCGCAGAGTCGGTCGTGTTGACCGACTGGCCTCCGGGGCCCGAGGAGCGGTAGACATCGATCTTCAGGTCGTTCTCGTCAACCTCGACATCGACCTCCTCGGCCTCCGGCATCACCGCGACCGTGGCAGTCGAGGTGTGGATCCGGCCCTGCGATTCCGTGTCGGGAACCCGCTGGACCCGGTGGGGGCCTCCCTCGTGCTTGTAGACGGAGTAGGCGCCCTTGCCTTTGACGGCGTACACGCCCTCCTTGATCCCGCCGCCGTCGCTCGGACTGACCTCGAGCGCCTCCCACTTGAAGCGCAGCCGTTCGGCGTAGCGCTCGAGCATCCGCGCCAGGTCGGCGGCCCAGAGCGCGGCTTCGTCGCCTCCGACGCCCTGGCGGATCTCGACGATCACGTCCTTCTCGTCCGCGGGATCGCTCTCGACGAGCGACAGCTTCAGCTCCTCCTCGATGCGGGCGACCTCGGCCTCGTACCCGGGCGCCATCTCGGCGAGCTCCGGATCGCCCCTCGCGGCGTCGAGATCGGCGTTTGCCTGGCGCCATTCCTGGGCGAGCCGGTAGGAGCCCTCGAGCTTCTTGAGACGCCGGCCGACCTCCTCCGCTTCACGGTGGTCGTTGTAGACCGCGGGATCGGACATGCGATCCTGGGCCTCACGGTAGGAGCGTTCGAGCTCCTCGATCAGCTGCTCGAGCGGAGACATGGCCGCGGCCTAGGGTAGCCGTGGGAGGTGCGATCGAAGGCGCGCGGCCCGGGTACTCAGCTCAGTCTTCTGCGGCCGCGGAGCCCTCATCGCCGGGCTCGTCGGCCTCGCCCTCGGCCTCCTCGTCCTCTGGCAGGGCCAGGTCTGGAAGCTCGAGCGTGATCTCGATCCCCGCGAGCGCCATCGAGATCGGGCACATGATCTTCGCGCGCTCTGCGATCTCGCGCAGCTTCTCGTCGCTCAGGCCCTCCGCCGTGATCCGCGCCGTCAGGGCCGATTCGGTGATCCCGAGGCCGGGTTCGAAGGATACCGCGCAGCTGATCTGCAGCTCTTCGGGCTCGCCGCCCGCTCCGACGATCCCCGAGGTCAGCTGCATCGCATAACACGACGCGTGGGCGGCTGCGAGCAGCTCCTCCGGGCTCGTCATCGGCTCGTCGGCGTCGACCCGCGCCTTCCAGGTCACCTCGAGCTCGGGCAGCGTGCCACTCGTCGTCGAGGCGATCTTCCCCTCACCGTCGATGAACCCGCCGATCCATTCGACTTCGGCCTTGCGTACCGTCGCCATCTACGCCATCACCTCCACTCGTCGGTCCGCCGGCGCGAGCCGGCCCTCGTAGTCCAACACCTCGCGCAGTGCCCGGATCGACACCTCGAGCTGGTCGAGCGTCGGCTCGCGCGTCGTGAGGCGCTGCAGCCAGAGGCCGGGCGCGAGCAGTGTCATCAGCACACGGTTGTCGGCGTGCTTGCCGGCGAATCGGATCAGCTCGTAGGCGATGCCGGCGATCACCGGCAGGAACGCGATCCTCGTCACGACCAGCCAGTACCAGGCCGGGCGGCCGAAGAGCGCGAACACAAAGACGCCGATCACCATCACCCAGAGCAGGAACGCCGTTCCGCAGCGCGGGTGGATCAGCGAGTAGCGCTGCGCCACCTCCGGGGTCAGCTCTTCGCCCGCCTCGTAGGCGTTGATCGCCTTGTGCTCGGCGGCGTGGTACTGGAAGACGCGCTTGAGCGAAGGGATCAGGCTGAGCAGGAACAGGTAGGCGACGAAGATCGAGACGCGGATCAGGCCCTCGACGAGGACGAACCAGGTGCCGTTCTTGATCGGGAGCTGGTCGGCGATCAGCGCGGGGCCGACCTTGAAGACCATCACCACGAAGCCGATCGCGACCGCGAAGGAGAAGAAGAGCGTCCAGCGGCCGATCTCGAACGGCTCGACGTCGCCGTCTTCGCTCGCGTCGGCGACGGCGTAGTTGGCGGAGACCGAGAGGGCGCGAAAGCCGATTGCGAGCGACTCGCCGAGCGCGACGACGCCGCGGACAATCGGGAGCCTGAGCGACCAGTGACGGACGGCGAGCGGGTCGATCGTACGCCCGACCTGAGCGATCTGGCCGTCCGGCTTGCGGACCGCGACCGACCAGTTGCGGGGACCGCGCATCATGACGCCCTCGAGGACGGCCTGGCCGCCGATTGCCGATGCCATCGCTAGGAGCCGGAACTCGACGCGGAACGACCGGCCTTCTCGAGCCGCCGCTGGAAGCGCTCGACGCGGCCACCGGTGTCCACGAGCTTCTGCTTGCCCGTGTAGAACGGATGGCACTGAGCGCAGATCTCGACGTTCAGCTCGGCGGAGGTCGACCGGGTGGTGAACGAGTTCCCGCACGAGCAGTGAACGGTCGCGAAGACGTACTCGGGATGGATATCGGCCTTCATCGCAAAGCCAGGATATCAGAGGCAGTCTGCGCCGAGACGTTGCCTCCGCTGACGACTACAACTGGGCGCTCGGCCTCGACCTTGCCTGCGAGCACCGCCGCCGCCGCCGCCGCGCCCGCCGGCTCGGCTGCGAGCTTCGCACGCCCGTACAGGAAGCGGAAGCCCTCCTCGATCTCGTGCTCGCTGAGGAGCACGTGCTCGAGGTCTCGGCAGAGCTCGACGGCGATGCCGCCGGCAAACGGGGCGTTGAGGCCGTCGGCGACCGATCTCGGGTCGACGGGGACTGGCGCCCCTGCGGCGATCCCGGCGCGCAGGGCCTGGCTCGTCTCGGGCTCGACGGCGATCACGCGGATGCTCGTGTCGCGGAGCGCCGCGACGATGCCCGAGATCAGGCCACCGCCGCCGACCGGGACGACGACGGCATCCACGTCGGGGGCGTCCTCCTCGATCTCGAGGCCGACCGTGCCGGCCCCGGCGAGCACGACCGGGTCGTCGAAGGGATGGACGAGCGTGCGGCCGGTCTGCTCGATCAGCTCGGCGAGCCGGCTGAACGCCTCGGCCGGGCCGGAGGCTTCGAGGTCGACGGCGGCGCCGTAGGCTCGTGTCGCGGCGATCTTCTGCTCGGAGGCGCCCGTCCACATCACGATGAGGGCATCGACTCCGTACTCGGTCGCGGCGTACGCGGTCGCCTGGGCGTGGTTCCCTGCCGAGATCGCGATCACGCCGCGAGCCTTCTCCTCATCGGTCAGCGAGGCGAGCTTGTTGAGCGCTCCGCGGGACTTGAACGACCCCGTGCGCTGGAAGAGCTCGCACTTGAGGCGGGCCCCGAGGGTGCGCGAGGACAGCATCGGCGTTCTGACCAGGTGGCGCTCGACGACCGGGCGGGCGCGCTCGACGTCGCTGCGCTCAACCACGCTGCCGCACCGCCTCGAAGAGCAGGATCGCGGCGGCGGTGGCCGCGTTGAGGCTGTCGGTGCTGCCGGAGGCCACGGGGATCGAGACGTGGTTTGCCGCAGCCTCGAGCCAGCGCGCGCCGAGTCCGTTCGCTTCGGCGCCGACGACGATCGCGGTCGGACGAGCGAGGTCGGCTTCGGTGTAGAGCGTGTGCGCACCGACCACGGCCGCCGTGAGCGTGACACCGAGCTCGGTGAGCTCACCGAGCTCCGCCTCGACGACGGGCAGCGAGAACACCGCTCCCGTCGAGGCGCGGATCGAGTTCGGGTTCCAGACGTCGGCGCGACCCTCGGCGACGACGAGCGCTGCCGCCCCGGCCGCCTCGGCCGAGCGCGCCATCGCGCCCAGGTTCCCCGGCTTCTCGATCCCGACCGCCACGAGGTACAGACTGCCATCCCGTGGTAGCTCGCGAACCGGCGCCTCGACCACCGCCACCACCCCCTCCGGCTCGGCGCGGTAGGCCATCTTCGCGAGTACGCGCTCGCTGACCGGCTCGCCGTCGTCCCAGTCGATCAGCTCTGGCGCGTAGTAGAGCTCGACGATCCGAAGCCCGGCCGCCCGCGCCCGTTCGACCTCCCGAGGCCCCTCGGCGACAAACAGCCCGCTGGCACGACGTTCGCGGCTCTTCCGCAGCCGGAGCACGTCCTTGACCCGGGCGTTGTCGAGCGAGGTGATCACGAGACGAATCTTGCCGCCCCCGGCCGACCCGCGGCCATCCGGGCGGCGCGGGATCGCCCCTCGAGCGGGGGTCTGGTCGCCGGGCGGGAGCGGAGCTTGCGCAGTGGCAGGACGGGTCGGGAAGCTCAGGTGAGCGTGTATTCGGGGCCCGAACCGCCGTCGGGCGGGGTCAGGCGGCCGCCCTTCGCCGTAATCGCGCCGCACTGAACGCAGTTCGACGCGCTCACCTTCACCTCGACCAGGCCGTCCTCTCCGGGCCCGACCTCGTAGACCTGCGCCGGGCACATCCGCGACCACAGCTCCCCGAGCTCCGCCGGCACGGCCGTCGCTACCCGGATATGGCTCGGTTGGTCGTCCCGCGTCCGGTTTCCCGAGAGAAAGACGGAGGAGAGCTTGTCGAAGGTGAGCACGCCGTCCGCGGCCGGGTAGGAGAGCGCCCGTTCGGTCGAGAAGATCTCGTGACCGGCATCGAGCTCGGTCGGCCTGTCCCCCGCGGGCAGCCGCCCCTTCGAGACTGTCGCGAGCCCGGCGAGCGCCGATCCGCGCCAGAAGCCCGACCCGAACGCCTGCCGCATGTTGCGCACCTCGCGCAGGTCGCGCCAGACAAACGACCGGCGCAGCGCCTCGTCGAACCCGGCGAGCTCGCCGCCGGCGAGCGAGCTCCACGCTGCCTCCGCTGCGAGCCGGCCCGACTCGACCGCGTAGTGGATCCCCTTCAGCGCCGGCACGTTGACGAGCCCGGCGCCGTCGCCGACGACGAGCAGCCCGGGCGCGTGCAGCCGCCGCGGCAGCGCGACGAACCCGCCTTCGGGAATCGTCTTTGCCCCCCAGGCGACCCGCTCGCCGCCCTCGAGGAGCGGCCGGATCCGAGGGTGGCACTTGAGCTCCTGCAGCAGGTCGTGCACCGAAAGGGCTCCGTCCCGGTAGTCGAGCCCGACCACCATCCCGATCGTCACCATCTCCTCCCCCATCGGGTAGAGAAACGAGCCGCCGAACTCGCGGAAGCGCGCTGCCGACCTGAGCGGCCACCCCATCGTGTGGATCACCTTGCGCAGCGGTCGCGGCACCCTCCACACCTCCTTCACCCCGAGCGCCCAGGTCTGCGGGCACGCCCCGCCGAGCGCGAACCGCTCGAGCGCCGCCGTCGTCAGATGCCCGGCCGTCCCCTCCGCGAGGACCGTCACCTGCGCACGGATCTCCGAACCGGCCTCGAACCTCGCGAGCCGCTCCCCCCTCCGTCCGAGGCCCTTGTCGCCGGTGCGAACGCCGACCACGCGCCCGTCCTCGACGAGGAGCGCCTGCGCCGCGGTCTCGGCCAGCACGGTGGTCCCGATCTCCTCCGCCGCCTCGCCGAGCCAGCGGCCGAGGCGCGAGAGCGAGACGATCACGTTCCCGTGGTTTCGCATCGTCGGCGGGATCGGCAGCGCCACCGCGCGCCCAGGCGTCAGGAACAGCACCGACTCCCCGGGCACCTCACCGTAGGACGGAAGCTCGTCGGGGGTTCGCAGCCCCTCGAGCAACCGGTGCAGCGGCCCGGGGTCGATCACCGCGCCCGAGAGCAGGTGCGACCCCGGCGCTTTGCCCTTCTCGAGCACCGCCACGGGGATCTCTCCGAGCCGGCTCGCGCCCTCCGGGTCGGCGGCCGCCAGCATCCCGAGCCTGATCGCGGCTGCGAGCCCGGCCGGCCCTGCACCGACGACGAGCACGCCGACCTCGATCGGGTCTGAGTCCGACGGCCCGGCGATCGCCTCGCCGTCCGACCAGGGTGGCGGGAAGTCCGAGGGCCTCACGAAGCCTTACGCTGCCGGACGAGCCCGGCCAGCCTGGGCACGATCTCGTTCAAGTCGCCGACCACGCCGAGGTCGGCGTAGTCGAAGATCGGCGCGTTCGGGTCCTTGTTGATCGCGACGATCGTCCCCGAGCCCTGCATGCCGACCTTGTGCTGGATCGCGCCCGAGATACCGACAGCGACGTAGAGCTTGGGCGAGACGGTCTTGCCGGTCTGCCCGACCTGCGTCGAGTACGGGTACCAGCCGGCATCGACGACCGCGCGCGTCGCCGCCACCGCGCCTCCGAGCGCGGCCGCGAGCTCCTCGACGACCGAGAACTTCTCCGGCGACCCGAGGCCTCGCCCGCCCGCGACGACGATCTCCGCGTCCTCGATCGAGGGTCCGCTCGTCTCTTCGACCGTCGATTCGATCAGCTCCGCGAGCCGCGAATGTTCCTCGAAGGCGACCGCCAGCTCGCGCACCTCCGCGCTGCCGCCCCTCTCCACCGGGTCGAACGCCCCGGCGCGGAAGACTCCGACCCGGGGCGTCGAGCTCCAGCCGACGTCGACCCAGACGGAGTCGCCGAGCGCGGGCCGGGTACCGACGAGCGCGCCCTCCTCCTCACGGAGATCGACCAGGTCCCAGTTCAGGCCGGCGCCGAGACGGAGCGCCAGGCCGGCCGCCAGGTCGGCAGCCAGCACCGACTGGGCGAACAGCACCGTGTCGAATCCTTCGTCGCGCACGAGGGCTGCGAGAACATCGACCCGGGGCTGTGGCAATGGTGTGGCGAGGCGCTCGTCGTCGGCCACGAATACCGTCGCGGCCCCGAACGGGCCTGCGCTCGCTGCCAGCTGCGCGTTCATTCCCGAGCCCGTGACGACGCCCGCGACGTCGCCACCTGCCTTCGCGAGGACGCCGAGCGAGGCCCTCGTGACCTGGTCGCCGTGATGTTCGAGGAAGACGAGCGTCTTCACAGGAGCCGTTTCTCGATCAGGAACTCGAGGATCGCCTCCGCTGCGCCGTCGCCTTCGACGACGCGTCGCACGCCGCGAGACGGAGGCGGATTCAGCGCCAGGACGGTCGTGCGCGAGACCTCCGCCCCACCGACCTCCCCGGCCGAGAGCGTCTCCTGCGGCTTGGTCTTCGCGCTCATGATCCCCTTGAGCGGCGGGTAGCGCGGCTCGTTGATCGCGTCCGACACCGCCACGACAGCGGGCAGCGGCGCACGGATCCGCTCGTAGCCGAACTCGGTCTGTCTCCTCCCGGTCACGGCGCCGGCCTCCACGGAAAGCTCGGCCACCTGCGAGATCACCGGCCGCCGAAGCAGCTCGGCCACGGCCGCCGGGAGACAGGCTCCGTCACCGTCGGCCGACTGCTGCCCGAACAGGATGAGATCCGCCCGCTCGCGCTCGAGCGCGCCCGCGAGCGCGTGCGCGGTCGCGACCAGGTCGGCCCCGACGAACGCCTCGTCGGTGACGAGCACCGACCGGTCGGCGCCCATCGCGAGCGTCTTTCGCACCGCGTCGGAGGCCCGCGCCGGCCCGAGCGACAGCACGAAGACCTCGCCCTCGCCGGCGGCCTCGCGGATCCGGAGCGCCTCCTCGACGGGATGGAGGTCGAAGTCGGAGAGCACGAGGTCGCCCGACCGATCGAGCCGGCCGGTCGCCGCGTCAATCCGCCGACCTCCGGCCGCATCGGGCACCGCCTTCACGCACACCGCGATCTTCATCGGACGCGCACTCTACGCAGCGGCCGCGGTCCTACGCGGCGAGCCTCGAGCGCAGGAACTCGACGATCTCGCTCGTGGCCGCCCCCGGAGTGAACACTGCGGCGACGCCGTTCTCCCGCAACTCCTCGATGTCGTCGGCGGGAATCGTCCCGCCCACGAGCACGAGCACGTCCCCGGCGCCACGCTCCCGCAGCAGGCTGACCACGCGCGGCACGAGCGTCATGTGCGCCCCGGACAGGATCGAGATCCCGATCGCATCCGCATCCTCCTGGATCGCCGTCTCGACGATCTGCTCCGGCAGCTGATGCAGCCCCGTGTAGATCACCTCCATGCCGGCGTCGCGGAGCGCGCGCGCGATGATCTTCGCGCCCCGGTCGTGGCCGTCGAGCCCGACCTTGGCGATCACCACCCTGATCTTCGCGGCCACGACCCCAATCTTAGGGCCTCAGCGCTCGCCGCCCGGCAGCCACAGGGGCTCGCCGCCACCCGCGTTCGCGGCCCGGGCGAGCACGAACAGGAGGTCGGAGAGCCGGTTCAGGTAGACGACCGCAAGCGGGTTCACCGGCCGCTCGAGCGCGGACGCGAGCAGCTCGCGCTCGGCGCGGCGGCAGACGGCGCGCGCGATGTGGAGTCGCGAGGCCGCTTCGCTCCCGCCCGGCAGGACGAAGCTCCGTAGCTCGCCCAGCGGTGCGTTGACCTCGTCGCAGTCGGCCTCGAGCCGGTCGATCGCAGCCTGCTCGATCCTCAGCTTCCCGTCCTCTGCCGCGAAGGGCACCGACAGGTCGGCCCCGAGATCGAACAGCTCGTTCTGGATCCGTTCGAGCCGTGGATCGCGCGCCTCGAGCAGCGCCCAACCGAGCAGCGAGTTCAGCTCGTCGACCTCCCCGTAGGCCCGCACGAGCGGATCGAGCTTCGAGACGCGAGACCCGTCGCCGAGCGAGGTCTCGCCGCGGTCGCCGCCGCCGGTGTAGATCCGCGTCAGCCGGACCGGCTCGTCGCTTCGCCGCGAAGTCACCCCCGCAGGCTACTTCGCTTCGGGCTCGAGCTTGTAGCCGACGCCGAAACGCGTGTGGATGAAATCGTGCCGCGGCGCGATCCGGTCGATCTTCTGCCGCAGCCGCCGCACGAAGACATCGACGGTGCGGTCGCGGTGCGTCTCCCGCCGCCCCCACACCTTCTGCAGCAACTCGTCGCGGGTCACGACGCGGCCGCGGTCGAGCGCGAGCGTGTAGATGAGCTTGAACTCGGTCGGCGTCAGCCCGGCGTTCACGCCGTCGACGTAGGCCTGCACCTCGCGCGGATCGATCTTCAGCTCCTCGATCTCGATCGCCTCGCCGCGGCGCTCCTCGGCCGGCCGCACGCCGCGGCGGGCCGCCGCCCCGACGCGGGCGACGAGCTCGGGCATCGAGAACGGCTTCACGAGGTAGTCGTCGGCACCGATCTCGAGTGCGTGCACGCGGTCGTGCTCGGTCCCGCGAGCCGAGACGACGATGATCGGGGTGCCGATCCCCTCGGAGCGCGCCGTCTCGATCAGCTTCCACCCGTCGAGCTCCGGAAGCATCAGGTCGAGCACGCAGACATCGGGGTTCTCGAAGCGAAGTCGGGCGAGGCCGAGCTCGCCGCGCCCGACCACGATCGGGTCGAACCCGGCAGCGGCGAGATGGCGCGCCATGCCGTCTGCGATCACGTTGTCGTCCTCGACGATCAGGATCTTCCCCATGCGCTTACCATAGTTTCATGCGCGGTTCGGACACGGTGTCGAAATGGTAACGATCTGGTGAAGAACCCTTTTCGCAGACAGGGAGAGACTCCGCACTCGGCACCGAATGAGACGACCCCGGCGACCGTGACCGCGCCCGAGGTCCCAAAAGAGCGCTTGGTCGCCGAGGACGCGTCGTTCGAGGCTCTACGCGCGGGCTTCACCGCCTCGGTCTCACACGAGCTGCGCACGCCGCTGGCCCGGATCCTGGCGTTGCTCGACTCGGCGGACCTCCCCGGCGCGGACGTCCAGGGCCTCCTCGACCAGGCCAAGGCCGAGGTGCAGAACGCCGGCGCCCTGATCGACGAGATCCTCTTCCTCTCCGAGCTCGAGAGCGGCGTCGAGGTCGTCGCACTCGGGCACACGAACGCGCTGCCCGTGCTCGAACAGGTCGTGGACGAGCTCGAGCACGGCGCCTCGCGCGCCGGCGTGCTGCTGAGAGCTGAGGGCGACCCGTCGGTCGACCTGCCCCTGCGCCCGAAGATGCTGAAGATCGTGGCCGAGAACCTGGCGGAGAACGCGATCCGCTACGCCGGCCACGGCGCCACCTTCACGCTCTCGGTCACACAGGTGCCCGAGGGGCTTCTCCTGATCGGTGCCGATGACGGGATCGGGGTTCACGAGGCCGACCTGCCGCGCCTGTTCGAGCGCTTCTGGCGAGCCGACGCCGCCCGCACCACCCGAGGCACCGGCCTCGGGCTCGCGATCGTCAAACGCATCGTGACGGCTGCGGGCGGCCAGGTCGAGCCGCACGGCGCGCGCGGGCAAGGGCTCACCGTGCGCTGCCTGTTCCCGGCCTAGCCGAAGCCCGTTTGTTCAGGGCTCGAGCGGAGGCAAGCAAACGGTATGGGCCGAACCCTGGCCTAACCGACGACGCGTGGAGCGTGCGACGAGGAGTAGACGTCCTTGCGCTCGATCTTGCCGTCGCGCAGCGGGAAGACGTCCACCCCGTCCCACTCGATCAGCGTACCGTCCGCGCCCATCGCTGTCGCCGTCCATTCTCCGACCGCGAACTCGTCCCCAGCGTAGAACCGTCGGCCCCGGAAACGCAGCGACGGCCAGCGGTCGAAAATCCCGCCGATGTGGGCGCGAACCGCAGCCGCCCCTTCGACGCGTTCTCGCGCCGTGTGGTTCTCGAACACGATGTCGTCGGTGTGGAAGGCGCAGAGCGCATCGAGATCCTGGCGGTTCCAGGCCTCGTTGTAGTCGTCGATCAGTGCGCGAACAGCCTCGCTCACTCGGCCATCCTAGAGACGCGAAAGGGCGCCTGCCGGCGCCCTTTCGCGTCTGTACACCCCCGGACGGGAGGTCTCGGAAAGGCCTAAACGCAGCCCGAGGACGGGCAGCCGATCCGGGCCATCGCCTTCTCGGCAGCCGACAAGATCCCCTTCGGGAAGGTCGGTGCGAAGATCAGCTTCGGGCCGTACGTCCTATCGCCCCGGGTCAGCGCCCAGTAGATCATCGTCCGGAGCTCCTTCGCCTTGCTCGTCTGCTGCGGGACGATGATGTACGTATAGGTCGAGATCGGGTAGGCGAGCTTCCCGGCCGACTTCGGCGGATTGACGATGTGCATTTCGACGCCGTTGGTCGTCGAAGCCGGCTTCGGGAATGCCGCAGCCGCCGCTTCGATACCGCGAAGCCCAGGCGTGGCGAACGCTCCAGCGGCGTTCTCGACCGCGGCGAGCCTCAGGTGGAGCGGCAGGGAGTAGGCCGCGCTGATATAGCCGATCGCACCCGAGGTGCTCGCGATTTCCCCGGCGACGCCCGAGTTGCCGTTTTCCCCGATTCCGCCGGGCCAGTTCACCAGGGTGTTGTTGCCGACCTGAGTCCGAAAGCTCGAGCTGAGGCGCTGCAGATAGTCGGTGAACGCGTAGGTATCACCCGAGCCGTCTGAGCGGTGCACTGGTGTGATTGTGAGGTTCGGGAACGTGATCTTCGGGTTCAGCTTCGCGATCGTCGGGTCGTCCCAGTTCGTGATCTGGCCGAGGTAGATGCCCGCGATCGTCGAACCGTTGAGATGCAGGTCGTTCGGAACGCCCGGAACGTTGTAGGACAGCGTCGTCCCAGAGAGCGCCCACGGGATCTCGACACAGCCTCCACACGCGCTCGCCTGACTCGGATTGAGCGGCGCGTCCGAGGCGCCGAAGTCAACCGTGCGGTTGGTGATATCGGCGATTCCGGTCCCGGACCCGACCGAGGCGTAGGTCAGTGAGTACCCATAGGCCGAGCCGAGTGGCGCGACAAACTGCTGGACGAGCGGGTTGACGAGGCTCGAGCCGGCGCCCGCGATCGAGGTGTCTGCCTTCATCGTTTGCTTGGCACCGGCGGCCGCAGCAGTGAGCAGCGCGACCGTCACGAGCGCCAGAAGGGCGAGTGCCTTCCTCTTCATCGAAATCTCTCTCCTTGTCCTGGGGTTTTGGTTCGCTCGTACAGCCTGAACCTCCGACCCAGGCAAAGGGGCAGAAAGGCCGTGACGATCCGGTGACGAAGTGGTGACGGCAGCGGCCACTGTTACTGCACCTGTCCGAGCTTTCGCCGCGAGCGGTCGAGTAGCGCTCGAGCCGAGAGGCTCGTCACGAGCACAAAGGCGATCAGCACGAAGGCCGCCGCCCACGCCTGCGCGTGCAGACTCGGTTGCTCATAGTCGGTGAAGATCGTGAACGGAAGGGAGCTCACCGGCTGCGAGGGATTCCAGCTCACAGCCTGGCTCGCATAGCTGCAAGTGAACAGAAGCGGCGCCGTCTCGCCGGCGGCCCGCGCAACGGCAAGCGTCGTGCCCGTGACGATGCCCCCGACCGCACTTGGAAGCACGACTCCGATCACCGTTCGCCACTTCGAGACACCGAGTGCATAGGACGCCTCGCGGAGGCTGTTCGGCAGCAGGCCGAGCACCTCCATCGTCGTCCGCGAGACCAGCGGCAGCATGATGATCGAGAGCGCGAAGCCGCCCGCCCAGGCGCTTTGGTGGTGGCCGATCCCGAGCAGCGGCACCTTCGTCTTGATCGCCAATGCGTACACGAAGATGCCGATCACGATCGACGGGAAGCCGTTGAGAACGTCGAGCCAAAGCTTGATCTGGTCAGCGACGCGCCTGGAAGCGAACTCGCTGACGAAGATCGCGGTCAGTACGCCGATCGGCACCGAGATCACCGCGGCAATCAGCACGAGGATAAGGGAGCCGATGATCGCGGGTGCGATCCCGCCGCTCGCTTGGCCGAAAGCGTCGATCGTGGGGCCCTTGATGAAGAGATCGAGGTTGAGCGCCGGAAGCGCACGGATGAACACCGACCCGACGAGGACAGCGAGGACCGCGATTGCAACGCCGGCCGCGCCGATCGCGGTGAGCTCGGCGACGCGGTTGACCCGCAACCTCCGACGGCCGCGGCCGGTCGCTCTAAGCGAGCCGGCGTCGATCATGCCATCCGCTGCCGCTCGAACCGGTGGACGATCCGCTGCGCGACGAGGTTCGCCCCGAACGTGATCGTAAGCAGGATCAGGGCAAGATAGATGAGCGAGGAGATGAAGAGCGGCGAGACATCGCTCGAGTATTGGTTGGCGAGCTGGCTCGCGAGGGTCGTACCGGGCTTGAAGATCGAGAGGTGGATGGGGACGCCGTTACCGATCACTTGCGTGACCGCGATCGCCTCACCCAGAGCGCGTCCGAATCCGAGGATGATCCCAGCGACAACTCCACCTCTCACCGACGGTAGGACGACTCCCTTCACCATCTCCCAGCGCGTCGCGCCGAGAGCGATCGCGGCCTCTTCGAGCTCGCGCGGAACGCTGACGAAGAGCTCGCGGCAGATCGAGGAGGTGATCGGGGTCGCCATCAGAGCGAGCACGAGCATTGCGGGGAACACGCCCGCCGGCTGCGGAGCGCCGAAGAACGGCGTCCAGCCGAGCACGCTATGCAGCCAGGGCTCCACATCGTTGTGCAGGATCGGAAGCAGTACGAGGATGCCCCAGAGTCCGATCACCACACTCGGCACGGCCGCGAGCATGTCGACGAGAGAGCCGATCGGGCCGCGGATCGCGGGCGGCGCCAACTCACTCAGAAACAACCCGATCGCGATCGAGAGCGGCGCCGCGATCAAGAGCGCGCCGAACGAGGTGACCACCGTTCCGATGATGTAGTTGCGAGCCCCGTAGACCTCCCTGCCTGGGACGGGGTTCCACTGGTTGTGCCACAGGAACGCGACGTTGTAATGGTCGATCGCCGGCCAGGCCTTGTCGACCACCTGCCAGACGATCGCGGCTACGACCAGCAGCGCGAGCACGGCGGCGACCCCGGTCAGGCCGAAGAGGCCGCGATCGCCCAGTCGGTCGAGCGCGCGACGTGTCCGGCGTAGACCGGGAACCGGATCGGCAGCGGCTTCCACGGGCGACAGATTTCCAGCACGCGCAGCCGAGCGCGAGGGGCTGTAACCACTTCGTCACAGAACGTTCACCTTGTAGTCACCCAGTAGCCGAAGCCCTCCCGCGACACTCGGAGCGGTGAACGTCGTCGAGCCGCCACAGTCGGATGGTCCTTCACTGGCCATCCCCGGAAGACCTGTGCCGACGCCCACCGGCATCCCCGCCGGGCTCATCCACAAGGAGACCGTCTTCGACATCGAGGGACTCTCCGTCGCTTACGGCAAGGCGCTTGCGGTCAATGATGTCTCGCTCGCGATCTACAAGAACGCGATTACCGCGTTGATCGGCCCGTCGGGTTGTGGGAAGTCGACGTTCCTTCGCTGCCTGAACCGCATGAACGACCTAGTTCCGAGCGCGAGGGTCGAGGGCAAACTGCTCTACCACGGCACCGACCTCTACGGACCGGGCGTCGACCCAATCGAGGTTCGACGGCGGATCGGAATGGTCTTCCAGCGGCCGAACCCCTTCCCGAAGTCGATCTACGACAATGTCGCTTACGGCCTCCGTATCCTCGGGATGCGAGACAACCTCGACGACCGGGTAGAGCAGGCGCTTCGCCGCGCCGCGATCTGGGACGAGGTGAAGAACCGGCTCAAGCGCTCGGCGCTCGGGCTCTCGGGCGGCCAGCAGCAGCGCCTCTGCATCGCCCGCGCGATCGCGGTCGAACCGGACGTCGTGCTCCTCGACGAGCCCGCCTCCGCGCTCGACCCGATCTCAACGCAAGCGATCGAGGACCTGATGCACGAGCTGAAGAAGCAGTACACACTCGTGATCGTCACACACAACATGCAGCAGGCGGCCCGTGTCGCCGAGATGACCGCGTTCTTCAGCCTCCAGGTCGAGGAGGACGGGAGCCGGTACGGAATCCTCGTTGAGTACGACTCGACCGAAAGGATCTTCACCCAGCCCTCCGACGAGCGCACCGAGGGCTACGTCACGGGGCGGTTCGGGTGAGAAAGCCGTTCCACGAGGAGCTCGAACAGCTCGAGGCCGACCTCCAGGAGGAGGGCGACCTGGTTCTACGCGCGCTTCGCTCGGCACTGAACGCGCTCGGGCGCGGCGACGACGAGCTCGCGGACGAGGTGATCGGCTTCGACGATGAGATCGACCGCCGCTACCTCGCGATCGAGACCGGTGTGCAGTCGCTGCTCGCGCGCCAGACGCCTGTGGCGATCGACCTCCGACTCGTCCTTGCCGTGCTGCGGGTCAATCTGCACCTCGAGCGGATGGCCGACTACTGCGTGACGGTCGCGAAGCTGACCAAGCTGATGGGTGGCCTCGGCGTCAGCGACGAGCGGATCCTCGGCTCGCTCGAGGACATGGGCCGCCGCGCTGAGCAGATGATCCGCGTCGCCCTCGATGCCTTCGCCGAACGCGACGTCGAGAAGGCGAAGTCGCTGAACGAGCTCGACGACCTGATCGACCGAGCCAACCGCGACGCCGTCAGCGACATGCTCTTGCTCGGCAACTCGCCCGAGGAGCGGGAGTACGGCCTCCGGATGCTCGTCGTCTCCCGCTGCGTCGAGCGGATCGGCGACCACGCCGTCGACATCGGCGAGCAGATCGCCTACCTGGTCACGGGCGAGTTCCGCGAGCTGACGGATGCCTCCCACCCGTCCGGGTGACACGGCGGCCATAGGCTCCCGGACATGCACGCTTTCGGGGGTGAGGAGGCAATCGACCTCGCGGCGGTCGGGCTTGTCGTGGGAGCTTTCGGCACGCTGGGTCGGCCCGGGTGGCGGCTCCATTCTGACACCGATCCTGCTGCTCCTCTACCCGCACGACTCTCCGAAAACGCTGACGTCGATCAGCCTCACCGCCGTCTTCTCCAATGCCGCATCCGGCTCTGTGGCCTACGCGCCAACGACCGGATCGACGTCCGCAGCGGGCTCGTGTTCGGCACAGCGACGCTGCCCGGCTCGATCGTCGGCGCGATCGCCGTCGAGCACGTCGGGCGACGCGCCTTCGATCTCGCCACGGCCGTGGTGCTGGCGCTTGGTGCCGTCTGGCTTCTCCGCAGGTCGAAGCCGGCACGCCCGGGCGAGCACCGAGGCAGCCAGCGACGGCTGACCGACTCGTCTCGCGCCACCTACGAGTTCCGCGCTCCGCTCGCGCGCGGCGCCACCTACAGCGTCGGCTTCGTCTCGACCTTCCTCGGGATCGGCGGGGGCATCATCCACGTCCCCTGCTCGTACGAGCGCTCGCATTCCCGACCCACATGGCACCCGCCCTCGCATTTCGTGCTAGCGATCATGGCCGGCTACGGTCACACACCTCCTTACCGGCGCGCTGAACGCCGGTCACGGGCTCCGGCGCGCGCTCGCCCTCTCGGCGGGGCGTCGTCGTCGGTGCCCAGGTCGGCGCCCACGCGTCGATGCGTATCTCCGGAGGCGCGATCGAGCTCCTGCTGGCAACGGCGCTCGTGGGATCGCCGCGCGGCTCTTCGTGGCCGGGTCTTACCTGGGCACGCTCTCGGCCTCGCCGCGGATAAACCGATAGGAGAGCGCGCCGAGCGAGGTGCCGAGGATCGGCGCCAGGATGTACAGCCAGAGGGCGTGCAGGTCGCCCGAGACAAGCGCCGGGCCGAGCGAGCGCATCGGGTTCATCGAGGCACCGGAGATCGGGCCGCCGAACATCGCGTCCAGCCCGATCGTGGCGCCGACAGCGATCGCCGCCGCCTCGCCGACGGCGCGCGTGTCGGTGGCGACGGCCATGATCACGAACATCAGGAAGAAGCTCATCACGAGCTCCCACAGAAACGACTGTCCCTGTGATCCCGAGGGCAGGGTCGTACCGACGTGGGCGATCTCCCCGAGCGAGCCGCGGAGCATCGCTGCGGCGGTCAGCGCGCCGAGGAACTGTGCGCACCAGTAGCCGACCGCCCGTGTCCATGGGAAGTGGCGGCTGAGCGCGAAGGCGAAGGTGACCGCCGCGTTGAAGTGCGCGCCCGAGATGTGCCCGACGGCGTAGATCATCGCCATGATCACGAGCCCGAACGTGATCGCGACGCCGACGTGACCGAGGGCATGGGTCTTCGCGTCGACCATCACGGCGCCGCAGCCGGCGAAGACGAGCGTGAACGTTCCGATGAACTCGGCCACGAACACGCGCATCAGGGCGCGACTCACGATGCTGCTTTGCCGGAGCGGCTCAGCTCGAAGGCGCTGCGTCGTCGGGCAAGAGCTCAGCGATCAGCATCCGCACGCGCCGATCGAGCTCGTCCCGGATCCGACGCACCGTCTCGAGTCCCTGGCCGGCCGGATCGTCGAGCGCCCAGTCCTCGTACCGCTTCCCGGGATAGATCGGACACGCATCGCCGCACCCCATGGTGACCACGACGTCGGCGGCGCGCACGACCTCATCGGTGAGCGGCTTTGGGAACTCCTCGCTCATGTCGACGCCGAGCTCCTCCATAGCCGCCACCGCGGCCTGGTTGATCTCCTCACCCGGAGCCGAGCCAGCCGAGCGCACGTGGATCCTTCCTTGCGACCGGAGCTTGACGAGCCCCGCCGCCATCTGGCTTCGGCCGGCGTTGTGAACGCACACGAACAGGACTTCGGGCTGCTCCTTGGTCATCGTCCCCTCTGCCTGCGCGAGCGCCCGCAGCCGCTCGCGCGCGAAACGGTGGGCTAGCACGGGAACGAACACGTTGATCCGCGAGCCGTCGAGCAGCTCGACCGACTCCTCGATGTAGCGCTGGATCGTCTCCTGCGAGAAGACGCCGGCGAACTCGGAGACGAGGCCCTTGGTCAGGTTCCTGACGTGCTGCTGAGTAACCGGATCAAGCGCCTGCGACATTGCCCCCTCCGTGAGATATCGATCGGGATCGATGCGGTTCGGCGCGAATCATGCCAAGGGCATCGACCTCTGTCAATATGTCGGGCGTGCAGCCGATCGCGACGATCGCGGCTTCCTGCCCCCCGCTCCTTCAGTGCGCGCTCACGCGCGAGGAGGCCGAGCAGATCTCGGGCGCCTTGAAGGCAATCGCCGACCCGGCGCGGCTCCAGCTCCTGAGCCTGATCCAGGCCCAACCCGAGCACGAGGCCTGTGTCTGTCATCTGACCGAGCCGCTCGGCCTCTCCCAGCCGACGGTCAGCCATCATCTGAAGGTCCTCCTGCGGGCCGGGCTCGTCGAGCGCGAGCAGCGCGGCAGCTGGGCCTTCTTCCGCGTCAGCGAGCAGCCGCTCGCGGCGCTGCGCGCACTGCTCGGGTAGGCGCTTCCCTCGGCGCCAGCTACGACACGGCGAAGTAGATGCTTGCGCCGATCCCGGCGAGCAGGCAGTAGACCGCGAACGGCGTCAGTGTCCGCGTCTCGAAGAAGCGCATCAGGAACCGCACCGCGAGGTAGGCGGTCAGGGCGGCGCACAGTGCACCGACGAGAGCGGGGCCGCGCACGCCATTGCCCTGGCTGCCGAAGAGGCTCGGCAGCTTCAGAACCGCGGCAGCGCCGATGATCGGGGTGGCGAGCAGGAACGCGAACCGGGCCGCGTCCTTGTTGGAGAGCCCGACGAGCAGGCCGCCTCCCATCGTCGCGCCGGCGCGCGAGAAGCCCGGGATCAGCGCGATCGCCTGCGCGGTGCCGACCGCGAAGGCTTGGGGCCAGCCGACCTGCCGGGCGATCCGCGTGTCGTCGTCGGTGTCGCTCTGCGGCGCGCGCCGGCGGAGTCGCTCGGCGGCGAGGAGCAGCACGCCGTTCGCGATCAGGAACGCGGCCGCAGACGGAGCCGAGGCGAATACCGAGCGTAGTTTGTCTTGCAGGAGCAGGCCGAGAATGCCAGCCGGGATCGTACCGACGACGAGCAGCCAGCCGAGTTTCGCATCCGGGTCGTCGGGGTCAATGCCGCGGTCGCGGAGCGAGCGTCCGATCCCCTTCAGGATCCGTACCCAGTCGCGCCAGAAGAACGCGAACAGCACGATCGCCGTCGCGAGGTGCGTGGCGACGAGGAAGGTGAGGAAGTAGGGGTTGTTCTGGTGGATGTCCCAGCCGAGCAGGCCCGGCAGGATCACCGCGTGCCCGAGGCTCGAGACCGGGAAGAGCTCCGAGACGCCCTGCAGGAGCCCGAGGACGATCGCCCGCGGGTAGGTGATCAGCGCGGCAAGGATCACGCGGGTTTCGCGGGCCTTTTCGGGCCCGAGCGAAACCACGCGAACACGAAGCAGGCGAGCCCGACGAGGACGGCGGCGATCCCGTGCTTGAAGTGGTGGTGACTCGACCCCGCCTGGTGGCCCGGGAAGAAACTGGGCAGCGAGCTCTCCGGCTCCGCGAAGTAGACGATGCTGACCACGATCAGCACTATGCCCGCGACGACGGCGAGCGTCACGAGCAGCGTGTCGTTTCGCATCTCGGGGAGCATACTGGCTGCTGCCGGATGAGAGCCCCGTGAGACATGAGGTGCAGACTCCGGTCGTGCCGGCGCCCCGAGCGTCCGCGCCCCCGCGTGCGCCTCGCGTGGCGCTCGCGACCCTCGGAGTGCTGCTCGCGTGCTCGCCGACACGAGCCGAAGGCGTTCGCGTTGGCGGCGAACGCGACCTGCCGAAGGCGCCCTCGGCGCTCCCTCCCCGGCACCGCACGCCCCACCACGCCGAGTTCGCGCGGCCGGAGTCCTACCAGGCGAAGCGAGTAGAGTTCACCAGATAGACACCACGCGTTCACGGGCCTTCGGGGATGATGTAGTGCCCTTGGCGACGACCAGCCGGACGCCCACCGAGACCCCGAGCCAGCCCCTGCTCAACCGCGAGCTCTCGTGGCTCGAGCTGAACAGACGCGTCCTCGACCTGGCTGCGGATCCCAGTGAGCCGCTACTCGAGCGCGTCAAGTTCTGCTCGATCTTCTCTTCGAACCTCGACGAGTTCTTCATGGTGCGCGTCGCCGGCCTGCTCGATCAGGTGATCGCGCGCCTGAACGTCCGCTCGCCGGACGGGCGGACGCCGCAGCAGGCCCTCGCCGAGGTGCGCGAGGGCGTGCTCGAGCTGACGGATGCGCAGTCGAAGCTCTGGCGGGACGAACTCGTACCGGCACTCGCCGCGGAGGGAATCGTCGTCGGCGCCGTCGAGGACGCGACGATCGAGGAGCGCAGCGAGCTCGAGGCCCGCTTCACGCGGCACATCTACCCGGTTCTGACCCCGCTCGCGGTCGGCCCCGGGCAGCCGTTCCCCTACATCTCGGGGCTGTCGCTCTCGCTCGGGGTGTCGGTTCGCGACCCGGACTCGGGCGAGGAGCGGTTCGCCCGCGTGAAGGTGCCCGAGACGTTGTCGCGGTTCGTCTCGATCGGATCGCGCGGCCTCCTGATCCCGCTCGAGACCGTGATCTCCCACCATCTGAGCTCGGTCTTCCCGGGGATGGAGCTCACCGAGCGGGCAGCGTTCCGGGTGACGCGCGACGGCGACACCGAGATCTCCGACGACGCCGACGACCTGCTCGAGGCGGTCGAGAGCGAGCTGCAGAAGCGGCGCTTCGGCGCTGTCGTGCGGCTCGAGGTCTCCAGCTCGATCTCGCAGGCGATGGTGGCACGGTTGTCCGAGCGGCTGGCGGTCAGGCCCGATGCCGTCTACCCGGCCCACGGGCTGCTCGATCTGCGGGAGGTGATCCAGCTCTACGACCTCGACCGGCCCGACCTCAAGGACGAGCCGTGGGTGCCTCACACCCAGCGGCGACTCGCGAAGCCGAAGGACGGCGACCTGTTCGCCGAGATCGCCTCGGCCGACATCGTCGTCCAGCATCCCTACGACTCGTTCGCGACCAGCGCCGAGGCGTTCGTGCGCGCTGCAGCCAAGGATCCCGCGGTCGCGACGCTGAAGACAACCGTCTACCGGACAAGCAACGATTCCGCGCTGGCGCCCGCGCTGATCGAGGCGGCCGAGAACGGGAAGCAGGCCGTCTGCATCGTCGAGCTGAAGGCGCGCTTCGACGAGCGGCGAAACATCGAGTGGGCGCGCTCGCTCGAACAGGCAGGTGTCCATGTCGCCTACGGCTTCCCGGACATGAAGATCCACGCGAAGACGACGCTCGTGATCCGGCGCGAGGGCGATGGACTCCAGCGCTACGCGCACATCGGGACCGGCAACTACAACGCCACGACCGCTCGGATCTACGAGGACGTCGGGCTCTTCACCGCCGACCCGGACATCGTCGCGGACATCGCCGACCTGTTCAACTTCGTCACCGGCTTCGGGCGCCCGCAGGCGTTCCGCAAGATCCTGGCAGCGCCCTTCAACCTCCGCCGCGAGCTGGTCGAGCTGATCCGGCAGGTCGCTGCGGCAGCCGCCGCCGGCGAGAACGCCCGCATCCGGATCAAGGTCAACAACCTCGCCGACCCGGCAATCGTCGAGGAGCTCTACAAGGCCTCCCAGGCGGGCGCCGAGATCGACCTGATCGTTCGGGCCGTGTGCGTGCTCAGACCCGGCATTCCCGGGCTTTCGGAGCGGATCCGCGTCCGCTCGATCCTCGGCCGCTTCCTCGAGCACAGCCGCCTCTTCTGCTTCGAGGCCGGCGAGTCGAAGAGCTACCTGCTCGGGAGCGCCGACCTGATGTCGCGCAACCTCGACCACCGGATCGAGATGGTCGTCCCGGTCGAGGCCCCTCATGTTCGGGCGGAGATCGAGACGATCTTCCGGCGGCTGCTCGCCGACAACTCGCATGCCTGGTTGCTCGCGCCGGACGGCCGGTGGGAGCGCGTGGCGCCCGAGACGAGCGAGCGGCGTCGGCCGGCCCAGATCGTCGCAATGCGCGGGCGGGCCCGTGCGCGCCGCCGGGCCCCCGGGGGTTAGCCGACATGTGGCGCGGGCATCATGGGTCCATGGCCGTCGGGATCATCGACGTGGGCTCGAACACGGTCCGGCTGCACGTGTCGGAGGGCGGCCAGGAGCTGCACCGCGAGAAGGCGGTGCTCCAGCTCGGCGAATCGGTCGAGCGCCTCGGCGCGATCCCCGAGGCGAAGCTGGTCGAGACGGCCGACACCGTGGGTGAGTTCATTCGCGTCGCGCGCAAGCACGGCGCCGACCGCGTCGAGGTGCTCGTGGCGAGCCCGGGCCGCCAGGCGGCCAACGGCGAGGAGCTCCTGGCGCGACTCGCCGCCGGGTCGGGAGTGCCGGTGCGGCTGCTCTCGGCGCAGGAGGAGGGGCGGCTGGCGTTCGTCGGCGCTCTCACCGCGACCCGCCGAGGTACGCGCAAGCTAATTGCGGTGTGCGACGTCGGCGGCGGCTCCTCGCAGGTCGCCGTCGGGACCCGGCGCGAGGGGATCGCGTGGGTCCGATCGATCGACATCGGCTCGATACGGCTCACGAGCCGGGTGCTCGGGGACGACCCGCCCGGGGAGATCGCGATCCAGGAGGCCCGCGCCGAGGTCGATCGCCTGCTCGACGGCTTCCTGCCGCCGGCTCCCGAGCTCGCATTGGCCGTCGGCGGGAGCGCGCGCGCGCTGCGCTCGATCATCGGGCCCGACCTGGGAGCAGCCGAGCTCGAGGAGGTCACAGCCATCCTCGCCCGAACCCCCGCGAACGAGATCGCGGCGCTCTACGGCCTCCACTTCGAACGGGTTCTCACGCTCGCCGCGGGCGCGATCATCCTCGCCGCGCTGCGCGAACGGCTGCACGTCCCGCTCCGCGTCGTCCGTGGCGGAGGCGTTCGCGAAGGCGCGGCGATCGAGCTCGCCAGCGCCCGCAAAGCTGCCTAGAAAGCCTTCGCGGCGGCGCGCTGCAGGTTGCGCCAGGCCGCGGCGAGCCCGGCCCGCGCCTGCGCCTTGCGCGCCCGCTCCAGCTCGACGATGCGGCCAGCCGCCAGGCGCGACTCGTCGCCTGCGAGCGCCCGCACCCGCTGTTCGGCGACGACCGCATCCTGATGGTCGCCGATCAGGTCATGGAGGTCGCGTGCCGCGTTCGCAAGACTCGCGAGTGGCTGTCCCTCCGAGCGCGCGGCGAGCTCGGCGGCGTAACGGGCGTGTTTGGCCCTGATCCGCACAGCGTGGAGTTCCTCGTCGGGCGGGTTGTCGCCGAGCTCCCCGTAGGCGGACCGAAGCCGCTCGAACTCCTTGCGTGCCAGGCGCGTCACCGAGACGCCGCGGTCCTGCGACGCGAGCCCGGGCAAAGCCTCTTCGAAGCGAGCGATCAGCTCGCGGTAGCGCTCCGTGTCGATCGCGGCGACGAGCGTCTCGCGCTGCCGGAGGCGCTCGCGCTCGAGCGCGGCGATGATCGCTTCCCCGCCGGCCTGGTCGGGGTCGAGCTGCTCGACCAAGCCGCGCAGGTGCTCGATCAGCACATCAAGGTCGCGAACGGGACCGGAGATGCCGCCAAGCCAGCGGAGCTCCCGGTCGAGCGTCGCAAGCTGGTCGCGCAGGAGGGGGCGCGAGGCGCGGATCAGCGCACGAGACCGGCGCGTCGCGACGCGGAAGCGATGGAGCTCTTCAGGGTCGGCACCCTCCCGAACGCCCGCCTCCGAGCTCTCGAGCTCGTGCAGCTGGCGTTTGAGCAGAGCCCGGAGACTGTCGATTGCAGGCATTTCGCCTGATCGTAAATGCAGCGGGCCCTGTTCACCCGAAGTTTCATCGTCCAGCCATAACTCACGTGGCCGAGCTCGACCTCGTCCTCACCGCTCATCGCCACCAGGCGGGCTGATCTCGACGGAGCTCTCGAGCACCGCGGAGGAGATGGAGGATCGTCCCTCGGCCGAGCTCCACCCGACTCTCGAGTGCGCGCGCCTCAGTCGTAGGCGAAGAAGCCTCGACCCGCCTTTCGGCCCAAGCGGCCCGCGGCCACGTGCTCGCGGAGCAGCGGGCACGGCGCGTACTTCGTGTCTCCGAGCCCGCGCTCGAGCACCTCCATGATCGCGACGCAGGTGTCGAGGCCGATCAGGTCCGCGAGCGCGAGCGGGCCGATCGGGTGGCCGAAGCCGAGCTTCGCAACGATGTCGATCGCCTCAGCCTCGGCCACACCCTCCGCGAGGGCGTAGGCGGCCTCGTTGATGAACGGCATCAGGATCCGGTTGGAGACGAACCCGGCGACGTCTTTCGCCTCGACCGGTTCCTTGCCGAGGTCGAGCACGAGCTCCCGGATCGCCTCCGCGGTTGCGGACGAGGTCTCCCCGGCCCGGATCACCTCGACGAGCGTCAGCACCGCCACCGGGTTGAAGAAGTGCATCCCGATCACGCGATCCGGCCGGCGGGTCGCCGCGGCGAGCGATCCGATCGGGATCGAGCTCGTGTTCGACGCCAGGATCGCCTCGGGCGGCAGCCGCTCGTCGGCGCGGCGGAAGACATCCTCTTTCAGAGCCTGGTCCTCGATCACCGCCTCGATCATCAGGTCAGCCGCGGCGAACTCGTCCACCGCCCGCACCCGCGCGAGCACCTCGTCCGGGTTAGGCCCGCCCTTTTCCGCCAGCTTCGCGAGGCTCGTGCCCATCGCGGCGAGCGCCCGATCCGTCGCGCCGGGAAACGGGTCGTGGAGAAGAACCTGCCGGCCCGAGGCGGCGATCACCTGCGCAATTCCGCCGCCCATCTGACCGGCCCCGACGACCAACACCCGCTCGAGGCTCATGCGAGCTCGCCGACCAGCTGGCGATCGCGCGGGTAGCTGAGGACGTTCGCGGCCTCCGCGAGCGGCACCCAGCGGACCTCGTCGACCTCGTTCTGTGCGAACGGCTCGCCGTCGGAGCTCATCCGGTAGTAGCGCACCTCCTTGTCGCGCCCGCGGCTGTCGACGTAGAACGTGCGGCCGGCCTCCTTCCCGAGCTCGCAGCGCAGCCCCGTCTCCTCCTCGACCTCGCGTCGCGCAGCCTCCTGCCACGACTCGCCCGGATCGAGCTTGCCCTTGGGAAGCGTCCAGTCGCCGTAGCGCGGGCGGTGCACGAGCAGGACACGGCCGTCGCGGACGACGATGCCCCCGGCGGCCCTGATCTCGGGGGTCACGCCTCGATCAGCAGGGCGTCACCCTGTCCGCCGCCGGAGCAGATCGCCGCCAGCCCGACCCCTCCGCCCTGCCGCCGCAACTCGTGGACGAGCGTCGCGAGGATGCGGCCGCCCGAAGCGCCGATCGGGTGGCCGAGCGCGACCGCGCCGCCGTTCACGTTCACGCGTTCCTCCTCGACACCGAGCAGCCGCGTCGAATGCGACGCGACCGACGAGAACGCCTCGTTGATCTCGACGCGGGCGACGTCGCCGATCGCCTTCCCGGCGCGCCGGAGCGCGTCGGCCGCAGCGGCGGCCGGGGTCCGCGCCAGGTAGGCGTACTCGCCGGCGACGTAGCCCTGCGCGAGGATGGTCGCGAGCGGCTCGATTCCGCGTCGGCGCGCCCACTCCTCACTCGCGACGAGCACGCACGAAGCGCCGTCGTTGACCCCGGGTGCGTTGCCGGCGGTGGTCGTGCCCTCTGGGTCGAAGAGCGGCTTGAGCGCGGCGAGCTTCTCGATCGAGGTGTCGCGGCGCGGGCTCTCGTCGAGCTCGAGATCACCGACGGGGACGATCTCGTCGTGGAAGCGGCCAGCGTCGATCGCGGCGAGCGCGCGCTCGTGCGAGCGAAGCGCCCAAGCGTCCTGCTCCTCGCGCGAGATGCCGAGCTCGCGCGAGACGAACGATGCCTGCTCGACCATGTGGCGGCCGTCGAAGCTCGAGACGAGGCCGTCGTGTGTCATCAGGTCGATCAGCGTCCCGTCGCCGAGCCGGTAGCCGAACCGCGCGCGCGCGAGTGCATACGGCGCGTTCGACATCGACTCCATCCCGCCGGTCACGACCAGGTCGACGTCGCCGGCGCGGATCATCGAGTCGGCGATCTCGACCGCACGGATCGAGGAGGCGCACACCTTGTTGATCGTGTCGGCTGGGGTGTCCTTTGGCAGGCCCGCAGAGGCCGCGGCCTGCCGCGCGGGCGCCTGGCCGACGCCGGCCTGCAGCACCTGACCCATGATCACGTACCCGGGCTCCGTGGGCGCGATTCCCGCGCGCTCGAGCGCAGCACGGATCGCGATCGCGCCGAGCTCTGTCGCGGGGTGCGCGGCGAGGCCGCCGCCGAGCTTTCCGAACGGCGTGCGCACCGCGCCGACGATGACACTGCGGGCCATGTGACGAACCTAGCGCAGGAAGCTCGTCTCGGGGGTGAGACGGCGGGCGAATGCGACGACGAGCGCGATCGCGGCCTCGACGTCGTTGAGCGAGGCGAGCTCGCACGGCGAATGCATGTAGCGGACGGGGATCGAGATCACACCGGTCGGAACTCCTCCACGCGACACATGGACATCGTCCGCGTCGGTCTGTGTGCGGCCGGTGTAGACCTCGAACGCATGCGCGATCTCCTCCTCCTCGGCCGCCCGCTCGAGCAGGCAGGACAGACGACGGTTGACCGCCGGGCCGCGCGTGATCGCAGCGCCGGAGCCGAGATCGATCCGTCCCGCGCGCCGCGGGTCGCCGCCGGGGACGTCTGTGGCCCACGTGACGTCGATCACGAGCGCGACATCGGGATCGAGCGCGAACGCCGCGGTGCGGGCGCCCTGGTGAGAGAGCTCCTCCTGGACGGTCGCGACGGCGACGACGTCGACCTGCGCATCCCCGGCCTCGGCGATCCTGCGCGCCGCTTCGAGCGCGACGTAGGCACCGAGCCGGTTGTCGAGTGCCTTGGAGACGAGCCGGTCGTTCGGGAGCTCGAGCGGGTCGCCTCGCCACACAGCGGGATCGCCGACCGAGACCCGGGCGGCCGCATCCTCCTTGCCGCTCGCACCGATGTCGATGTGAAGGTCGGCGTGGCGGACGGCGTGCTGTTCGCCCCGTCCGCGCCCAAGCTCTCCGGAGGCGAGCACGCCCTCGACCGGGCCCTCCCGGCCTGAGATGACCACCCGCTGGCCGAGGAGCATCTCGGCCTCGATCGAGCCGAGCGTCGCATACCAGAGCCGTCCTTCGGCGTCGATGTTCGTGATCGCGACGCCGATCTCGTCGATGTGGCCGAAGAGCGCGAGCGTCGAGCGCCCGCCCGCCGCAACGCGCGCGAAGGAGGTTCCAAGCGTGTCGCTCGTCACCTCCGCGAAGGTCGAAGCGGCCCGGCGCCAGATCCGGCTCGCCGGCTCCTCGTGCCCTGTCGGGCCGACCGCAGTCAGGAGCTCATGCAGGAGGTCGGGGATCGGCACCGCTTGCGGATTGAAGCAGCAGCACCTATCGTGGGAGCGATGATTCCCTCCCTGCAGACGAGCTGGTGGTGCTGGCGCTCGAGCGGGGCGGGAGCGTGCGTCTGACCGCGTACGACACCCCGATCCCGCTCCTCGAGAAGACCCGCGACGGGTCTTTTTTGTTGCCGTGACGACCGTCCTCAACACCGATCTCCTCACCCCGCTCGGGGCCTATCTCAGGCTGCGCCGTGAGGGCGCAGCGAGCTTCCTGCTCGAGTCGGTCGAACAGGGGCGGCTCGGCCGTTACTCGCTGATCGGCTGCGGCTCGCGGGTGATCTCGTTCGAGGAAGCCGAGCACTGTGGCGAGCCCGTCGTCGGGTATCTCGGCTACGACTTCGTCGCGAAGCTCGAACCGACCGTGCCGCTGCCGGACGCAGGCCGCGGCCTCCCCGAAAGCCGCTTTGTGGCGCCCGACACGCTCGTCCGCTTCGACCACGCGCTCGGCGTCGCGGAGGTGCTACGCGGCGGTGCGGACACGGTGGCGCTGCTCGAGAGCGAGCTCTCGCCCCCGTCGCGCAGCTCAGGGGTGCGCGCCAAGACTGCCCGCTTCCCCTCTCAGACCGACTACGAGCGCGGTGTTCGTGCCTGCAAGGAGTTCATCCGCCGCGGCGATGCCTTCCAGATCGTGCTCTCGCAGCGCGCCGAGCGGCGAACCGGCGTCTCTGCGGTCGCGCTGTACCGGTCGCTTCGGCTCGTGAACCCGTCGCCCTATCTCTTCCTGCTCGAGCTGGACGGCCTTGCGCTCGTCGGCTCCTCGCCCGAGACGCTCGTGAAGTGCGAGGCCGGGCGCGCCTCCGTGAATCCGATCGCCGGCTCGACTCAGCCCGGAGAGGGCGACGCCGAGCGCTTGCTCAGCTCCGAGAAGGACCGGGCCGAGCACGTCATGCTCGTCGACCTCGGGCGCAACGATCTCTCGCGAGTCTGCCGGCCGGGAAGCGTCGAGGTGGTGCGCTTCCTCGAGCCGGAGCGATTCTCGCACATCACCCATCTCGTCTCGGAGGTCGCGGGAGAGCTGCGCGAGAGCATCACCCCCTTCGAGCTGCTGCGTGCGACGTTCCCGGCCGGGACCGTGTCCGGGGCGCCGAAGGTGCGGGCGATGCAGATCATCTCGGAGCTCGAGGGCTACCGGCGCGGGCCGTACGGGGGAGCGATCCTCTATGCGCTTCCGGGTGGGCCGCTCGACGCGTGCATCGCGATCCGGACGGTCGTGCTGCACGAGGGCGTCGCGCTGCTGCAGGCGGGCGCAGGCATCGTCGCCGACAGTGACCCGACCGCCGAGCACGAGGAGTGCCTGCGCAAGCTTGCGGCGCTCGAGGTTGCGATCGATCTTGCCGAGGCGGGTTGATGTTGCTGCTGATCGACAACTACGACTCGTTCACCTACAACCTCGCGCACCTGTTCGGGGAGCTCGGGGTTGAGGTGGTCGTGCGGCGCAACGATGAGATCACGGTCGAGCAGATCGAGCGGCTCGCTCCCTCGCAGCTCGTGATCTCGCCCGGGCCCGGCCGGCCGGAGAACGCAGGGGTGTCCGAGGCGGCCGTACGGGCGCTTGCCGGGCGGGTGCCGGTGTTGGGCGTCTGCCTGGGCCACCAGGCGATCGTCTCGGTGTTCGGCGGGGAGATCGGGCAGGCTCGGGCGCTCGTACACGGAAAGGCGACCTCGGTCAGCCACGATGGGCGGGGGCTCTTCGACGGGCTGCCCGAGGGCTTCGACGCCGGGCGCTACCACTCGCTGGCCGCGACCTCGGTTCCCGGCTGCCTCGAGGTCTCGGCGACGGCGGCCGACGGCGAGGTGATGGCGGTACGCCACCGTGAGCTTCGGGTCGACGGCGTGCAGTTCCACCCCGAATCGGTGCTGACACCCGCCGGGCCGAAGCTCGGGAAGAACTTCCTGGAGGGGTCGTGATCCAGGCGGTGCTGGCGCGCCTGCTCGACGGGCACGACCTCTCGCAGGAGGAGGCCAGAGGCGTGATGAACACGATCATGTCCGGCGAGGCGACCCCGGCCCAGATCGGCGGGTTCCTGGTGGCGCTGCGGCTGAAAGGCGAGACGGCCGACGAGATTGCCGGCTGCGCCGAGGCGATGCGCGAGCACGTCCTGCGGGTTTCGCCGAAGCGCGACGACCTCGTCGATACGGCCGGGACGGGCGGCGATGGGGCGAACACGTGGAACATCTCGACCGCGGCGGCGCTCGTAGCGGCGGCCGCGGGGGTGGGCGTGGCCAAACACGGCAACCGGGCGGCCTCGTCGGCGACGGGGGCAGCCGACGTGCTCGAAGCGCTCGGGTTCGAGCTCGTTCTCCCCCCGGAGCGGATCGAACGGTCGATCGACGAGCTCGGCTTCGGGTTCCTGTTCGCGCAGGCGCACCATCCGGCAATGAAGCACGCGGCGCCGATCCGACGCGAGCTCGCAACCCGTACCGTCTTCAACGTGCTCGGGCCGCTGACGAACCCCGCCGGCGCGCGAGCGCAGGTGGTTGGCGTCTACGCACCCGAGCTGGCGCGCACGATCGCCGAGGCGCTCGTCCGGCTGGACGCGCGTCGCGCCTTCGTCGTTCACGGCGCAGGCGGGATCGACGAGCTGTCGCCGGCGGGACCGAACCTCGTCTGCGAGATCGACCGCGGCATCATCCGCGAGTATGAGCTCGACCCGCAGGATCTCGGGGTGGAGCCGTGCGACCCGCGGGGGCTGCGCGGCGCCGACCCGGAGACCAACGCCCGCGAGCTCCGGAACGTCCTCGAGGGCGAGACTGAGGTGGGTGGCCACCGGGATGCGGTGCTCCTGAACGCCGCAGGCGCGATCGCCGCCTCGGGTCACGCCGCCGACCTGCGCGAGGGCCTCGACCTCGCCCGCAGCGCGATCGACTCGGGCGCCGCCGGGGCGCGTCTCGACGAGCTGATCGCCTTCTCCCGGGAGGCGGTCTCCGGATGAGCCGTCTCCCCGGGTGGAGCGGCGGTGTCCGACGCCACGAGCCTCCTGCCGCGCGCGGTGGTGGGGATGGCGTCGTTCCAGGGGACGCGCAAGCGGTCAGAGACGATCGAAGGGGCCGGCGTGCGGTTCGCTGACTCGCTTCGGCAGCCCGGGTTCGGGGCGATCGCGGAGTTCAAGCGTCGGTCCCCTTCGGCTGGCGATCTTCGGCCCGACGGGGACGTGATCGAGGTAGCGCGGAGCTACGAACGGGCCGGCGCGCGGGCAATCTCCGTGCTCGTCGACGAGGCGTTCGCGGGGTCGTGGGACGACGTGCGGGCAGCTCGGACGGCGACCTCGTTGCCGCTGCTCGCCAAGGGCTTCTTCTCGACCGCCGAGCACCTGAGGACGGCGGCCGAGGCTGGCGCCGACGCCGCGCTCTTGATCCTGCGCGACCTCGACGACGCCGCTTGTGCCGCGCTGATGCGCGAGGCGAAGCGGCTCGGGCTGGACACGCTCGTCGAGGCTCACGACGCCCGCGAACTCGAGCGCGCGGGCTCGCTGGGCGCGCCCGTGATCGGCGTCAACGCCCGCGACCTCTCCAGCTTCGAGCTCGACCGCGGCGCCCAGCTTGGCCTGCTCGCCCGCGCCCCCCGAGACCGGATCCTGATCGCCGAGTCCGCGATCACGACGCGCGCGCAGGGCGCCGCGGCCGAGCTCACGGGCGCGAACGCGATCCTCGTCGGCTCGGCGTTGATGCGCGCGCCGGCTCCCGGCGCCAAGCTCGCCGAGTTGATCGCCCGTCCGCTGGTCAAGGTCTGCGGCCTCACGCGGCAGCAAGACGTCGATGTCGCGGTCGAGGCGGGCGCCGACCTGGTCGGCTTCATCCTCGCCCGCGAAAGCCCGCGCCGCACCGACGAGTTGCTCGACGCCCCCGACACGGTGCTCCGTGTGGCGGTGTTCGTCGGAGACGAGCACGAAAGCGGCGCCGACCTCGTCCAGTTCTACGCCCACGAGGACGGCCACCGGGCCCGTGATGGCGTCCTGCGCCGCGGCGGAAAGCAGGTCGGAACGGTCGTCGACCTGCCCTGGCAGGCCGGCGACCTGACGCACCTCGAGCGCGCTCGCGCCCAGGAGGGCCGCGTGATGCTCGCTGGCGGGCTCAGCGCGGCGAACGTCGGCCAAGCGATCGCCGCCGTCTCTCCGTGGGCGGTCGACTCCGCGCGCTCCACCGAGCGCAAGCCCGGCATCAAAGACCACGAGGCGCTACGACAGTGGGTCGCGGCGGCAGGAGGCACGCGATGACGAACAGATCGGGAACGCAGACCTTCGGCGGCTACGGTGGGCGCTACGTCCCGGAGACCCTGATCCCCGCCCTCGACGGGCTGACCGCCGGGTGGGCGGCCGCCCGCGCCGACGACGGCTTCTGGGCCGAGCTGCACGAGCTGCGCACGACCTACGCGGGACGCCCGACGCCGCTGACGCTCGCAGCGCGCTTCGACCCCGAGAAGCGTCTGTATCTGAAGCGGGAGGATCTCCTCCACACGGGCGCGCACAAGCTGAACAACGCACTCGGCCAGGCGGTGCTCGCCGGGCGCCTCGGCAAGCACCGGATCGTCGCCGAGACCGGCGCCGGCCAGCACGGGGTCGCCACCGCCACAGTCTGCGCGAGGTTCGGGCTCGACTGCGTCGTGTACATGGGCTCCGAGGACATGCGCCGCCAGGCCCCGAACGTCGAGCGGATGCACCTGCTCGGCGCCGAGGTCCGCCCGGTCGAGTTCGGCACGCGAACGCTGAAGGAGGCGACCAGCGAGGCGATCCGCGACTGGATCACGAACGTCGAGACGACCCACTACATGATCGGCTCGTGTGTCGGCCCGGCACCGTATCCCGAGCTCGTGCGCGACCTCCAGCGCGTGATCGGCGACGAGGCGCGCGAGCAGATCCTGGCCGCGGAGGGCCGGCTCCCAGACGCGGTCGTCGCCTGCGTCGGGGGCGGCTCGAATGCGATCGGCAGCTTCTACGGCTTCATCGAGGACGCCGATGTCCGCCTCGTCGGCGTCGAGGCCGCGGGCGCCGCGAGTCTTGGCGCAGGTCGCACCGCGATCCTCCACGGCGCGCGCTCCTCGGTGCTCGCCGACACCGACGGCCAGATCGCCGACGCGCACTCGATCTCGGCCGGGCTCGACTACCCCGGCGTCGGCCCGGAGCATGCGGCGCTCCGTGACTCGGGCCGCGCGCAGTACCTGCCCTGCACCGACGAGGAGGCGCTCGCCGCCCTGCACCGGCTCGCCGAGACCGAAGGGATCATCCCGGCACTCGAGAGCTCGCACGCCCTCGCCCGCGCGCTCGACCTCGATGCCGAGCTTGTCGTCGTGTGTCTCTCGGGCCGCGGCGACAAGGACCTCGCCGAGGTGATCGCGCACCGATGACGACCCTCGTCATCTACCTCGTCTGCGAGCCGGAGACGCCCGAGCTCGCCGAGGCCGCCGTGGCGGGCGGCGCCGACATCGTCGAGCTCGGCATCCCCTTCTCCGACCCACTCGCGGAGGGCCCGACGATCCAGCGGGCCTCCGAACGCGCGCTCGCCCGAGGGATGAGAACCGCAGAGTGCATCGAGTGCATCGCGGATACACGGGCCCGCATCGAGGCCCCGCTCGTCCCGATGACCTACGCGGCGATCCTGGAGGCGTTCGGGTACGAGCGGTTCGTCACGGAGACCCGCGCCGCCGGCGCCACGAGCGCGATCGTCGTCGACCTCCCGGTCGAGGAGCACCCGGAGGTGCCGCGCATCCAGCTGATCGCTCCCACTTCGACCGACGAGCGAATCGCCCTCTGCGCGAAAGCCACCGACGGCTGGCTCTACCTCGTCTCGGTGACGGGAACGACCGGCGCACGCGAGATGGTCTCGGCCGCCCTCGCCGGCCTTGTCGAGCGCGCACGCGCGGCAACCGGCAAGCCGCTGTACGCCGGCTTCGGGATCTCGACACCGGCCCACGCCGCGGCGGTCGCGCAGCTCGCCGACGGCGTGATCGTCGGCTCGCGGGCGGTGCAGGTGGCAGAGGAGGGCCCGGCGGCCCTTCGCGACTACGTTCGGAGCCTGCGTGAGGCAATCGACGCCGTCACGGAGCCGGCGAGGCGATCCTGAAGATCGCTCGCCCGCCGACGATCTCGACGAGCTCATGACCTCGGGAGGCGAGCGAGTTGAGCCGCCGTTCCCATTCGGCGGCGTCGCCGGTGAGCTCGACGACCCTGAAGCCCGGGTTGACCTCGATCGTGAAGGGGAGAGGGTCGGTCGGCCCGAGCAGCATCCGGCGGATCGCGACGGCGTCGAGTCCGGCCGTCCGCAGGATCTCCGCTCCGAGCCCCTCCCCCTCGCTTGCGATCCCGATCAGCAGGTGCCCGGGGTCGATCCCGAGACAGCGCATCCCGATCGACTCCCGAAGCGCCAGCTCGAGCGCCCTCTTCGCGTCCGGCGAGAAAGGGATCGCCGGCTGCGGCTCCGGAGCGACCGCCGGCGCCGAGGAGGCCCCGATCGCGGCGCGCACCAGCCCGGCGTCGATGCCTGCTCCGGCGAGCACGAACACGGCGACCTCGATCGGCGGCTGGTCGAGCAGCCCGAGCAGCATGTGCTCGGTTCCGATCGTCGGGCTCGCGAGCGCCTGCGCCGCGGCCTGCGCGC
>DATKRX010000033.1:0-14074 GCA_035531915.1 Gaiellaceae bacterium | reverse complement strand
CAATGCCGTGCGCGCGCTCTCGGCCGACGACCAGGCGACGATGCTCCGGGCGTTCGCGAACTACTTCCAGCTCGCGAATACGGCAGAGCAGCACCATCGCATCCGGCGCCGCCGCGCCGCCGCGGAGGCAGGCGCGCCGCGCGAGTCGCTCGTGGAGAGCTTCGAGCGGCTGGCACAGGTCGAGCCGGAGGAGCTTCGCCGCGGCCTCGAGAACGTCTCGCTCCAGCTCGTCCTCACCGCTCACCCCACGGAGGCGACGCGGCGAACGCTCTTGCGGGCGCACGTGCGGATCGCCGAGCTCCTCGCGCGCCACGACGACCCGGACCTCGGGCCCGCGGAGCGAGCCGAGCTCGAGGCGGAGCTCGCGGTGGAGATCACCATCCTCTGGCAGACCGACGAGGTGCGCGCCGACCGGCCGCGCGTCGGCGACGAGATCAGGCACGGGCTCTGGTTCTTCGAGGAGAGCTTCTTCGATGCCGGTGAGCGGCTCCTGCGCGACTACCGGCGCCTGGCGCCGGGCGCCTCACCGCCGTTCTCGTTCGGAAGCTGGATCGGCGGTGACCTGGACGGGAACCCGGAGGTGAACGGCGAGACGATCGCCGCGGCGCTCGAGCGCGCCCGCGAGTCCGCGCTCGCCCGCTACCGCACCGACGTGCGGCGGCTCGCGATCACGATCTCCTCGAGCCGTTCGCTCGTGGACGTCTCGCCCGAGCTCGTCGAGTCGATCGCGCGCGACGAACAGGAGTGCGCCGGCTACCACGACGAGATCGTGCTGATGATGACCAGCGAGCTGTACCGCAAGAAGCTCTCCTACATCTGGTGGCGCCTCGGCAACGACGGCTACGCGACACCCGAGAACCTGCTCGCCGACCTCGCGATCATCCGGCGCAGTCTCGAGGCCAATCGGGGCGGGCGAATCGCCGACGGGGCGCTCGCTGCGCTCGAGCGGCGCGTCGAGCTGTACGGCTTCCACCTCGCGAAGCTCGACGTGCGGCTGCACGCAAGCGAGGTCCGGGCGCCGACCGAGCGGACGCGCGCCGTGTTCGCCGCGGTCGAGGCGGCCCGCGCCCGGCACGGGGAGCGGGCGCTCGACACGGTGATCGTGTCGGCCACCAAGAGCCCGCAGGACGTCCTCGAGGTGCTCGACCTGACCAGCGAGCCGGTCGCGGTCGTGCCGCTCTTCGAGACGATCGGCGACCTCGACGGCGCGCCGGACACCGTCCGCGCGCTCCTCGACGACCCGCGCTACAGAGCCCGGGTCGTCGAGCGCGGCAACCGGCTCGAGGTGATGGTCGGCTACTCCGACTCGGGCAAGGACGGCGGCTACCTCGCAGCTCAGTGGGCGATCTACAAGACGCAGGAGGCCCTCGCCGAAGTCGCGCGCGAGGCCGGGATCGAGCTGACGATCTTCCACGGCCGCGGCGGCAGCGCCGGCCGCGGCGGTGGGCCCACGCACGCTGCGATCCTCGGGCAGGCGCCGGGCCATCCGCCTGGCCGGCTGAAGCTGACCGAGCAGGGCGAGACGATCTCGTTCAAATACGGGCTGCCGGGGATCGCCTATCGGAGCCTCGAGGCGGCGCTCGCAGGAACGGTGCTGAGCGCGTTCCCGGAGATCGTCGGCCGCACGCCGGCCCCGGGCGAGCGGGCGTTGCTCGACCGGCTCGCCGGCCTTGCCGAGCGCACCTACCGAGCCCTCGTCTGGGAGAGCCCCGGCTTCGTCGACTTCTTCCGCGCGTTCACGCCCGCCGACGAGCTCGCCCTGCTCACACTGGGCTCCCGGCCGGCACGGCGGCCCGACGGACCCGACTACCTCGGCTCCCTCCGCGCGATCCCGTGGGTGTTCGCGTGGACGCAGAACCGGACGCTGCTGCCGGCCTGGTACGGCTGCGGGACGGCGCTCGCAGCGGCGGACCTGGCGGAGCTGCGACGTCTCTACGCGGAGCTCCCGTTCTTCCGCTCGCTCGTCGACAACCTCGAGATGACACTCGCGAAGTCGAGCCTCGAGGTCGCGCGCGAGTACCTCGAGCTCGTCCCCGAAGAGCTCGAGCCGACCCGCTTCTTCGGCGAGATCGCCGCTGAGCACGAGCGAACCGTCTCCTCCGTACTCGCGATCGTCGACGAGGAGCGGCTGCTCGAGCGCAACCCGGTCGTCCGCCGCTCGATCGGGATCCGCAATCCCTACGTCGACCCGATGAACGCGATCCAGGTCGAGCTCCTCCGCCGCCACCGCGCTGGAGACGAGAGCGCGCGGCTTCCGCTCGGGCGCGCGATCGCCGGGATCGCAGCCGCGCTCAGAAACACTGGCTGAAACCTCACTCGACGGCCGCGATCGGCGGCGAAGGAGGGCGCCGAGTGAGTCCGTTGGTCGAGAAGCCGCCGTGATCGAGGCCGGCGGATCGTGGCGTCAGGTCGCGCTCCTCGCCGTCTCGTCCCGCAGCCTCTTGCCCGTGATCGTTACCGCCACTGCCGACACCCGGCTATCGGCCCCTTGAAACCGACCTGGATCGCCCGCAGAGTCGCTCGCTTGCCTGGTCGATGCTGGAATGGGCAAGAATGCGCAGATGGCCGAAGCTGCGACCGGCGAGACGAGGGCAGCGAGCGGGCAGTTGACGGTCGGGGAGCTTCCAGGGGCGCAGGAGGTGTTCGGCCGTTCCGCCGGGGAGAACTTCTCGGTCGCCTCGTTCGTCCTCGGCTCGGAGAACCGTCGTCACCTCGTGGCGATCTACGGCTACGCACGCCTGGTCGACCAGATCGGAGACGCCGGCGCCGGCGACCGGCTCGCGCTGCTCGAGGTCTTCGAGGCCGACCTCGACCGGGTGTTCGCGGGGTCGCAGCCCGAGCATCCGGTGCTCCGGCGCCTCGCGCCCTCGGTGCGCCAGCTCTCGCTGCCGCGCGGCCCGTTCCAGCGGCTGATCGAGGCGAACCGGCGCGACCAGCTACAGGCCGACTACGCGACCTTCGGCGAGCTCGTCGGGTACTGCGAGCTCTCGGCGAACCCGGTCGGCGAGCTCGTCCTGCATGTCTTCGGCGCTGCGACACCCGAACGGGTCGCGCTTTCCGACCAGGTGTGCACCGCGCTCCAGCTCGCCGAGCACTGGCAGGACATCGCCGAGGACCACGCGGCCGGGCGCGTCTACCTCCCGGCCGAAGATCTCGCCCGCTTCGGTGTGACGCGCGAGGAGCTCGGCGCGCCCGAGCCCTCAGCGGCCCTGCGCGAGCTGATCGCGTTCGAGGTTGCCCGGGCCCGCGAGCTGCTCGACGACGGCGCGCGACTCGTCGCCCTCCTGCGCGGGCGTGCCCGGGTTGCCGTCGCCGGCTATGTGGGGGGCGGGCGTGCAGCGCTCGACGCGATCGACGCCGCCGGACACGACGTGCTCGCAGGGCCGCCCAAAGCGACGCGCCTTCGGCGCGCAAGGGCCACGCTCTCCACCTACCTGACGAGAGGCTGACCGGTGACGGCGATCGCGCTTGCCTACGAGCATTGCCGCCGCATCGCGCGGGAGTCGGACTCGAGCTTCTACGTCGGCATGCGGCTGCTGGCGCCCGAGCGGCGCGGCGCGCTCTTCGCGATCTACGCGCTGGCGCGCAGGATCGACGACATCGCCGACGGAGAGCTCGAACCGACCGAGAAGCTCGCGCAGCTCGACGCCGCTCGCGGCGAGCTGGCCACGCTCGAGACGGCAGACGACCCTGTGCTGGTCGCCCTCGCGGACGCGGCGCGTCGCTTCCCGATCCCGGTCGAAGCCTTCGAGGAGCTGATCGACGGCGCCGAGTCGGACGCGCGCGGCGCCGGATACGAGACGTTCTCCGAGCTCGAGCGCTACTGCCGCCGCGTTGCCGGCTCGATCGGGAGGCTCTCACTCGGCGTCTTCGATTGCTCGGACCGCATGCTCGGCGCCGCCCTCGCGGACGATCTCGGCGTCGCACTCCAGCTCGGCAACATCCTGCGCGACATCAGCGAGGACGCGGCCGTCGGGCGCCTCTACCTCCCGCGCGAGGATCTCGACCGTTTCGGCTGCGAGGCCGTGGACGGCGGCTTCAAGGGCCCGATCGAGCTCGTAATCGCCTTCGAGGCCGAGCGCGGGCTCGGCTGGCTCCGGCACGGCCTCGAGCTCGTGCCGCTGCTCGACCGCCGCAGTGCCTCCTGCGTGCTGGCGATGGCGGGCAAGTACCGGCGGCTGCTCGAGCGGATCGCCACCGAGCCCACGCTCGTGCTGCAGGGCCGGCTCTCGCTGCGACCGTGGGAGAAGGGGCTCGTGCTGGCACGGAGCCTCACGAGGGCGGGCGCGTGAAGGTCGCCGTGGTCGGGGGCGGGCTCGCGGGTCTCGCGGCGGCGATCGAGTGCGCCGACGCGGGGGCCTCGGTCACGCTGTACGAGGCGCGCTCGCGGCTCGGCGGCGCCACGTTCTCCTTCGAACGCAACGGCCTCTGGCTCGACAACGGCCAGCACGTCGCGCTCCGCTGCTGCACCGCCTACCTCGGGTTCCTGCGCCGCATCGGCTCGGCGCACCTGCTGCCGCTCCAGCGCCGCCTGCACGTTCCGGTGCTCCGTGAGGGACAGCGCCCGGCGCTGCTCTCCCGCACCGCCCTCCCTCCCCCGCTCCATCTCGCCTCGACGCTTTTGCGGTACGCGCCGCTCGGCCTGCGTGAGCGGCTGGCGGCCGCGCGCGCAGCGAGGGCGCTCGGGAAGCTCGACTCCGACGACCCGGCGCTCGACGAGCAGACGTTCGGCTGGTGGCTCGCAAACCACGGGCAGTCTGAGAAGGCGATCTCGGCGCTCTGGAACCTGATCGCACTCCCGACGCTCAACCTCCCGGCCGGGGAAGCCTCCCTCGCAGCGGCGGTCAAGGTGTTCCGCACCGGCCTCTTCGACTCGGCCGGCGCGAGCGACATCGGCATCCCCGCCGTTCCGTTCCAGCGCCTCCACGCCGACCCGGCGGCGGCCACGCTCGAGCGGGCCGGCGGACGGCTCTTGCTCGGAACGCCGGTCCGTGCTCTCTCCGAGCTCGACGACGACGCCATCATCCTCGCCGTGCCCCACGAGGCGGTTGCGGCGCTCGCCCTCGACGCGGTCAACGGCGAGGCGCTCGAGGCGCTGGGCACGAGTCCGATCGTGAACCTCCACATCCACTACGACCGCCGCGTCCTCGACGGGCCGCTCGCAGCCGCCCTCGACTCGCCCGTTCAATGGCTGTTCGACCGCACCGAGGCGGCCGGCGCGAGCGACGGCCAGCTGGTCGCGGTCTCGCTCTCCCACGCGGTCGAGGAGATCGGCGTGCCGGTCGCCGAACTGAGCGCCCGCTACCTGCCGGCGCTCGAGCGGCTGCTCCCGGAAGCGGGCGGCGCCGAGGTGCTCGACTTCGCGGTCACGCACGAGCCGCGTGCGACCTTCCGGGTCGCGCCCGGGACACGCCGCCTCCGGCCCGGGCCGCGCACCAAGGTTCCGGGCCTCTTTCTCGCCGGAGCGTGGACGGACACTGGCTGGCCGGCGACGATGGAGGGCGCCGTCCGAAGCGGCCTCGCCGCGGCGCACGCCGCGCTCGCCGGGAAGCGCCGGACGGCCCCCGCCGAGGCGATCGCGTGACCGTCACTGCCGACCGGGCGATCGACGCCGCCGAGGCGACGCTTGCCCGTGCGACCCGGCACCTGCTCTCGTTGCAGCAGCCGGAGGGCTGGTGGAAGGGCGAGCTCGAGACCAACGTGACGATCGACGCCGAAGATCTCTTCGTGCGCCATTTCCTCGAGCTGCTCGAACCGAAGGAGGTCGCGCAGACCGCCAAGTGGATCCGCTCGAAGCAGCGGCCGGACGGGTCGTGGGCGACCTACCACGGCGGCCCCGGCGATCTCTCGACCTCCGTCGAGGCCTACGTCGCGCTGCGGATCGCCGGCGACCCGGCAGACGCGGCGCACATGAAGCGCGGCGCGGCGTTCGTGCGCGAGGCAGGCGGCGTCGAGGCGAGCCGCGTCTTCACACGCATGTGGCTCTCGCTGCTCGGCCTCTGGGCCTGGGAAACCGTGCCGGTGCTGCCGCCCGAGCAGATCCTCTTCCCGACTCGCGCGCCGCTCTCGATCTACTCGTTCGGCTGCTGGGCGCGGCAGACGATCGTCGCGCTGTCGGTGGTCACAGCGCTGCGTCCCTCCCTGCGGGTCGCGATCGAGATCGACGAACTGCACGGGGACGGGCTCCCGATCTCGCCGCCCGACGATCTCTGGGGGCGCGCGTTCGTGCTACTCGACCGAGCCTGCCACGTCTACGGACGGCACCCGATGGGACCGCTGCGCCGGCGCGCATTGCGGATCGCCGAACGCTGGATCATCGAACGGCAGGAGCGCGACGGCTCGTGGGGCGGGATCCAGCCGCCGTGGGTCTGGTCGATCGTGGCGCTGCGCGCGCTCGGCCATCCACTCGACCACCCCGCGCTCGCGCGGGCGCTCTCCGGACTCGACACGTTCACGATCCTCGACGAGCAGGGCCGCCGCATCGAGGCGTGCCAGTCGCCCGTGTGGGACACGGCGCTCTCGGTGCTCGCCCTCCTCGATGCCGGGGTCGACCGTGCCGACCCGGCGATAACCCGCGCCTGTGGCTGGCTCGCGGCGCAGGAGGTACACACGCGCGGCGATTGGGCTATGCGGCGCCGCAAGCTCGCGCCGGGCGGCTTTCCGTTCGAGTTCGCGAACGACAACTACCCCGACGTCGACGACACGGCGGTGGTCGTTCTCGCGCTGCGGCGCGCCGGACACGACCCCGAGAGCGTGGCGACGCGCGGGCTCGACTGGATGCTCGGGATGCAGAGCCGCTCCGGCGGTTTCGGCGCCTTCGACGTGGACAACGAAAGCCGGCTCTGCGCAAAGGTCGCCTTCTGCGACTTCGGGGCGGTGACCGACCCGCCGAGCTCGGATGTCACCGCGCATGTCCTCGAGACGCTCGCCCACGCAGGCCACGCCACCAAGCGGCCGGCGACGCGCGCGCTCGCCTGGCTGCTGCGCGAGCAGGAGCGCGACGGGTCGTGGTTCGGGCGTTGGGGCGCGAACTATCTCTACGGGACAGGCTCCGTCCTGCCGGCACTCGCGGCGTGCGGCCTTCAGGGGCACGAGAGCATCGCCGCGGCGGTGGGTTGGCTGGAGGGCGTGCAGAATCCGGGCGGTGGGTTCGGAGAGGATCTCCGCTCCTATCGCGACCGCTCCTGGAGCGGACGCGGCGTGTCCACGGCCTCGCAGACCTCCTGGGCATTGCTCGGCCTCGACGCGGCCGGTGCCGGCGGGAGCCAGGCGGCCGTGCGCGCGCTCCAGTGGCTCGTCGAGACCCAGTTACCCGGCGGCGGCTGGGACGAGCCCTTCTATACGGGTACGGGCTTCCCGGGCGACTTCTATCTCAACTACCACCTCTACCGGGACGTGTTTCCCGTGATGGCACTCGGCCGGATCCTGGGGGAGCGGCCGTGAGCTCGCTGCTCGTGCTCACGCCGCTGCGGATCGAGCAGCTTGCGCTCGGGGAGATCCCCGGGGGCCGTGTCCTGCGCACGGGGATGGGGCCGGCCCGTGCGCGGATCGCGGCTGCCCGGGCCGAAGCGATCGGCGCGACCACGGTCGCCGTGGCGGGCCTCTGCGCGGGGGTCGCACCCGGGCTTCGCGCCGGGGACGTCGTCTGCGCGACCGAGCTCGTCGGCGAGGACGGCACCCGGATCGCCGTTCCCGGGAGCGCGCTCCTCCCGGCGGCGCTGCGCCGCCGGGGGCTGACCGTTCACGTCGGGCCGCTCTTCTCGGCGGGGCGGATCCTCGGGCCGGCTGCGCGGCGGGCCCTGCCTGAGGGAATCCTCGGCGTCGACATGGAGTCGGCCTGGCTTGCCTCCGGCGCCGCGGGACGGCCTTTCGCGGTCGTCCGCGTCGTGGTCGACGGGCCGGGGAGGCGCCTGGCGGATCCACGACTGGCGATCGCGGGGCCGCGCGCACTCCGAAGCCTGCGTCGGGTGGGCCCGGCGCTCGCCGACTGGGCGGCGGCGGCCCGTCCGCGCACGGTGTTGCTTCTGGGGCCGCGTTCCTTCTGCGCCGGCGTGGAGCGCGCGATCGACATCGTCGAGCTCGCCCTCTCGCAGCGCGGAGCGCCCGTGTACGTGCGTAAGCAGATCGTCCACAACGAGCATGTGGTCGCCGAGCTCGAGCAGCGTGGGGCGGTGTTCGTCGAGGAGCTGAACCAGGTTCCCGGGGGAGCAACCGTGGTCTTCTCGGCCCACGGCGTCTCGCCCGCGGTCCGGCAGGACGCCTCGGCGCGAGGGCTCGACGTGATCGACGCCACCTGTCCGCTCGTCAGCAAGGTGCACGTCGAGGCGCGCAGGTTCGTGGCTGAGGAGCGCACGATCTTCCTGATCGGCCACGAGGGCCACGAAGAGGTCGAGGGCACCAGGGGCGTGGCGCTCGACTCGATCCTGCTCGTCGAGGACCTCGAGCAGGCCGCCAGCGTGGAGGCACCTGACGCGGGTCGCGTCGCCTACCTGACCCAGACGACACTCGCGGTCGACGAGACCGACCAGATCGTCGGCCGCTTACGCGAACGCTACCCGGCGCTTCGCGGGCCCGCCTCGGGGGACATCTGTTACGCGACCTCGAACCGCCAGCACGCGGTCCGCGCCGTCGCTCACGAGGTTGACGTGGTACTCGTAGCCGGCTCGGGGAGCTCATCCAACTCGAAGCGCCTGGTCGAGGTAGCCGAGCGGGAGGCGGCCCGCGCCTACTTTCTCGGCGATGCGACCGATCTCGACGTCGCCTGGTTGAAGGACGCCGCCACGGTCGCGATCACCGCCGGCGCCTCGGCGCCCGAGCGGATCGTCGTTTCTCTCGTCGCCGCGCTCGCCGCGCTCGGCCCGGTCGAGGTCGAGGAGCGAACCCAGACGACCGAGTCCCTCCGCTTCCGTCTGCCCAAGGAACTGGTCGCGCCGTGAACCGACCGTCGAGACGATCCGTTACGCTGCTGCCAGCAAAGAAGGCATGGGCGATCTCTGCCGAGAGGTCGCTCCGTGCACGGAGCTGCTCACCATGCGATCACCCGTCTTGTCACCGTTTCGTCTCCGAACCCGCCACCGGGCAGTGAGCGCCGGGGCGGCGGGCTGAAACGAGATGTCGGTTCCGCTTCGCCAGAGTCTCGCTGTCGCCCGCTACCTGGCGCACAGGCGGTTGCGGCGCGAGGACAAATTCCCGCTGCTCGTCGAGCTCGAGCCGCTCTTCCAGTGCAACCTGGCATGCTCGTTCTGCGGGAAGATCCAGTACCCGGAGCACATCCTGAAGAAGCGGATGCCGGTCGAGCAGGCACTTGCGGCAATCGAGGAAAGCGGCGCGCCGATGGTCTCGATCGCCGGCGGCGAGCCGCTCGTGCATCCCGAAGTGGACGTGATCGCCAAGGAGCTGATCAAACGGAGGAAGTTCGTCTACCTGTGCACGAACGGGATCCTGATGAAGAAGAAGCTCGACCTGTTCGAGCCCTCGCCGTACTTCGCCTGGGTCGTCCACCTGGACGGGATGCGCGAACGCCATGACCAGTTTGTCGAGCGGGAGGGCACCTTCGACAAGGCGGTCGAGGCGATCCGCGAGGCGCAGCGACGAGGCTTCCGCGTCAACACGAACACCACCTTCCTGACGACCGACACGCCGAAGACGGTTCGCGACGTCCTCGACTTCCTGAACGACGAGCTGAAGGTCGACCAGATGATGCTCTCGCCCGCCTACGCCTACGAGAAGGCCCCCGACCAGGAGCACTTCCCCGGCGTCACCCAGGCGCGGCGCCTGTTCGCCGAGGCCTTCGCGGACGGGCAGCGGAAGCGGTGGCGGCTGAACCACACGCCGCTCTTCCTCGACTTCCTCGAGGGCAAGGTCGACTTCCAGTGCACCCCTTGGGGGATCCCGAGCTACTCGCTCTTCGGCTGGCAACGGCCCTGCTACCTGATGGCGGACGGCTACGCGGCGACCTATAAAGAGCTGATCGAGACAACCGACTGGTCGAAGTACGGGCGCGGGAACGACCCCCGCTGCGACAACTGCATGGCTCACTGCGGCTACGAGCCGACCGCCGTGCTCGCCGCGACGAGGTCGTTGCGGCAGGCCGTGCGGGCAATCGTCGCGCCCCGATAGGCGAGCTCGCCCCCGCGTTTCGCGCCGGTAACCAACTGAGAGCGGCAAACTCGGAGGATCTGGAGGGGCCGGACCTCAGTGACAGGGCGAGACTGAGGGCCGCGTCAACGCGAACCCGTAGACCGAGAGGCCCAGCGTGAGAATCGAGGTGACCGCTCCGTTCCCGTTCGGCGTCGCCTTGGCGCTGTAGCCGGCGCAGCTCAGCCATGTGCTTCCGTCGCTGACAGCGCCGCCCGGGTTGTTCAGCATCTGCCCGACCTTGATCCCCGTCGTCGTGCGCCACCCGAACGTCATCCCGAGCGTGAACACGGCGACCACCTTGCCGCCTGCGAACTGCACTCCGGCCCCGACGGGATCGTCGGGAGGCGGATAGAGATAGCACCACATCCCTGTCGCCCGATGACCCGGGCAGGAGGTGAAATGGCCGCCCCAGAGCGCGCGCACCGTTGCCATCGAGTCACCGAGGTGGATCCCGGCGAGGCTACGGCCGCTGACGAGCACACCCTGGTCCGGGAGCCTCGCAACGTGCTTGACGGCCACGTCCCTCGCAACGGCGAGCGGCGGGTGAGCCGCCCCACTCCCGACCCCTGAGAGGAGCGCGACGGTGGCGAACGCGGTTCCGGCTGCCAGTGCGAGCCCTCCGGCTGCCTTCGCCCAGAGCGACCCTGACGCGAGCGCTCCTGAGAGGCGCGGGGCGAGCACGGGTTCGAGGACGGGCGCAAGGCCAGGCCGGCGCTGCGGGCGAGGCCGGAGCAGCTCCTCGACCACCTCCTCGAGCGGGCGGAAGCTCCCGTCAGGCTCGAACGGGTCGACGAACCGGATCCGAGGGGCACGAGGAGCGTCCGCAAAATGCGCTCGGCAGGCGGTGCCGCGGTCGCTGTCGAACCAGACCGGCTCGATCCCGAGCAGTCGAAGCCGCCGGACATGACGGAGCTGGGTCACCGGCCCTGCCCCCCACGTGATCACGAGCCCCCGCCCGGCGATGCCCAACGTGGCAAGCTCCTCGCCGAGCTCGGCGTCGGTCGAACCGAGGAACGATTCACGCGTCTCGGCGTTCTCGAAATCCAGGTGCAAGAAACCGCGCTGCTCGGCGAGATAGCTGCCGAGCGGCCGCTTGCCCGTGCCCGGAGTTCCGAGCAGGAGAAGGAGCGGAGCGACCGGACCGGACCGCCCTCGCCGGGCGAATCCGTGACGCGCGCGCACCTGTCTGATCATCTCGTTGACATGCTCCTGGGCTACCCGAACGCTACCAAGAGTTCGGGTGCGAACAGGCCGGCGTTCGAGGGATTGTCGCCGCTCGACTGCTGCGCCTCGTTCGTTCGGCCGACCGCTACGGAAGCATGAGCTCGTAGGTGCTGGTCTTCCGCGAGCTCGGGCTGATCGTGACAGTCCCGGTCGCGCCTGCGTAGCGTCCGGTCCCGCCCGTCACGGGGATCGTGATCGTCGGATCCGAGATCGGGATCGACCTGCCGCTCGCGAGCACCGTCCCCCCGGGCAGCAGCGACACAGTGGCGAAGTCGGCGGTCGCGACGCAGGTGACCTCGAACGACATGCATTGCTTACGAATCGTGTACGTGAACTCCATCGTCCCGACCGGCGAATGCGCCGGCTTCCCCAACTGCGCGACCTTGCGGTTGAGAAGCTCGAGGCTCGAGGCATACGAGTCGCCGACCCCGCCCGAGGGCGGATGGGGGTGAGCAGTCGTCGGCCCCTGCCTTGTCTTGACCGTGAACGTCAGCACGCCGCCCGCAAAGCCGGTTGGAACGAGCAGCGACCCGAGCGCCACGACGAAAGCCACCGTCGAAATCGCGCGCACGCTTCCATTGTCCACCGCGAACCGGCCCGCTGTCGGGCGAATCGAGAATCCGGCCCTCGTCAAAAGGCAGCCCGACTTGACACAATCGAAACGTGACATCCGACTTCTCCAAGGCCTCCTGGTTTCCGACGCCCCCGCCGAGGCCTCCCAAGCCGATCTCGACCCCGAAGATCATTCTCGGCACGGTCGTCCCGATCGTGGCGATCGGGGTCGCGACCATCCTGATCATGACCCAGGGGTCAGCCAAATCGAACGCGGCGACCGGCCGTTCCCTCGCGGCGTTCAACGCCTGCCTGACGGCCAAGATCGAGGCGAGCCCGGGCCAGTCGCCCAACCCGACCGAGCTCCAGCAGGAAGCCGAAGCGTGCGGGAATCACCTGCCGCCCGGGACCCCTGTACCCGACTTCGCTCGATCTCAGAGGCCGTCGAACTCCGAGCAGCAGGCCTACGACCAGTGTATGCAGGCGGCGCTCGCGAATGGGCAGAACCCGGGCCGGGTCGGCGGGATCAACCGCCAGGCATTCGAGAACGCCTCGGCGATGTGCCGAGCTCTGATCGGAGCCGGCGGGTCGCAGCCCCAGACAACGCCGACCACGCGGACCTCCGGCCCCCCAACCGCGTGAGGCCGATGAGTCGGCGCCGAAATCGTCACTCATCGAACGATGAGCGGCCCCGGTACGTTCACCGCTGCAATCGCTCTCGCGCTCGCCGCCACAAAGAGCGCCGGGGCCCGCGCCCGCCAAGCCCGACGCCCACGACCGCGCCCTCGCGGTGGCGCTGAAGGCGAAGGTCACCACCTTCGAGGCGCTCGTCGGCCAGACCGGAGAGAACTCGCTGATCAAGCGTGAGTTGAGAAACTGCGCGCCGTTCGAGAGCAAGACCCCGCCAAGGGATTGGCAGCAGCGTTCGCGCTCCTCCCCGGACTGATCGTCCGCCTGGCGGACGACCACAAACCACAGATCACCGACCTCGTGCCACCCTCCAGGCGATGCACCCCGATTCCTCGCTCTTCCGCAAATGGGCAGCGGCGCTCGGGAGGAGCTACTCGCTGGTGCTCGAGTTCGACAATCGCGGGGGCAGATCGACCTGTGCCGCGCGACGGCGGTGATCCGAGACAAGGCCTCGAGGGCGGCCGACTACCGGAGCGCGCTCGGCGTCAACCCGGCGCTCGTCGCGCAGCTCTTTCAGAGTGCCGCCTCGCAGACGGTCACGACTCTCGACCCCCAGATGCGCTCGTTCTTCGTCGCTGCCGGCCTCTCGGTCAAGAACGCAACGACCCTGACCTCGTAGCGGCCCTCAGTGCGGGCCGAGGGCCTTGTCGAACTCGGTCAGGTCCTTGACGTGCTGCGCGTCGACTGACACCGCGCAGGCGCCGAACTCGTCGACGGCAGCCGAGCCTCCTCGGAAGATCTCCGATTCGCTCTCGCAGAACGCCTGCCGATAGGCGAACCAGACCGCCTCGGCGGCGATGAATCGGCGACGCGTCACCGGCTCTCCGAAGCGAACGAAGACCGCCTTCGCGAGCGCGTCGATCTTGCTGTCCAACTCGACGATCGTGTGCTCCTGGCAGCCCTCGATGCCGATTGTCGAGTCCCGCTTCGAGGGGCTCGAGGGGCACGGGAGGAGCGTGAAGAGCTCGTGAATGACCGGCGGTCCGGGCAAACCGGCCGCAGCCGCCGTTCCTACGCAGGCCCCGAGCGCGAGGGCGGCCAAGAGAAGGCCACGGAGTGTCACGAACGCCACTCTAGGTCGCCGCGGCAGTCGCCCATCGGCGTGCCCGCCCAAGACGTGTCGAGTGCGAGCTTTACTCGTGCTCGGCGAGATCCGCCGGGAAGGCGTGCGAGCGTGGAACCTCGAGCGTTCTCCGCTCGCGTGGGATCAGCGCTTTGCCCCAGCGCTCGTCGATCCGGCGGGCCTTCCAGATCACGACCGAGCCCACCCAGGTGAGGAGGAAGAGCCCAACGATGCCGTAGCCGAGCTTCGCGAAGTCGAGCGCGTTCAGCCAGCCCCAGAAGCCCGAGTCGAGCCCGAGCCGCGCCGAGAGCACCTGCAGCAACTCGACCGACCCGATCGCGAGCGCAACCATGACCGAGAGCGAGGTGACCGTGATGTTGTAATAGACCTTTCGGAGCGGGTTCG
>DATKRX010000032.1:0-4807 GCA_035531915.1 Gaiellaceae bacterium | reverse complement strand
CGCCCGGGAGCCTGACGAGATCGCCGAGGGGCTGACGCGGATCGCCCGGGCAATCGAGACGTTCGGCGAACGTACCGAATGACCGGAGCCGCCTCCCTCGCAACGACCGACGAACGGCTCGTGGCCTTCCTGCGCTCGCGGCGCGCCGAGCTCGTCGCCTTCGCACAGGCCCTCGTCGCCACGCCGAGCCCGAACCCGCCCGGCGACGAGCGGGCGGCGGCCGAGCTCGTCGTCGCGAAGCTGCGCGGGCTCGGAGTGGACCAGGTCGAGACGGTCGGCGCGACCGCAGCGCGGCCGAACGTGATCGCGCGGGTCGGAGGGGGCGAGGGCAGGACGGTCGTGCTCTGCGGCCATCTGGACACGAAGCCGGCCGGGGATCTATCGGAGTGGCGCCACGACCCGTACGGAGCCGCGATCGAGGACGGCGAGCTGTACGGCCTCGGCTCGAGCGACATGAAGGGCGCCGTCGCGGCGATGGTCTTCGCCGCCGGGGCGCTCGCAGCCGAGGCCCTCGACGCGGGGACACTGTCGCTCGTGCTCACCGCCGACGAGGAGGCGGGCTCGCGGGCGGGCTCCGAATGGCTTGCGATCTCGGGCCTCCTCGACGGCGACGCCGCCGTGCTGGGCGAGCCATGCGGGATCACCCGCGAGTGGGAGGCGGTCGACGTCGTCTCGCGCGGCGCCGCGCTCTTCAAGGTGCGCGTGCGCGGGACGCAGATGCATTCAAGCCTCTCCGACCGGCTCCCCGCTGTCAACGCGACCGTCCAGATGGCGCGGCTGCTTGACCGGATGGACCGGGAGCTGCTCGGAGGGCTGCGCTACCCACCCTCGAGCGCCCTGGGGCTCGCCCCGACCGTGAACGTCGGCGTGACCGCGCGCGCCGGGGTCTTCTACGGCGTCTACCCCGGCGAGGCCGAGTTCGCCTGCGACATCCGGACGGTGCCCGGCATGACCAGGGAGCAGCTCATCGAGGATCTCGAGGCGTTCCTCGGCGCCGCGGCGGCCGACGACCCCGAGCTCGATGCCGAACTCGACTTCGAGGTGTGGGTCCCGGCGACCGAGATCGACCCGGGTCACCCGCTCGTGCTGGCGCTGCAGGAGGCGAGCGGGATCGTGCTCGGCGAGGTGCGGCCGGTGGGGGTGTTCCCCGGCGCAACCGACGCCTCCCACCTCCAGCTCACGGCCGGCATCCCGACGGTCGCGGCGTTCGGGCCCGGGTTTCTCCCACGTGCCCATGCGCCGAACGAGTCGGCTCCGGTCGAGGGGATCGTGCAGGCCGCGGAGCTGTACGCGCTTGCGGTGCGGCGCTACCTGGAGGCGGCGTGACCACGGTCGATGCCCATGCCCACGTGTTCGCGGCGGTCGGTGACCGCTTCCCCCGCGAGGTCCACGCCGAGCTGACCCCGCCCGACCGGGAGGCGACGGTCGAGCAGTTCGTCACCGAGATGGAGCAGGCCGGCGTCAGCCAGGCGGTGCTCGTGCCGCTCTCCCATCAGGACGAGTACCTTCGGTTCAGCCTCGAGCGGTTCCCGGGTCGCTTCGCGCTGATCGGAGCGCAGGGGCCGGAGGCGCCGAGCGTCGAGGAGTACCGACGGCGGCGCGAGACGGCGGGGCTGCAGGGCCTGCGCCTGTTCGGGCTCGGCGACTCGGGAGAGACCGACCCCGAGCGTCTCTCGACCTTCCCGCTGCTAGCGGAACTCGCCCGGTCGGGGGACAAGCTCTGGTTCTACGGCGGGCGGGAGCAGATGGAGCAGCTCGAGCGGGTGCTCGGCGTGCTCCCCGAGCTCACGGTCGTTCTCAACCACCTCGGCTACTGGCCCTCCACCCTCGCGGTCGACGAGTACCGTCGGCCGCGGTTCGACGCGCCCTACCCGGCGGAGGGGCTGCGCGCCGTCACGAGCCTCGCCCGCTTCCCGCGCGTGCTCGTCCTGTTCGCCGGCCTGTATGCCTTCGCGGAAGGCCCCTGCCCCTACCTCGACCTCCGCCCGGTCACGACCGCGCTGCTCGCTGCCTACGGCCCGGGCCGCCTGCTGCTCGGGTCGGACACGCCGTGGATCCGGGAGGAGCCGGGCTACGCGGAGACGCTCGCCTCGCTCGAGGCGCACTATCCGGGCCTCGATGAAGCCGACCGCGCCCGCATCCGCGGCGGCAACGCCCTCGACCTCTTCCACTTCTAGGCCGACCGTGACCGCGTCCCTCTCCGACCTCTACCGCACGATGCTCACGATCCGCCGCTTCGAGGAGCGGATCGTCGAGCTCGTGAACGCGAACGAGATCGCGGGCGTGACGCACGAGTACGTCGGGCAGGAGGCGGTCGCGACCGGGATCTGCGCCGCGCTCAACGCCGACGACGTGATCACCTCCACCCACCGCGGCCACGGCCACCTGATCGCGAAAGGCGCCGACGTGCGCCGGATGATGGCCGAGCTGCTCGGGCGGGTCGACGGGCTGAACCGGGGTCGCGGCGGGTCGATGCACATCGCCGACCTCGCGCTCGGAATCTACGGCGCCAACGGCATCGTCGCCGCGGGCGCCCCGTTCGCCGCGGGGGCCGCGTGGGCGACCGCGGTCGGCGCGACAAGGCGCGTCGCGGTCACGTTCTTCGGTGACGGCGGCGCGAACCAGGGCGTCCTTCACGAGACGATGAACCTGGCCGCGCTCTGGAAGCTGCCGGTGATTTTCGCATGCGAGAACAACGGCTACGCGGTCACACTCGCGCAGTCGCGGTCGACCGCCGGCTCGCTCGTCGAGCGCGCGGCCGCGTACGGGATGGCGGCCGAGCAGGTAGACGGGATGGACGTCGAAGCCGTGCTCGAGGCGGCCCACCGGGCAACCGGGCGGGCGCGCGCGGCCGAGGGGCCGACGTTCCTCGAGTGCGTCACGTACCGCTACTTCGGCCACCACACCGCCGAGCGGACGATGAAGCTCGGTTACCGCACGCAGGCTGAGATCGACCGCTGGCGCCTCCGCGACCCGATCACGGCCACCGGCGCCAAGCTCGATCGGGCAGACGAGGAGCAGATCCGCACCGCCGTCGAGGAGCTCCTCGACGAGGCAGTCGAGTTTGCCCGCGCGAGCCCGCGGCCCGACCCGGCCGATGCGCTCGAGTACGTCTACGCGAGCGGCCTCCTACCGCGGAGGGGGTTCGTGGGGTGAGCACGCTCCGCTACCTTCCGGCGCTCGGCCGGGCGCTCCGCGACGAGATGGCCGCCGATCCGACCGTGTTCGTCGTCGGCGAGGACGTCAGGGAGTCGCTGCGGGGAGTGACGAAAGGCCTGCTCGAGGAGTTCGGGCCCGACCGCGTGCTCGACATGCCGATCTCGGAGCAGATGTTCACGGGGTTCGCGACCGGGGCGGCGCTCTCGGGCCTCCGCTGCGTCGTCGAGTACCAGATCCCCTCGCTTCTCTACCTTGCCTTCGAGCAGATCGCGAACCAGGCGCAGAAGCTCCGCCTGATGACGGGCGGCCAGGCGAAGGTGCCCGTCGTCTACCTCGTGCCGGGCTCCGGCGCCCGGCTCGGCCTTGCGGCGCAGCACTCCGACCACCCGTACTCGCTGTTTGCTCACGCCGGCGTGAAGACCGTGCTCCCCGCGACGCCGGCCGATGCTTACGGCCTGATGATCGCGGCCATCCGCGACGACGATCCGGTGCTCTACCTGGCGCCCGCGGCGGTGCTGCCGGTGCGCGGCGAGCTCCCCGACGACCCGGAGCCGGTGCCGATCGGAAGCGCCCGGATCCACCGCACGGGCACCGACGTGACGGTCGTGGCGATCGGGCACCTGGTTCACGAGGCGCTCGCACTCGCCGGCGAGCTCGAGGGCGAGGTCTCGGTCGAGGTCTTCGATCCGCGCACGATCTACCCCTTCGACTGGAAGCTCCTTGACGAGTCACTCCAACGCACCGGGCGGCTCGTCGTCTTCGACGACTCGAACCGCAGCTGCGGCCTGGGCGCGGAGATCGTCGCCACAGCGGCGGAGGAGATGCGGCTCATCGCCCGCCCACGGCGCATCACCCGCGCCGATACTCCGATCGCGTTCGCCGTCGAACTCGAGAAGGCCGTGCTCCCGTCGCGCGCGCAGCTCGCCGGCGCCGTCCGCGCGGCAGCGAGGGAAGGGCCGGCGGGATGATCGACGTCCACATCCCGAAGGCCGGCATGTCGACGGTCGAGGTCGACGTGGTCTCCGTCCTCGTCGCGCCCGGCGACCTCGTCGAGCCCACCACGGTCCTGATCGAAGTCGAGTCGGAGAAGGCGACCTTCGGGGTCGAGTCGGGGCACGCTGGAACGGTGCGCGAGGTGCTCGTGCGGGAGGGCGACCCGGCCAACGTCGGAGACGTGGTCGTGAGGATCGAGGTCGCCCAGACAAAGTAATCCCCCGCGGCCTCCTCCACAGCCTCCCCGACCTCACTGCCGCAATCAACGCCTTCCTCACAGCCCAAAACGCCGAGCAATGCTTCTGGGACCTTGAAGCGCCGATCATCCGGCTCGGGGCCCCGTCTCACCCCGTTCCCTACCACAAGGATCTCGAGCTCTCGACCCTTCCGAGTCAGGCCGACATCACGGCCGCCGTCCGCTCACTGCAAGCGACCTAGGTGGCCTGCGGTCGTGCCCGAGTTGCCTTTCGACCAGAGACCGTTGTGAAAGCGAAGAGCGCGTGGCTCGGCCGACGGCGCCCGCCTCGAAGAATGGGCGTGCCGGGTGTGGCCGGCGAGGGGGGCAGGGCCTCTTCCGAATGCGATAATCGCCCCGTGGCCTGGCCGAGGAGCCTATTCGGATCCTTGCTCGTCGCGCTCGTTCTCGGCCTTGCGA
>DATKRX010000031.1:0-17968 GCA_035531915.1 Gaiellaceae bacterium | reverse complement strand
GTGGGCGACATGGGCGATGCGCTCAGCACCGCGACGCGTGCACTTGAACTGACCCGGGCCATGGATACTCGAATACTCTGTGCAGCGGTACACGCCATAGTAGGACTCAGCGGGTCCAAGCCCGACAGCGCGGCAACCGGGGCTCTACTGGATCTTGCTTCTGGACTTGCGGCTTGGGACGGCGTTGTCTGTGCCGCGCGGTCTTCGCCCGTCCTTCTTGCTCACCTTGCAGCATCTCCCGGGCACCGAAGAGAGTTACGCGACGTGTTGCTCCGTTCAAATGACATCGCACTTGCGAAATCGGTGGGTCTTGTGACCCGTGCAACTGGCTCACACGGGGTTCTGTCGTCGCGGGAATGCGAGATCATGGAGCAAGTTGCGCAGGGACGAAAGAACTCTGAGATAGCGGCGAGCTTCTTCATTTCGCCCGGCACCGTTAAGAGCCACCTGGATCATATTTTCAACAAGCTTGGAGTTCGCACCCGGACCGCTGCGGTCGCGCGCTACGCCGAAATCGAGAAGGCGGCTACAGATGATTCGTCCGACTGGTAGGCCTCCGCTTCTTCGTGCTGCCATTCGAATGAGAACTCCGGGGAGCGGGCCATTCGATACGGCTCGCTAGCTCCGGCAAGAACGGCCTCGAAGGCAGCTACCACTGACGTGTCGAATTGAGTTTCGACAGCCTGGGCGAGGCGCAGTCGCGCAACCCGACTCGGCATCGCGTCGCGATAAGGGCGATCTGACGTCATGGCGTTGTACGCATCTGCAACGGCGATGATCCGCGAGAGCAGCGGAATATCGTGGTATAAGATCCCGTCCGGATATCCGCCGCCGTCGACGCGCTCGTGGTGGTGCCGAACGATCGAGGCGATCTCTGTGTAGCTTTCGACCTTCGCGAGGATCCGCTCACCGATTTCCGAGTGACGCTGCATCTCGCGGCGCTCCTCCAAGGTCAAGGCGCCAGGTTTTTCAAGCAGGCCAGCGGAGAGACCAATTTTGCCGATGTCGTGGACAAGACCCGCAAGGTGCGACGTTGCTGCTTCTTGCTCAGAAAGCCCCATCCGTGCGGCGATGTCCCTCGCGTAGATGGCTACGGCCGCCGAGTGGCCGGCGGTGTAACGGTCCCTAGCGTCCAGAGTTGTGACGAGTGCGGTCGCAAAAGAGATGTTCGCCTTCTCGAGGTCGGCGTTTGCATCCACCAGGCGCGCCGCGAGCTGTCGCTGCCCCTGATAGAGACCGAATAGCCGTTGTGCGGCAAGCGCTGGAAGGAAGAAGAGTGGCATTGTCCACGGGGACACTTCGGCGTACGCCACGGTCAGGGCGGCGACGATCGGCGTATACAGACACGCGGACACCGCGTACATCGGTGCGCACATGCGAAGGAAACCCATGGCGCTCCCGCCGCGAAGGCGGAGGGTGAACGCTGCGAAGGCGAGATCGAGGGGTTCGGCGACGAATGTCGCCGCCACGGTCGCAGCGATAAGCCGGGTGGTCGTTCCCTGGCTCGTGACGACGCTCAAACCGAGCGCTGCGAAACCAGCCGCGCCTCCGTAGATCGCTCGAATACACGTGTAAACGCCCCATCGCAAGATACGATCGCCTCGGGCGCCAGTCAGCGCCCGGTTCCCTACGACGTCGAGCGGGAAGTCGCTTAGGAACGAAGCCGCCGCAACGATCAGTGCCGCGAGGGGGCCGAACACCGCGGCGGCGAATACCGTGGGCAGGACTGAGATCGACACTTGTGTGACGCTTGAAAGCTGGACTCGTCCGCGCTCCGCGAGCGCCGCGACAACCGCCAATCCGAGCACTGCGAAAGGATTCCCGAGTCCTCTCGGCACGGAGATAGCCAGCAGCGCGAGTGCGCTCGCGAGCAGTGCTGCCTGGTATCTGAGCATCGGCTTCGAGTTCATTCGCAAGAATGTCCGTCGAGTATCGCCATTACCACTTGCGCTTCCCCCAGAAGGGGCATAGGATTGCCGGTGCCGTCAGTTCCCAACCGAGGGGAGAAATACAAATGCGCAAGATCGCTGCACGTCTTGCCACTCGCGCAACGCTCGCGGGTGGCGCCGTCTGTTGGTAGTTCCACAAGCTGAGTATCAGTGGTTCGTCGTTGTCTGACATCACCCTTTAGGTGATTTTCCGTAGACGACGAAATACCTGCTGAACAGCTGGAATCTAGGTCAGGAGCCCGCGCCGGAAGCCAACAGCTACGGCGTGGGCTCTCGACCTTGCCTGAAGCTTCGCGAGAAGATGGCGGACATGGCTTTTGACCGTCTCCTCCGAGAGGAAAAGGCGGTCGCCGATCTCGCGATTCACAAGACCCTCCGAGACGAGCTGAAGGACCTCGATCTCCCGGGCCGTCGGCGAGTGTTCCGGTTCGGCCACCCGGGGGCGGGGCGGGAACTCGACCAGCTCCACGATCGGCGCCCTGCGAGCGGCGACCGTCTGGAAGCGGCGCGAGTGCTCGCGGTAGCGGGTCAGGATTTCTTCACGCTGCGCTGCGTCCACGTGCCCGATATCGGCGGCCTTTCGGAGCGGCTTTAGCTCGATCCCTCCTTTGGTGGCGAACTTGGTGTGGAATTCCGGCTCGGGTCATACAATGAGACGATGCCGCGGCGGCGAGCACGCAGCTCGGCCGGCTCGGGCTCCTCGACGACCCCAAGGCCGTGTCGCGAGGTCGCGTGAAGAATGTTTTCGGCGCTGAGCCAGAACGCGATGTGGTCAGCTTTCTCGCGCTCGCCGTAGGTGACCAGATCTCCTGGGCGCTCCTCGCCGGAGGCCACGGATATGCCCGCCGCTTCCTGTTGCCAGGAATCCCTCGGGACGAGACGGCCCGTCGCCCGGTAGGCGATGTGGACGAGCCCCGAGCAGTCGATCCCAGCCTGCGTCAGGCCTCCCCATTCGTATGGAGCGCCCAGGTAGCGGCGCGCGGCCGCGAGCGGGCTCGACGCTTCCGCCACGGGTAATGCGCCCTCGCCGTCCTCGACCGCAGCCTCGCGCACCCAGCCGGGGTAGCCATACGCCGTTACGATCCTCGCCCAGCCGCCGCGGCGCTCCTCGACGCGAAGCGGCTCGCCGGCGAGTGCCTGCGTGACCTGCTCGGCGCTCTCGCGCGGCTGCGCCCGCACGGGCTCGACCGCCGCGGCGCACTTCATTCGCGAGACTGCAGCCGCCAGAGGAGCCGCGCCTTCACCTCGGGCCAGTCGTCCTCCGTGACCCCGTACCAAGCCGAATCACGGGGCCCGGTCGGCAGCATCATGTGCTTGCGGAAGATCCCCTCGAACTGCGCGCCGAGCGCGAGCAGCGCTCCGCGTGTCCGCTCGTTCCGCGCGTCGGTCTTGAACTCCACCCGCTGCAGCCCGCATCGCTCGAACGCATGCTCGAGCAGCAGCAGCTTCGTCTCGATGTTCGCGCCGGTGCCCCACGCCGAAGGTCGCAACCAGGTCCAGCCGATCTCCGCCCGGCGGTGGTGCTCCTCGTAGTTCAGGTACCGCGTCGATCCGACCTCGGCGCCGCCGAAGACGACGGCGAACGGAACGTCCGCGGGAGCGGCGAGCGCGTCGTCGAACCAGCGGTCGAACTCACCGGGGTAGGCCATGAAGCGAAAGATCGTCGGATCCTCGCCCGCCGCCGCTCGGAGCCCCTCGCGGTGGTGCTCCCCCAACGACTCGACCCGCACGAGCCGGCCCGCCAACGGCTCGTGGGGGCGCAACCTCGATCTGGTGTGCGCGTCGATGCGAGAGAGGATACGGGTGCGGGTTTCCGCCCGACCCGGCAAGGGAGCGCGATGCTGCACGGTCCCGACCGAGTAGCCCGAGCAGTGGCTCACTCCTCCGCGAGTGATCGAGGTGCGAGCGTGCGGCTAGGTGTTCGGTTAGGCCGCGAGGCCCGCGAGCTCGCGTAGCGCCGCGAGGCGCGAGAGCGCTTGGCCCTCGAGCTGCCGGACGCGCTCGCGCGTCAGGTCGAGCTCGTGGCCGATCGCTTCGAGCGTCCACGGCTCGCCCTCAAAGCCGAACCGTAGCTCGAGGATCCGCCGCTCCCGCTCGGGTAGCGCGTCGAGCGCCTTGCGGATGTTCTGGCGGCGCAGCGACTCCTCGGCTTCGTCGAAGGGGTCCGGGGCTTCGCGGTCGGCGAACAGGTCGCCGAGCTCGCCCTCGTCGTCGGCGCCGACAGTCTGGTTGAGCGAGACCGACGCAGACGCAGCCGAAAGGGCCTCGTCGACGTGCTGGATCGGCAGGCCTGTTGCCTCGGCGAGCTCTTCCTTCGTCGGTTCCCGGCCGAGCTCAACCTCGAGCCGTCGGGCGGCACGCGACAGCTTCTGTTGCCGCTCGACGACGTGGACGGGGACGCGAATCGTGCGCGCGTGGTTTGCGACCGCGCGCTGCACGGACTGGCGGATCCACCAGGTCGCGTACGTCGAGAACTTGTACCCGCGACGCCAGTCGAACTTCTCGACGGCGCGATTCAGCCCGAGCGTACCTTCCTGGATCAGGTCGAGGAACGGTACGCCGAGCCCGCGGTAGCCCTTCGCGATCGAGACGACGAGCCGCAGGTTCGACTCGATCATCTGTCGCTTCGCGACCAGGTCGCCGCGCTCGATTTTCTTCGCGAGGATCACCTCTTGAGCCGCGGTCAAAAGCTTGTGGCGACCGACGTCGGCAAGGAAGAGCTGCAGCGAATCGCCTGCGCCGGAGGGCTGGTCGGCCTCGTACACGACCTCCTCGGACTTGGCTGCCTTCTCCTCGGGCTTCGCCTCGCGCACCTCGAGTCCGATCCGTTCGAGCTCACGTGTGAGGTCCTCGACATCCGCGTCGACCAACTCGTGCTCGAGTGCAAACGCCTCCAGCTCGGCAGGTTCGATCCAGCCGCGCTCCTCGCCCGTTTCGAGCATGGCCTTCGCGCCCTCGCTCTCGAGCAACTCAGTCAATTGGTTCTGCGTCACCGGTTCTCCCACGCCTTTCATCGCCCTACGCTCCACGCCGCTTTCGCACCGTACGGTATTTGTCCTCTGATTTCCAGCGAAACGAGAGGATTCGTTGAAACTTGCAATCCTGCTTGCCCCCTTTCCCGCCCGAGCAGCCACCGTCGCGCGCGGAAGGACACTCCCACGGTAGCGGACGAGGGCCCGACCAGGCGTCCTCAGGTCGCAGTATCGCCGATCTTCGGTGAGAGAACCAGTGGAACTGGTTGGCGAACTGTGAAGAAACCGTAAGCGGTTATGGTCAGGAACGCTTGCGCCGCGGTTTTGCGGGCCCGCGCTCGCGCCGGGCGGCCATCAGCTCGACGGCCCGCTCGAGCGTCAGCGACTCGACCTGGTCATCGGCGCGGAGGCTCGCGTTCGTCTCGCCGTCGGTGACATAGGGGCCGAAGCGTCCGTTCTTGATCACGAGCGGCTTCTTGCTCACGGGGTCGGCGCCTCCGAGCTCGCGCAGCGGCGCAGCACTCGCGCCGCGGCCGCGCTCCTTGGGCTTCGCGAGCAGGGCGAGCGCCTGGTCGAGCGAGATCGTCAGCAGCTCCTCCTCGCTCTCGAGAGAGCGCGTGTCGCTGCCACGTTTGGCAAAGGGGCCATAGCGGCCGTTCGAGACGATCACCTCCTCGCCCGCGGGATCGACGCCGACCACGCGGGGTAGGCCGAAGAGCGGCAGCACGTCCTCGAGCGTCACGGTTTCCGGTGACATCGATTTGAACAGCGAGGCGGTGCGCGGCTTCTCGTCGTCCACGGCGGCCTCGGTCACATAGGGGCCGTAGCGGCCGTTCTTGACGGAGACCGCCAGTCCGGTCTCGGGGTTGGTGCCGAGCTCGCGCTGGTCGGAGGACTGCGCGAGAAGCTCTTCGGCTCGGGCGGGCGTGAGCTCGTCGGGTGGGATCTCGTCGGAGATCGTGACCCGCTCGCCGTTTCGCTCGATGTAGGGGCCGTAGCGGCCCACGCGCAACTCGATCCCGTTGCCGATCACGATCGTGTTGACCGCGCGGGCGTCGATCTCCCCGAGATCCGAGACGAGCTCCTTCAGCCCTTCGTCCTCCGAATCGCCGCCGAAGTAGAAGCGGCTGAGCCACGCGGTGCGCTGCTCGTCACCAGAGGCGATCCGATCGAGGTCGTCCTCCAACAGTGCCGTGAACTCGTAGTCGACCAGGCGAGCGAAGTGCTGCTCGAGCAGGTTGGTGACCGCGAACGCCAGGAATGTCGGGATCAGCGCCTGCCCCACCTTGCGGACGTAGCCGCGGTCGAGGATGGTGCCCATGATCGAGGCGTAGGTCGAAGGGCGGCCGATCCCGCGCTCCTCGAGCGCCCGCACGAGCGTCGCCTCGGTGTAGCGGGCGGGGGCGGTCGTCGAATGCGACTCGGGCGCCAGGGCGGTCGCCTCGAGCGCGTCTCCCTCGGCAAGCGGCGGCAGGCGGCGCTCCTCCTCGTCGGCTGCGACCGCCTCATCTCGGCCCTCCTCGTAGGCGAGCATGAAACCGCGGAAGGTGATCACGGTGCCCGCCGTGCCGAACTCGGCGTCGCGGCCGTCCTTAGCCGTCGCGCCGACTCGAACCGAGACGGTCTCGCCACGGGCGTCGGCCATCTGCGAGGCCACGGTTCGCTTCCAGACCAGCTCGTACAACGCCGCCTCGTCTCGCTCAACGCCATGTCGGATCTCGTCGGGATGGCGGAAGCTGTCCCCAGCCGGGCGGATCGCCTCGTGCGCCTCCTGCGCATTCTTGACTTTGCGGTTGTACTGGCGTGGCGCCTCGGGAACCGTCTCGACGCCGTAGAGCGACCGGGCCTGCTCGCGCGCCGCCGCGATCGCCGTCTCCGACAGCGATGTGGAGTCGGTCCGCATGTAGGTGATGTAACCGTTCTCGTACAGCCGCTGGGCGACGCGCATCGTGTGCTGCGCCGAGAAGCGAAGCTTGCGGCTCGCCTCCTGCTGGAGGGTCGAGGTCATGAACGGCGCGGCCGGCCGGCGCGTGTACGGCTTGCGCTCGACCGAGCGGACGGCGAACGCGGCACCGTCGAGCGCGGCCGAGAGGTCGCGGGCGCTCGCCTCGTCGAGCTGGACAGCGTCGAGGGTGAGAAGCTGGCCGTTACGGGCGAAGTCGCGGCCCTGCGCGATCTTCTTTCCGTCGAGTGAGGTGAGCCGCGCGTCGAAGGTGCCAGGGGCGAGCGTCGCGACGATGTCCCAGTACTCGGCGGCGCGGAACTCGATTCGTTCGCGCTCGCGCTCGACCACGAGGCGGGTCGCCACCGACTGGACGCGGCCGGCCGAGAGGCCCTTCATCACCTTCCTCCAGAGCACGGGGGAGACCTCGTAGCCGTACAGGCGGTCGAGGATGCGGCGGGTCTCCTGCGCGTCGACGAGCCGGTCGTCGATCTCGCGCGTCTCCTCGAGTGCGCGCTCGATCGCCTGCTTCGTAATCTCGTGGAAGACCATCCGCCGTACCGGCACCTTCGGCTCCAGGACCTGCACGAGATGCCAGGCGATCGCCTCGCCTTCGCGGTCTTCGTCTGTCGCGAGCAGAAGCTCGTCGGCCGACGCGAGGCTCTTTCGAAGATCGGCGACGACGGATTTCTTCTTCGGGTCGATGACGTACAGCGGCTCGAAGTCGTGGTCGACGTTCACGCCGAGGCGCGCCCACGATTCCTGCTTCTGGGCGGCCGGTACCTCGGCGGCGCTGTGGGGCAGATCGCGGACGTGGCCGATCGAAGACTCGACCATGTAGCCCTTCCCGAGGTACCCCGCGATCGTCTTCGCTTTCGCCGGTGACTCGACGATCACGAGCTTGCGCCCCGACGACGGCGTACGGGTTGTCTTTGTTTTGGCCATTTCAGCGGGCCACGATAGCCACCACGTCGGGGTACGCGATACTCGCCGGGGATGCCAAGTCCTTCCGAAGCCCGTCCGTTGCTGGCGATCGACGGCGATTCGCTCGCCCATCGCGCCTACCACGCGTTGCCGAAATCGATCCGCGGCAACGGTCGCCAGGCAAACGCGCTCGTCGGCTTCGGCAACTTCCTGCTGCGCCTCTGGGAGGCCGAGCGGCCCGCCGCCGTTGTCGTTGCATGGGACACCCTCGAGGTTCCGACCTACCGCAACGAGGCGCTCCCCGGGTACCAGTCGGGACGGGTGTTCGAGGAGTCGATCGTCGAGCAGCTCGCCTTGCTCCCCGGCCTCGTCGAGTCGTTCGGGTTCGCGGTGGCGAAGGCGGCCGGGTACGAGGCCGACGACTTCCTGGCCGCAGCGGCGGCGCGCTGGCCCGGGACGGTCGTGGTCGTGACCTCGGACCGGGATGCGTTCCAGCTCGTATCGGGCCGTGTGATCGTCTTGCAGCCGGTCCGCGGGGTCAGCGAGCTCGCTCGCATCGGCCCGGCGGAGGTGCGTGAGCGCTACGGCGTCGACCCGGAGCAGGTTCCGGACTTCATCGCGTTGCGCGGCGACCCGTCGGACCGCATCCCGGGCGCCCTCGGCATCGGGCCGAAGGGCGCCGCAAGCCTGCTCGCCCAGTTTCGGACGCTCGAGGCCGTGCTCGAAGCCGGGCGCTTTGCGCCGATCGCCGGCGACCTGCGGCTCTATCGCCGGATTGCGACGATGGACGCGGGCGCGCCGTTGCCAGAGCTTCGAGCGATGCAACCCGACTTCGTGCGGGCCGAGGCGAAGGCCCGCGAGCTCGGGCTGAACGGGCTCGCCAAGAGAATTGCCGAGCACAGTTAGTGGAGATCGTCAGCCATTCGGCCTTCGCTCGGCTCCATCCCACCGGCAGCCATCCCGAATCGCAGGCGCGGATCGAGGTGCTTCACGAGCGGTTCGAGTTCGTCGAATGCGAGCCCGCCGTCGAAGCGGACGTCCTGCGCTGTCACACCAAGTCGCTGGTCGAGAAGATCCGCGGTGGGCGCGGGTGGCTGGACAACGACACGGTGTGCACCGAGACGACCTTCGAGGCGGCGCTGCTCTCGTCCGGGGCAGCGATCGAGGCGGTGCGGCGCGGCGGGTTTGCGCTCGTCCGCCCGCCGGGTCACCACGCCGAGCCGAATCGCGCGATGGGCTTCTGCATCTTCGATTCGGTCGCGATCGCCGCTCGGTGGGCGCAGGCGGAGCTCGGCCTCGGCCCCGTCGCGATCCTCGACTGGGACGTGCACCACGGGAACGGGACACAGGCGATCGTGGAAGGTGATCCGTCGATCCTCTATGTCTCGCTGCACCAGTACGGCGGCCCGTTCTATCCGGGCACGGGCGGCCCGGAGGAGCAAGGGCCGACGCTCGTGAACCTGCCGCTCCCGCCCGGCACAGGGGACGCGGCGTACCTCGAGGCCTTCGGTCGCGCCGAGCAGGCGATCGAGGCGTTCCAGCCCGGGCTGCTGCTCGTGTCGGCGGGATTCGACGCGCACATCGAGGACCCGCTCGCGGACCTCAACCTCACGACCGGTCTCTTCGGGGAGCTCGCGCGGCGCTCGTCCCGGCTCGCGCCGCGCGTTGCCGCGGTACTCGAGGGCGGCTACAACCTCGACACGCTCCCTAAGCTCGTCGCGGCGGCGCTCGGCGGTTTTTCGGACGGATGAGTACGTCGCCGCGGCGAGCTGCCCGAGCGACCCGGAACACCGGCCGATCAGCCGGCGCGGGCGGCGGCGAGCTTCTCGAGCGCGTCGCGTCGCGACGAGACCCCGAGCTTCGCCAGGAGGTTCTTCACGTGCGAGCGCACCGTGTGCTCGGAGATGAAGAGCCGCGTCGCGATCTCGTCAGTGCCGAGATGCTGGTCGAGCAGGAGCAGCACTTCGAGCTCGCGCGCCGACAGCAGACCGGCGAACGACTGCGGGACGACGCCCTGGGAGTGGCCTCCTTCCCTCACCTGTTCGAGCAAGCGGCGAGCCACGGCGCCCGAGAGCGCGGCCTCGCCGTTTGCGACGCCGCGCAGGAACCCGACGATGCGCTCCGGTGGTTCGTTCTTGAGCAGGTACCCGGCGGCGCCGAGGCGGATCGCCGAGAGTAGGTTCCCGTCGTCCTCCGAGGCTGTCAGGACGACGACCGCCGCGGCCGGCGCCGCATCGCGGAGCTTCGGCAGCGCGCTCAGGCCGTCCATCTCGGGCATCGTCAGGTCGAGGACGATCAGGTCGGGGTCGAGCTCGGTTGCGAGGGCGATCGCCTCCACTCCGCCCGCGGCCTGCCCCACGACCTCGAAGCCGTTCGCGCTCAGCAGCCCCGCGAGCGCGTCGCGGGTCAACGGGTGGTCGTCTGCGATGAGGACCCGCGCGGTCATGCCTCCTGGCGATTGTGCCGATACCGGGAGCGATGCGCCAAACGACGCGGAGAAACGCATTCGAGACGTTCCTCTGGGGCGAGGTTGTGCTCGTCGCGCTGCTCGGCGCGGCGCTCGCGCTCTTCCTGACCAAGGCGAGCCTCCGTGTCCCGCACGAGCAGCCGCAACTTCGACTCGTGCTCACGACGCTCTACGCCGTCGGCGGTGGGCTGATCGCGCTCCTGACAGCGATCCGCTTCACGATCGAAGGGCGCCGCTTCGACCTCATGCTCTGCTCCGGGTTCTCGGTGCTCTCGCTCTCCTGGGTTGCCTTCGCGATCGGTCCTGCGATCGGTGCGGGCGAGGGAACCAGCGCGGGCGACTGGGCGAGCCTCGGCGGCACGGTCGTCGGCTGGGCGGTCCTCGCCTGCGCTCCGTTCGTCCGCGGCGTCGTCGAACGCCGGCGCGCGGCGCTGATCGAGCTGACCGTGACCGTGCTCCTCGCTCTCGTGGCGATCTGGCTCGTCTCGAGCGCGATCGGCCGCCCGGCGCCCGCATCACTCGGGTACGGGAAGGTGAGTCCCGTGGAGAGCACGCTCCTCTCGCTCCTCGCGCTGCTCGACCTCGTCGCGGTCATCGGCTTCGGCTACCGGTTTCGCAGGCTGGGCGAGGACCTCGATCGCTGGCTCGCGCTTGGTGCCACCCTGACGCTCTTCGCTTCGCTCGACTACCTGTTCGGGCCGGAGGTCTCCGCGCGCGACGTCACACAGGGCGACTTCCTGCGGCTGTTCGCCTACGGCGTTCTCGTCGTCGGCGTCTGGCGGGCGATCCAGGCCTCCGAGTTCGGGCGCGCCGTTGCCGAGGAGCGCGCCCGCGTCGCACGCGAGATCCACGACGGGCTCGCTCAATACCTGTTTGCGATCGCGACGCACGCGGCGATGCTCGAGAGCGGTGCCGACGCGGGAGAGACGATCCCGAAGCTCAAGGAGGCCGTCCAGGCTGCACAGACCGAGACGCGCTTCGCCGTGCTTGCGCTCTCCTCGGCCGCCGGGCGCGCGCCGTTCGACGCCGCGCTCCGCCGCTACGTCGACTTCCTAACAGCCGACGGCGCCCTCGACGTCGAGCTCGAGATCGACGGGACCATGCATCTCGCGCCCGACGAGCAGATCGAGGTGTTCCGCATCGTCCAGGAGGGGCTCGCGAACGCCCGTAAGCACGCGCACGCGCGCCGCGCCTGGGTGACGATCGGACACCGCGGCGCCGATCGCCTCGTCGGCGTCCGTGACGACGGAGCGGGGTTCGAGCATCCGGTTGACGGGGCGGCCCTGGGATTGAACAACATGCGTCAGCGTGCCTCGGTCATGGGCGGCGCGTTCTCGCTCACGACCGCTCCCGGCTCGGGCACGGCGCTCGAAGTGGTGCTCCGCCCCTAGCGCTCGCCGGCTTCTCTTTCTGGCTTCGGCGTTCTGCCTCTTCCCGAGGTGCACTCGGGTCTCCCGACCCGAAGTCCCGCCGTCCCGGCGGTACGTCGCATTTTCGTGCTTGCTTGTCGGCGCGGCCGCTTGGTTATCGCTCGCCGCGTTCGATCGATTGGAAACCGGAGCGCCTGGTCCGGACAGAGCCCGTTCTGGGCTGCTCCGAAGCGCTCGCCTGGACCGCCCTGAACAGCGGGGCTTGCGAGTCGCGTTGGGTCAGACGGGAACGGCCTCCCGCGCGAGCGCGAACCGCCCGGCTGCGAAGTCGAGATCGGCGATCGTGTGCGCCGCGGACATTTGCGTCCGGATCCGGGCCGCGCCGCGCGGGACGACCGGAAAGGAGAAGCTCACCGCGTAGACCCCGTTTGCTGCGAGCTGCTCCGCGAAGCGGGCCGCCGTGACCTCGTCGCCGATCATCACCGGGACGATCGGGTGCTCGCCCGGCAGGATCTCGAAGCCTGCGTCCGTCATCAGCGCGCGGAAGTGCGCCGTGTTGACGCGCAGCGCTTCGCGCAGCTCGCCGGAGCTCTCGATCAACTCGAGCGCCGCGAGACTGGCCGCGACGACCGGCGGGGCGAGGCTGTTCGAAAACAAGTAGGGCCGAGCGCGCTGCCGCAGCAGCTCGACAATCTCCCGCCGCCCGGAGACGTAGCCGCCGCTCGCGCCGCCGATCGCCTTGCCGAGCGTCCCGGTGAGGATGTCGACGCGCTCGGCGAGCCCGAAGCGCTCCGGCGTTCCGCGCCCGCCGGATCCGACGACGCCGACCGCGTGGGAGTCGTCGACCATCACGAGCGCATCGTGGCGCTCGGCGAGCTCGCAGATCCGGGCGAGGCGGGCCAGGTAGCCGTCCATGGAGAAGACGCCGTCGGTGGCGATCATGCGGCGGCGGGCGCCTGCGCTCTCTGTCAACTTTGCCTCGAGCTCGTCCATGTCGCCGTTCGCATAGCGGAGGCGCTGCGCCTTGCAGAGCCGGATCCCGTCGATGATCGAAGCGTGGTTGAGCGAGTCCGAGATGACCGCGTCCTCGTCGGTCAGCAGCGCCTCGAACAGGCCGCCGTTCGCGTCGAAGCAGGAGGAGAAGAGGATCGTGTCGTCGGTGCCGAGGAATGCCGAGAGCCGGTCCTCGAGCTCACGGTGGAGCGCCTGCGTACCGCAGATGAAGCGAACCGAGGCCATCCCGTAGCCCCAGCGGTCGAGCGCCTCGTGCGCGGCCGCGACGATCGCCGGGTGGCTGGCGAGCCCGAGGTAGTTGTTGGCGCAGAGGTTCAGCAGCTCGCCGCGGCCCTCGACCTCGACGTGCGCGCCCTGCGGCGTCGTGATCACGAGCTCGGACTTGTACGTGCCGGCCTCGCGTAGGCCGGCGAGCGTCTCCGAGAGTTCATCGCGCAGCTTCCCGTACATCTCGCTCTTTACCTTACTTCCGGACCGGCGACCGCACGCGCGCCAGTGCGTCGCGCTCGTGACCGTCACCGACCGGCCGGAGCGCCGGGCTAGCGTCGGTGAATCGAGCAGCTGGGGGCAGCGGAGGCCGGAGAGGCGGGGCGGAGGATCGGAGGCGGCGGCTCGCCTTCGCGCTCGGTGCGATCGCGCTCGTCGTCGTGCTGTGGGCGGCCATGGGTCAGGTTGGCGCTTGACCGGGGTTTGCGCATAACGCGACCCTCTGGGCCCGGCTGCATCTCCTTCCGCTACCGCTCGCGTTGACCGCTGCGCGTGGGCCCCGACGAGGAAACCGAGTCCGAGCCGAAGAGGGAGCCGAGCTCGATCCCTCCCAGGCCGGCCGCTCCGCTGAGCGAAAGCGCGTCGAGCGAGGCCTCTCAGTTCGCCCAGTCGAGGATCACCTTGCCGGATTGCCCTGACCGGGCGACCGCGAAGGCCTCCTCGAACTCCCGGTAGGAGAAGCGGTGTGTGATCACCGGGCCGATCTCGAGCCCCGACTCGACCATCACGCTCATCTGGTACCAGGTCTCGTACATCTCGCGACCGTAGATGCCCTTCACGGTCAGCATGTTGAAGATCAAGGGGCCGAGGTCGAGCTCGACCCGCTCGGCCGGGATGCCGAGGATCGCGATCCGGCCGCCGTGGGCCATGGCGGCGATCATGCTCCGCAGCGCCTCGGGGCTGCCCGACATCTCGAGGCCGACGTCGAAGCCCTCGGTCATGCCGAGCTCGCGCTGCACCTCGGCGAGGTCGCGCTCGCGCGGGTCGACCGCGAGTGTCGCGCCCATGCGGCGCGCCAGGTCGAGACGGTAGCCGTTCAGGTCGGTGACGACGACGTTTCTTGCTCCCGCGTAGCGCGCGACCGCGACGGCCATGCAGCCGATCGGGCCGGCGCCCGTCACGAGCACGTCCTCGGCCAGCACCTCGAACGAGAGTGCCGTGTGGACGGCGTTCCCGAACGGGTCGAAGATCGACGCGACCTCCTCGTCGATCCCGGGCCAGTGATGCCAGATGTTCGTCATCGGCATCGAGACGAGCTCCGCGAACGCGCCCGGACGGTTGACGCCGAGGCCGATCGAGTGCGCGCACAGGTGGCGGCGGCCGGCCATGCAGTTACGGCACCGTCCGCAGACGACGTGGCCCTCGCCGGAGACGAGGTCGCCGACCGCGAAGTCGCTCACGTTCGAGCCGAACCCGACCACCTCGCCGGCGAACTCGTGCCCGACCACCATCGGCACCAGGATCGTCTTCGCCGCCCACTCGTCCCACTCGTAGATGTGCAAGTCGGTGCCGCAGATCCCCGTCTTGCGGACGCGGATCAGCACGTCGTTGATCCCAACCTCGGGCTCGGGTACCTCCTCGAGCCGCAGTCCCTCGGCGGCCTCGGCTTTGACGAGCGCGCGCATCGCTCCGTCACGCTACAGGGCGCTGCGAAGATCGAGCTGTGTTCGACCACGTGACGATCCGCGTTGCCGATCGGGAGGCGAGCCGCCGCTTCTACGACGCCGTGCTCGAACCGCTCGGCCATGCGCGGACCCACTCGGGCGCCCGCCACGACGAGTGGGGCGAGTTCGGGTTCACGCAGGGGAACGGCGAGGTGACCCGCGGGCTCCACGTCGGTTTCGTCACCCGGTCGCGTGAAGAGGTCGATGCGTTCTGGCGTGCCGGCGTCGAGGCGGGACATGCGAGCGACGGCGCACCGGAGCTGCGGCGCGTCTACCACGATGACTACTACGGCGGCTTCCTGCTCGATCCGGACGGCAATAGCGTCGAGGCGGTATTCCACGGCCGGCTCCGCGAGCCCGGTGGCGTCATCGACCACCTCTGGCTGCGCGTCGCCGACCTCGAGGGGTCGAAGCGGTTCTGGGAGGCGATCGCTCCCGCGCTCGGACTCGGCGTGAGGCGCAGCGACCGCGCCGAGCGCGTCCATGTCGAGACCGGCGACCGCTCGTTCGCGGTCCTTCCTGGAGTGCCGACCGAGCACGTGCACATGGCGTTCGCGGTGCCCGGGGACGACGCCGTCCGCGAGTTCCACCGCGCGGCCCTTGCCGCCGGCTACCGCGACAACGGTCCGCCCGGGGAGCGGCTCTACCACCCGGGCTACTACGCGGCCTTTGCCCTCGACCCGGACGGGAACAACGTCGAGGCCGTGAATCACAATCGCGATTGAGGGCTATCCTGGAGGCGTATTTGTCCGACCGGAATGCCGGAAGAGGTTCGAGGTGCTCAGTCTGACGCTGCAGTTCCGCCGCCTCCGTCACCTACCCAAGTAACGGCGGCTCTCGCGCGGAGTCGTTCTCAACCTGGAAGGAGCTGAGCTTGGGCATTCCGTCTCGCACTCGTGTGAACGAGCGCTGGTTCCTGAACCTGCCCGGCTTCCACGGCGGAGCCTACGTGGCCGCCTACCTCGACGATACGAGCGAATGTGGTCCTCGTCGCGGCCCGTAGTGCAAGGACGATTGCACTTGCTGCCCCGCTAACTTCGAGCCGTGAATGATCCTCGAGATCGCCGACTGCACCAGTCGGTCAACCTCGAGTTCGACGTCGACTCGGAGAGCGCCCGCGCCAACTCGCTGCACAAGCTCGACAGCCTGACCGCGGCCCTGTGGGCGTTCGCCAGAGGCGTGGAGGAGGAGTTCGAGCAGTACGAGCGCCGTGGGCGCGAGACTCACGGAGGCAAGAGCCGAGTGAGTCGTGGAGCCGAAAAAGCGGGTGCGAGGTGCGTCGTCCCCGCTTTCATCTCGGGACCCCGCCGGTGGTCTACGAGGAGGGGTCACCTCCAAAGGCCGGGAGCCGGCGTCGGCTTGTTGGCCGCGGCGCAGGTCCGACACGGCAAGATGATCGCGATGCAGGTCGTCGGCTACCCCAACCATCCCGAGCCGGCCGCCCGAATGGTCGCGGCGGCGCTCGAGCGCGGCGGTGTAGCGGTGATCCCGACCGACACCGTGTACGGGCTCGCCTGTCTTCCCTCGTGGCCGGATGCCGTGCAACGCGTCTTCGCGCTCAAGGGCCGCCCCCCCGAGCGGCGGCTGCCCGTGATCGTCGGATCGCAAGCGGAGGTTGACTCGCTCGGCATCGAGTTCGGAGACGCCGCGGCCCGCGCCGCGGCCGCGTTCTGGCCCGGGGCGCTCACGATCGTCGTCGGGGTGAGCGAGCCGAAGGTCGACTGGCTTGCCGGGCGCGACGAGGTCGCGATCCGAATGCCCGAGTCTGACCTCGTTTCGAGCCTGACGGCGCTCGTCGGCCCGTTCTTGATGACGAGCGCGAACGCACACGGCGGCACGACGCTGTCGACGCTCAGGGCGGTGCTCACCGATCTTGCCGGTGAGCCCGACGTCGTCGTCGACGGCGGCCCGCTCTCGCTCGTCTCCTCGACGCTCCTGAACGTCAACCTGCCCGAGCCCGCGATCGAACGCGAGGGCGCGATTCCCAGCGCCGCGGTGATGGATGCGCTCCGTGGCTGAGGCCCGGCGCATCCTCGCGATCGAGACATCGTGCGACGAGACCGCTGCGGCGGTCGTCACCGACGATCTGCGTGTGCTCTCGTCGGCCGTGCACAGCCAGGTCGCGACGCACGCCCGGCTCGGCGGAGTCGTTCCCGAGCTCGCGAGTCGCGAGCACGTCGTGCACATCATCGGCGTGATCGACGCCGCGCTCGGCGAAGCCGGAACGGACGCCGGCGGGCTCGAGGCCGTCGCGGTCACGCAGGGACCGGGGCTCGTCGGCTGCCTCGCGGTCGGGATCGCCACCGCCAAGACCCTGTCGGTGGCGTGGGGCCTGCCACTCGTCGCGGTCAACCACCTCGAAGGGCACTTCCACTCGGTCGAGCTCGAAGCGGGGACGGTCGAGTATCCGGCGGTGATCCTGCTCGTCTCGGGCGGGCACACGATCCTCGCCCACGCGCCGCGGCTCGGTGAGTACCGGTTGCTCGGAGCGACCCGCGACGATTCGGTCGGCGAGGCCTACGACAAGGTCGCGCGCGAGCTCGGCCTCGGGTACCCGGGCGGGCCGGCGGTCGACCGCCTCGCGGGCGAGGGGCGGGACGTGCTCGGCCTGCCGCGGCCGATGCGCGAGGGGATGGACTTTTCGTTCTCCGGGCTGAAGACGGCGATGCGGCGTGAGATCGCCGCCGGCTCGGCCTCGCCCGCTGATCTGGCCGCGTCGTTTGCCGGCTCGTGCGTCGACGTGCTCTGCGAGAAGCTCGCGAAGGCCGTGGCGGCGATCGAGCCCGCGAGCGTCGTCGTGGTGGGCGGCGTGGCAGCGAGCCCGATCCTGCGCAGGCGGCTCGCCGTTGAGTTCGGCGACTCTTTGATTCTGCCGTCGCTGAAGTATGCGACCGACAACGCCGCCATGATCGGCGCGGCCGCCTGGACGAGGTACCGCACCCACGGAGCCTCCGCCGGCGATATCGGGCCGGTGCCGAACCTACGTTTCGCGGCCTGAAGGGCCGTAACGCGGCTGCGCTCCGGCAACCTCCCTGACGTTCAGCCACTCCGGGCGCTTGCCGATCGCGGCCAGATGTCCGCGGGCGGTCGGATGGTGATTGTCGTCGAGCCCGTGAACCGCAACGTCCGCGCCTCCGTGGAGATGCTCGCCCTCGACGAGCTCGGGCTCCCGCACGCGCTCGACGACTCCGTCGAGCACGCGGTAGGCGGCGACGAAGAAACGGCCCCGACCTGCGGCGATCGCCACGAGCGCGTCGCGGTCGCGGCCGGCGACTTCGAGGCCGAGCGAATCGAGGGTCGAGATCTCCGCGATCGGGCAGTGCGCGACGTAGGAGAGCGTGTTCGCGACCGCGACCGTCGCCCTGATCCCCATGTAGGAGCCCGGGCCCGAGCCGACGA
>DATKRX010000030.1:0-24814 GCA_035531915.1 Gaiellaceae bacterium | reverse complement strand
GCCGATGTCGACCCGAGCACCGGCGGCCCGATCGTGACGATGCAGTTCACGAATCAGGGGAACAAGCTCTTCCACCAGATCACGCGCCTGGAGGCCCAGCGCGGACAGACGCTCGGCAATAACGACTTCCAGAGCTTCGCGATCGTCCTCGACGACCAGATCTACTCCTTCCCGACGATCGACTACACCAAATACGCCGACGGGATCGACCCGACGGGAACCGGCGCCGAGATCACCGGGCTCCAATCCCAGGCCGAGGCGAACCACCTCGCGCTCGTGCTCCAGACGGGCGCGCTGCCGGTCAAGTTCGTCACCGTCGAGCGCGCGGACGTCTCCGCCACGCTCGGCAAGGACTCGCTGCGCCAGGCGCGCGACGCCGCGATCGCGGGCCTGATCGTCGTTGCGCTCTTCCTGCTCCTCCTGTACCGCTTCCTCGGGCTCGTCGCCGTGATCGGCCTGGCCGTCTACTCCGCGTTCATGTACGGGGCGATCCTGCTCCTCGGCGTCACGCTCACCCTGCCGGGATTCGCCGGCCTGATCCTGACGATCGGGGTGGCCGCCGACGCGAACGTCGTCATCTTCGAACGGATCAAGGAGGAGGCCCGCGCCGGGAGATCGGTGCGCGCATCGATCGCCGCCGGTTACGCGAAGGGCTTCAGGACGATCGTCGACGCGAACGTCGTCACCGCGATCACCGCCCTGATCCTGTTCGCGGTCGCGACGGCGGAGGTGAAGGGCTTCGCGCTGATGCTGCTGATCGGCACCGGGGTCTCGCTGTTCACGGCGGTCGCCGCGACGCGCGCGTTGCTCGGCCTGCTCGCCGGCTTCCGCTGGTTCCAGGATCCGCGCTTCATGGGCGCGACCGCCCAGGACATCCCGCGCTGGCAGCGGATCGACGTGGTCACGCGCCGGCGGCTGTACTTCATCCTCTCGATCGTCGCGGTCGCGCTCAGCGTGGGGGCGATCGCGGTCAAGGGCCTGAACCTCGGCATCGACTTCAAGGGCGGCGTCCAGATGACCATGACGACGCCGAAGCCCGTCTCGCTGACCACCGTCCGGAAGGACACCTCGGCGATCGGGATCAGCGACGCGGTCGTCCAGGGCCGGAACAGGCAGTTCGGCGCCGACTCCTACGAGAGCTTCCAGATCCGGATCAAGAAGCTGCAGACCGCCGAGCAGGACAAGCTCACGAGCGAACTCACGAAGTCGATCCACGCCGGGAACATCAGCGTCAAGAACGTCTCCGCGAGCTTCAGCCGCCAGATCCTGAACGGCGCGATCCTCGCGATCATCGTCTCGTTCGTCCTGATCGCCGTCTACGTGACGATCCGCTACCGGTGGAGGTTCGCCGTCCCGATCCTGCGCACCCTCGGCAACGACATCCCGATCGTGATGGGCGTTTATGCGATCTCGGGCCGCGAGGTGAGCGCGGACACCGTCGCCGCGATCCTGACCATCCTCGGCTACTCGGTCTACGACACGATCATCGTCTTCGACCGTGTGCGCGAGAACATGCGGCTGATGCCGAAGGCGAGCGTCTCGACCATCGTCAACGTGTCGGTCTCCGAGGTGTTGAAGCGGTCGATCGTGACCTCGACGATCACGCTGCTCCCGATCGTCGCGCTGTTCACCCTCGGCGGCTCGACATTGCGCGACTTCGCGTTCGCGATCATGGTCGGTATCGTCGTCGGCGCCGTGTCGACGATCTTCATCGCGACGCCCATCCTCTCGACCCTGCTCGAGCGTGATCCCGAGTACGCCGGACGCCGCGGCGAGGCCTTCGAGGCCAAGGTCCGGGCGCGTGTTCTCCGCCAGGCCGAGAAGGCCGCCGCCGACGAACCCTCGCCGACGCTCAAGGGTGAGCTCGAGGGTGCGGTGCAGGAGGTCGAGCACGCCGTCCACGGCGTCGAGCACGCGCTCGGCGCCGCGGCCGAATCGGAAGAGGCGAAGCGAGCACGGCGCCGTCAGCGCCGCCAATCGAGGCCGCATGGACGACCCCGGTAACGACCTCTACGGAGAGCGCGACCCGCTCGACCGGCTGTTCTCGCTGCTCGGGCCGAAGCTCGACGAGCTCCGCGCGCTGCTCGAGGAAGGGACGAGGCGCTGGCGCGGCGACGCCGTTCGCGTCGGCGAGGGAACGCGGCAACGCCTGAACTCGCTCTTCTACGAGCTCGGGTTGATCACCCGCGAGGACTGGGACGAACTCGACCTGCGAGTCGCCCAGCTCGAGCATCGCGTCCGTCTGCTGGAAGAGCGATCGGACCAAGAGGGGTAGGGCGGCGGCCAGTGGCGCTGCTACCGTAACCGGTACGAGGGGCAATCCAGCCCTTCAGTGAGATCGCGTTCCTCTGTATGGCAAAAGGAAACGGGATCTCGGCCGACAGAAGGAGCTCGACAAAAATGACTGTTGAAACTCGCACCGGAGGTTTCCGTGCGCTCGGTGTCTCAGACGCCGTCTGCGCCGTCCTCGAAGAGCTGGGAATCGAGCTGCCGTTCCCGGTTCAGAGCGCCGCCATTCCCGAAGCGCTCCGAGGCGGAGACGTCCTCGCCAAGAGCCCGACCGGCTCGGGCAAGACGCTCGCCTTCGCGATCCCGATCGTCGAACGGATCGACCCGGCCTCCTCCGAGGCGGCAGCGCTCGTGCTCGTCCCGACCCGCGAGCTCTGCGCGCAGGTGACCGAGGCCATGGACCAGGTCGGACGCGCCCGCGGCATCCGCACCGTCGCGGTCTACGGCGGCGTCCCGCTGCGCAAGCAGGCAGACGACGCCCGTGGCGCGCACGTCCTCGTCGCGACGCCGGGCAGGCTCCAGGATCTCGTCGAGCGCCGGCTCATCTCGCTCGACTCGGTCACCGTTCTCGTCCTCGACGAGGCAGACCGGATGCTCGACATGGGCTTCAAACCGCAGGTCGACCGGATCGTCAAGCGCCTCTCCAACGACCGCCAGACGATGTTCTTCTCCGCCACCCTCGACGGTGAGGTTGGCGAGCTGGCGCGGCGCTACACGCGCTTCCCGTCGCGGTTCGAGTCGGAGCTGCCCGAAGAGCGCCGCTCGGGCGACGTCGATCACCGCTTCATCGCCGTGACGCCCGAGAACAAGGTGCAGACGCTGATCGAGCTGCTCCCCGACGACGGCGGGCTCGCGCTCGTCTTCGTGCGCACCAAGGCCGGCGCCGACCGGCTGGTCGAGAAGCTTCGCCGCCACGACGTCGAGGCGGCCGCGATCCACGGCGATAAGGCGCAGGCCCAGCGGGAGCGAGCGCTCGCGCATTTCGACTCCGGCAAGGTGCGGACGCTCGTCGCGACCGACGTCGCGGCGCGCGGCCTCGACGTCGACGACATCACGCACGTGATCAACTTCGATCCGCCCGAGGAGTCGTCGTCGTACACCCACCGGGTCGGCCGCACCGGCCGTGCCGGGCGCGGCGGCACCGGGATCACGCTCGTCCTGCCCGAACAGCAGGCCGAGGTCAGCCGCGTCGCCCGGCTCCAGGGCCACACCGAGTCGTTCCAGGAGTCCGGGATGACGATGGCGCGGCCGCGCCTCCTCTACACCTCGAGGCGGGGCCGGGGATCGAAGTGGTAGACGGCCACGAGCGCCTCACCGCCAGGCAGGCGCGGGCCATCGAGGCCGAGCTGGCCGAGCTCGAGGGGCCGCGCCGCACGGAAGTGGTGGCGGCGATCAAGAAGGCGCGCGAGTTCGGCGACCTGTCAGAGAACTTCGAGTACCACGCCGCGAAGAACGAGCAGGGCCTGCTCGAGGCGCGCATCGGCTCGTTGCGCCACCGCCTCGGGGGCGCGGAGATCGTCGAGGAGGCACACGGCGACGAGGTCGGCATCGGCTCGGTGGTCGAGGTCACCGACGAGAGCGGCGACGCGATCACCGTCGAGGTCTCTGCCGTCGGGGGCTCGGGAACGGTCTCTCCAACCTCGCCGCTCGGCTCGGCGCTCCTCGGCCACAAGCGCGGCGACACGGTCGACGTGCGGGCGCCGAAGGGCTCCTGGCGCGCCACGATCCGTGCGATCCGGTAGCCGATTGGCATCGCCGCCGTGACGGCGATCGAAGGCGCGAACGAGCTCGACCGGCTGGTCTCCCGCTCGCGGCTGATCGGGGCCGACCCGGCGCTCGTGCTGCACGGCGGCGGCAACACTTCGACGAAGCTCCTCGAGCGCGACCAGCTCGGGCGCGAGCGGCGCGTGCTGCGGATCAAGGGCAGCGGCTCGGACCTCGCGACCGTGACGGCGTCGGACTTCCCGGGGCTCTGGCTCGACGAGCTCGTACCGCTCCGCGAGCGAGGGGTGATCAGCGACGAGGAGATGATCGCCTACCTGGGGCGCTGCCTCGTCGAGCCCGATTCCGCCCGGCCCTCGATCGAGACGCTGCTCCACGCATTCCTGCCCGCGACGCACGTGGATCACGTCCATGCGGATGCGATCTGCGCGCTCGCGAACGCGCCCGACCCGCACGCGGCGGTGCGCGCTGCGCTCGGACCGGATGTCGCGGTCGTCGACTACGTGCGGCCGGGGTTCGAGCTGTCGTGCCGGGTGGCGGAGCTCTCGGATCGACGCGCCGTGGTGCTCGCCCACCACGGGCTCGTCACCTGGGGCGACACGCACGAGGAGTCCTACGGGCTGACGCTCGAGCTCGTCCGGCTCGCCGACCTGTTCGTCGGGCCGATCGATCCGGGCTCGGCGGCGCCGGCGCCCGACGGCGCGACCACCGAGCGGTTTCTCGTCCGGCTGCGCGGCCTGCTCTCCCGTGATCGGCGCCAGGTGCTGGCCGTCGACCGCACCCAGCGCGCGTTCGCCGGCCGCGGCGACGTCGAGCGACTCGCGCGGATGCGGAGCACTCCCGATCACATGCTCCGGATCGGCGTCGAGACCTGCGTGATCGGCCTCGACGACGATCTTGCCGGGAAGCTCGGGGAGTTCGAGGCGGAGCGGCGGGCTGTCTTCGAACGGCACGGGAGAGGCGAACCGGAGCTCGGCCGGTCACCGAAGGTCGTTCTCGTCCCCGGCCTTGGCGCCGTCGCCGCCGGCCCCGATCGCCGGGCGGCGGAGGTACGGCGCGAGATCGCGAGGCACTCACACGCGGCGGTCGCCGCCACCCTCGATCGCTTCGGGGGCGCGAGCTGGCTCGACGAGTCCGACGTGTTCGGATTCGAGTACTGGCCTCTCGAGCTCTACAAACTGACGCTGGCGCCGCCGCCGGCGGAGCTGGCCGGGCACGTCGCGATCGTGACCGGGGCCGCATCGGGCCTCGGCCGGGAGATCGCCCGGGACCTCTCCGCGCGCGGCGCCCACCTCGTTCTCGCCGACATCGACGGTGACGGCCTCGAGGAGGCATGCCGGGAACAACCCGGCGATGCGATCGCCGTCGAGGGAGACTTGACCGACGGCGCCGTCCTCGACCGTCTCGTGCACACCGCAGTCGCAAGCTTCGGCGGCCTGGACGCCGTCGTCCTCAACGCCGGCGTGGCAGCGACCGGCTCGCTCGACACCGTGACCGAGCAGGAGTGGCGGCGGAGCCTCGAGATCAACCTCACCTCGCATTTCCTGCTCACGCGGCGCGTGATCCCGCTTCTCCGGGAGCAGGGCATCGGTGGCAGCCTCGTCTTCGTGGCCTCCAAGAACGCGTTCGCCCCCGGCGCTGGCTTCGGCCCCTATTCCGTGGCGAAAGCGGGCCTCGTGCAGCTGATGCGGATCGCCGCGCTCGAGGGCGGCAAGGACGGGATTCGCGCCAACGCCGTCAACCCGGACGCGATCTTCGGCGGCTCGAAGCTCTGGTCCGAGGAGGTGCGCCGCGAGCGCGCCGAGGCGCACGGTGTCCCGCTCGAAGCGCTCGAGGAGTTTTACGCCTCCCGCAGCCTGCTCGGCAGGCCCGTCACCGGAGAGGACGTGGCCGAGGCGGTCGCCTTCCTCGTCTCCGACCGCTCGCGGGCGACGACCGGAGCCGTGCTCCCGGTCGATGGCGGCGTCGCGGCCGCCTTCCCACGCTGAGGGGGCCTCGGGCGCCCGAAGGGGCCTGTACCTGCAAGTCGCGACCTTTCGAGCGACGTTTCGAGCTGCCCTCTGCGCTGCCAGGCACGGCCTCGCGAGCAGGGGTTTGCGGTGGGCGCGTGCAACACTTCCGTATGGCCTCTGGCTCGAGGACGGCGAACATCGGACGGCTGGGTGAGATTGCGCACGTCGCCGTGCGCCATGGGTTCGGGTTTCTCGTCGAAGGCCATCGAGGCGCGGCCGACGCAAGCCCTCAAGCGATCCGCGGCCGCCATCTCCGCGAGCTGCTCGACGAGCTCGGCCCGACCTTCGTCAAGTTCGGGCAGCTGCTCTCGACCCGCCCGGACATCGTCCCGCCGGACATCATCGCTGAGCTGCGCGGGCTACAGGACGACGTGCGCCCGGTCCCCTACGCCGACATCGAGCGCGTGATCGCGGCGGAGCTCGGGCAGCCGATCGCACGCCTCTTCACCGAGTTCGACGAGCAGCCGGTCGCGGCCGCCTCGATCGGGCAGGTGCACCGCGCGATGTTGCCGAACGGGCGCCGGGTCGCGGTCAAGGTTCAGCGCCCGAACGCGCCGCGCCAGATCGAGAGCGACATCCAGCTGCTCGAGCAGGCCGCTCGCCTCGTCAAGGAGCGCGTCCGCGCCCTCGACTTCGTCGACACGGCCGAGATCGTCGACGAGTTCGCCCGCTCGATCCGGCAGGAGCTCGACTACCGTCAGGAGGGGCGAAACGCGCAGGCGTTCCACCGCAACTTCGCCGCTCACCCGCACGTCACCGTTCCGCGGGTCTACTGGAGCTATACGAGCCAGCGGGTGCTGACCCTCGAATACCTGGAGGGGGTGCAGTTGGCAGACCTCGAGGTCGACGCCTGGACGACCGAGCAGCGCCGCCATCTCGCCTACGTGATCGCCGATACCTGGCTGACGATGATCTTCCGCCACGGCTTCTTCCACGGCGACCCGCACCCGGCCAACATCATGGTGCTCTCCCCCGAGCGGATCGGCCTCGTCGACTTCGGTCTCTGCGGGAAGCTGACCGAACGCGACCTCTCCAAGCTCACGCGGCTCTTCATCGACGCCGCCCAGGAGAACGTCGAGATCCTCCCGAGGCGGCTCGCCGACCTGGGCGTGCGCTACCCGAAGGAGAAGGAGGAGCAGTTCGTCTCCGAGCTCCATTCGATCTACTCCCGCTACTACGGCTCGACGTTGAGTGAGATCGACCCGTTACAGGTGATTCGCGAGGCGTTCGGGCTGATCTATGCGATGAACCTGCGGCTGCCGTCCCGCTTCGTGCTGCTCGACAAGGCGATCGCCACGATCGGATCGGTCGGCGTCGACCTCTACCCCGAGTTCAATGTATTCGAGGTCGCGCGGCCCTACGCGCGCTCACTGATGATCGAACGCTTCACGCCGCGCCGCATGGTCGGGCGCGCGCGCCGCGAGAGCGTGGCGCTCGCACAGATGGCCTCGGCCCTGCCCTACCAGGTCTACGAGACGCTCGAGCAGGTGCGCGCCGGTGAGATCGAGCTCGGATTCGTCCACAAGGGGCTCGATGACTTCATGCACAAGCTCGACATCCTCGCGAACCGTCTCGTGATCGCGCTCGTGACGACGGGCGGCCTGATCGGGTCGAGCCTGATCGGGATCCTCGCCAAGACAGGGCCGCACGTGCTCGGCCTCAACGTCGTCTCGGCGATCGGGTTCGCGCTCTCGGGCATCCTCGGCGTCTGGCTGCTCTGGGGCGTGGTGCGCTCCGGCCGGATCTGAGCGAACGGCCGGCGGGCGCGACACGCGCCCCGTCGGTCGAGGACCGTTGTCGATCGATCGTCACGGTTGCGTGGCAAAGGACATCTGGTCAGGAGCCGTGAGCGCCGCTACCGTCCGACAGATGTCGACGGTCGTACTCCTCGCCGCCCAGGATGCCTCGTCGAGCATCCTGCTCGAGCGCCGGCTGCGCGATAACAGTTTCGAGATCGCCGGCCCCGGCGCGCGAGCGGACGTCGTGATCGCGGGCGACGGGCCCGAGCTCGAGCGGTTCTGCGCCGAGGCGCCCGTGATCGTCCTCGGCGCCGCGGGCGACGAGCTCGACGACCGGGTGCTCGCGTTCCGCCGCGGCTGCGACGATTACGTGGCACGGCCGTTCGACCCCGAGGAGCTCGTCGAGCGGATCCGGGCGGTGGTGCGGCGCTCGCGCCGGCCGGCCCGGCGCGTGCTCGAGGCCGGCCAGCTCCTGATCGACGAGGGCGCCCGGGTGGCGAGGCTCCGCGGCGTCGCGCTCAAGCTGTCAGGTAAGGAGTTCCGGCTGCTCACTGCACTCGCAGCCGACCCCGAGCGCGTGTTCACAAAAAACGAGCTCCTGCGAGACGTCTGGGGGTGGCCGGCGTCTATGCCCACGAGAACGCTCGACTCGCATGCCTCCCGGCTGCGGCGCAAGCTGCGCGCCCTCGACCCGGCGACGCCCTACATCGACAACGAGTGGGGCGTCGGCTACCGGCTCGTCGGGCCCCACCCGGACGCGCTCATGCGTTGAGGAGGGCCGACGAGCTCACCCGAGGCCACCAAGCAACGCCGGCGCCGTTTGGGCCTCAGAGCGCCAGGGTCGCGCCCTCGAGCTCGAGCAACAGGCGCTTCGCGGGCAGCCCGCCGCCATAGCCCGTCAGCGAGCCGTTCGCACCGATGATCCGGTGGCACGGGAGGACGATCGGGATCGGGTTTCGGTTCATCACCGTGCCGATTGCGCGGGCGGCTCTCGGGCGGCCGACGAGCGCGGCGAGATGGCCGTAGGTATCGACGCGACCGTAGGGGACGCGCGCAAGCTCGCGTAGCACCTCCTCGTGGAAGGGCGCGACGCGGAGATCGAGTCGGAGCTCGAACTCCTGGCGGCGGCCCTCGAAGTACTCGTCGAGCTCGCGGCGCACCTCGTCGAGTGGCGAGCGGAGCACACGGGCGCCGAAGGTGCGCGCAACGACCTCGTCCTGGCCCTCGGGCGTGTAGGAGATGCGGCAGAGGCCGAGCGGGGTGGAGGCGAGAAACAGCTCGCCGACGGGCGAGTCGACGATGTCGTAGCGGACATCGACGAGCCCTTCGCGGAGGGCGGCGGCGCGGAAGCGCGTGTCGAGCTCAGGTGTCACGTTCACGGTTCCTCCTCAGTCTGCGGACGCCGGACGACGCCGCGGCACGGGCCGCCTCCTCGGACGAGCCGAGCGCGCTGCCGATCTCGGCGTAGGGAAGGTCGTAGCCGTAGCGCAGCACTACCGCGGCGCGCTCGGTCGGCGGCAACTCGCCGGTCAGGTGCGCGAGCTCCTCGTAGGCGGGCCGGGCGATCTCGGCGCCGTTCCCGGCGGGTATCTCCCCGACGAGCTCGGCGACGCGGCTTCTCTGGCCGAGGTCGTCCAGCGCGACCCTCGTCGCGATCGTGAACACCCAGGCCCTCAGGTGCGCCCCGTGCTCGAGCCTGTCGTAGGCGCGAAGCGCGCGCAGGAACGTCTCCTGCCACGCATCCTCGGCCCGCTGACCGAGCAGGCGACGGAGATACCCGAGCACCTCGCTCGCGTGCTCTCCGTAGAAACGTTCGAACGGGGGAATCGCCACGGCTTGCATCATGAGCTGTAACGCCCAGGGGCCGCTCGGTGTGAGATCGGGCTCGGATAGCGTCCCCGGGATGGGTCTCGAGCTGACGCCGTGGGACTCGCTCGCGACCGAGATCGTCGTCGACCACCGCTTCTACCGGCTGCGTCGCGACACCGTCCGCCTGCCGTCCGGGCGTGTCGTCGACGACTACTTCGTCTCGGAGCGCGCGGACGTCGTGCTCGTGTTCGCCGTCACCGCGCAGGAGCGGGTGGTGTTCGTACGGCAGTGGAAGCAGGGGCGGCGCGCGTTCCTGACCGAGCTTCCGGGCGGGGTGTGCGAGCCGGGCGAGGATCCGAAGCTCACGGCCGCGCGGGAGCTTCGCGAGGAGACCGGTTACGCCTGCACCGAGCTCCGTGAGGTCGGGCGCTTCGAGCCCGACCCGACCAAGACCACGAACACGATCGTCGCTTACGTCGGACACGGCGCGGAACTCGCGGGTGAGACCAGCCGGGACGAGCAGGAGGAGATCGAGATCCTGCTGCTCCCGATCGGCGAGCTGAAGGCCGAGGTCCGAGCCGGCCGGATCACGGCGGCCGGCACGGTCGCGACGATCTACCGGGCGCTTGACGAGCCGTGAAGGCCGCGGTCGTCGGGCACGTCGAATGGGTCGAGTTCGTCGAGGTCGACCAGGTCCCCGCGCCCGGGCAGATCGCGCACGGCCTCGACTCCTGGGACGAGCCCGGGGGAGGCGGCGCGGTGGTGGCGGCGCAGCTCGCGAAGCTCGCCGGGGGGTGCGACTTCTTCACTTCGCTCGGCGACGACGACCACGGCCGGCGCGCGGTCGAACGGCTGGAGGGGCTCGGAGTCACCGTTCACACGCAGTGGGCCGGGACGACCCGGCGCGCGCTCGTGCACGTCGACCGAAACCGCGAGCGCACGATCACGACGGTGGGAGCCAAGCTGCGCCCGGACGGCCCGCTCCCGCTCGAGGGCTACGACGCGGTGTTCTTCGTCGCGGGTGAGGTCGAGGCGCTCCGGTCGGCTCGCGAGGCCCGCTTCCTCGCGGCAACCCCGCGCGAGCTACCGACCTTGCTCGAGGGCGGCGTGCCGATCGACCTGCTCGTGGGCAGCATGACCGACCCCGGTGAGCACTACGACGGCGGGCTCGAAGCCGCGGTCGTCTGCGGCACCGAGGGCGCTCGCGGCGGGGTCGCAAACGGCGTACGGTACGAGGCGGTGATGCCTCCGGGACCACTCGAGGACACCTACGGCGCGGGCGATTCGTTTGCCGCCGCCCTGTGCTTCGCGCTCGCGCGGGGAGACTCGCTCGTCGATGCGCTCGCGCTCGCGGCGCGGGCCGGCGCGGCCGTGGTGACCGGAAAGGGGCCGTACACGGCGCAGATCACCCGTTAGGGCTAGACAGGTGGGGGATTGTGGGTTAGAGTGGGGCCAAGTGGATGAGGCAGAGAGTCACCTGCGATGCTGCTTGGCGAATACGACCACACTCTCGACGACAAGAACCGACTCACGCTTCCGGCGAAGTTGCGGGAGCAGCTCGGGGACGAGGTCATGATTACTCGCGGCCTGGATGGATGTCTGTCTGTCTATTCTCGGGCCGCGTTCGAGATCCTCGCCGAGCGCATGGGCGCGCTCGACGGCTTGAACCGAGAGGCGCGACTGATCCGCCGGCATTTCTTCACGGGAGCGCCGCCGGTCGAGCTCGACAAGCAGGGCCGGATGGTCGTGCCCGCCAAGTTGCTCGAGGAATTCGGGATCGGGCGTGAGGTCACCGTCGCTGCCGTGTTCGACCACCTCGAGATCTGGGATCGCGCCGCCTGGCGCGAGCAGCTGAAGGCCGCCGAAGGGAGCGTGGAAGATGCTGCCGAGCGTCTTGCCGATAGAAACTGACCACGTCCCGGTCCTAGCGGAGGAGGTGCGCACCGCCCTCGCGCCGCAGCCCGGCGACACGATCGTCGACTGCACCTTCGGGTCGGGTGGTCATTCCGAGCTGCTCGTGAACTGCCTCCGCGGTGAAGGCAAGCTGATCGCGATCGACCGCGACCCGACCGTCGCGCCTTACTTCGAGCGCTTCCGGCGCGGTACGACTGCCAAGGTCCGGCTCCTGCACGGCGAGTTCTCGCAGGTGCTGGCGCAGCTCGCCGGAAACGGCGTCCGCGCCGATGCCGTCCTGCTCGACCTCGGCGTCTCCTCGATGCAGCTCGACCGGCCCGAGCGCGGATTCTCCTACGCGGCCGACGCGCCCCTCGACATGCGCATGGACCCCTCGGCCGACGTGACGGCGGCGGACGTCGTCAACGAGACGGGCGAATGGGAGCTCGCGGACATCTTCCGACGCTACGGCGAGGAGCGCTACGCGCGCCAGATCACCCGCGCGATCGTCCGGCGCCGTTTGACACAGCCGTTCGAGCGCAGCGGCGATCTGGTCGAGACGATCAAGCAGGCGATCCCCGCTCCGGCCCGCTTCGGTGAGGGGCACCCGGCCAAGCGTGTCTTCCAGGCGCTGCGGATCGAGGTCAACGACGAGCTCGGCGCGCTCGAGCGCGCGCTACCCGCCGCCCTCGAGATGCTGCGGCCGCACGGGCGGCTCGCGGTGATCTCGTTCCACTCGCTCGAGGATCGCATCGTCAAGCGCTTCCTGCGCGACGAGGAGCATGGTTGCACCTGCCCGCCCGGCTTCCCCGTCTGCGCCTGCGGTGCGACACCGACGCTCCGGGCGATTCCGAGGCGGGCGATCAGGCCGAGCGCGGCCGAGATCTCCCGTAACCCGCGCTCGCAGTCGGCACGGCTGCGCGTGGCGGTGAAGGTTGCCTAGTCACCGCGCCGCCGCCGCCGCCGCCGTCGAGGCGCCGGCGCGGCCACGGCCCAGGCACCATCCCGCCGAGGTCTCGCCGCGGCCGCGGACGACCACGCGCCGCCCGGCCGCGAAGACGGCGGCGAACTCGCGTCCGAAGCCGCGCGCACGCGCGAAGCCGCGCGCTCGCTCCCGCGCCGGGATCGTGTGGATCGTGATCGGCGGCGTCCTGCTTGCCGGGATCGTGTTCGTCAACCTCGCCGTGCTCAGGTTGAACCTCCGTCTCGACGGCGTGACCCAGGCAAGCTCGAAGCTCAAGGCGCAGAACGCGGCACTGCAGTCCCAGCTCTCCTCGGCGCTGGCCTCGGGGAAGATCCAGGCGCTCGCACACAGCCGGGACGGCCTCGTCGAGGCCCCCTCGGTCACCTACATCGACCTCGCGAAGCCGTAGCGGCAGGTGGCCACCCCGATGCGCGACAAGCAGGCAAACCGGCGCATCCGGCTCCTACTCGCCATCTTCACGATCGGGTTCGCCGCGATGTTCGCGCGCGCGTTCTGGCTCCAGACCGTCCAGGCGGCGCACCTCCAGGCGCTCGCGACCGAACAGCACCAGGTGACCCAGACGATCCCGGCGGGTCGCGGCACGATCTTCGACCGCACGGGCGTCCAGCTCGCGATCGGCGAGCAGAAGACGACGATCTACGCGGATCCCCAGCAGGTGCTGAAGCCGCTCGCGCTCGCGCTCGCGGCGCACACGATCCTCGGCGTGAACGCGAAGTCGCTCTACCCCGAGCTCCTGAACAAGAAGAGCCAGTTCGTCTACGTCGAGCGCTTCGTCGACCCGGCCGAGGCAGCGCTGTTCCTGAAGAAGGGCTTCCGGGGCGTCTCCTCCTACCCGGAGGAGTTCCGGACCTACCCGCAGGGCACCGTCGGCGCCCAGGTGCTCGGCTTCGCCGGCGTCGACGAGACCGGCCTCGGCGGGATCGAGTTGCAGTACAACCACAAGCTCGCAGGCCGTCCCGGCAAGGAGACGATCATCCGCGACCCGAGCGGCCGCCCGATCGACGTGATCAGCTCCCGTCCCGTCCAGGAGGGCGCGAGCGTCTTCATGACGGTCGACCACATGATCCAGGCGCAGGCCGAGAAGGTGCTGCGCGAGACGGTGGCGCAGTGGGGGGCGAAGGACGCGACCGCGATCGTGATCGACCCGGCGACGGGGGAGATTCTGGCGATGGCGCAGACCCCCGGATACGACGCCAACAACACCTCGAACGTCGCCCGATACGCACCCGGGCTGCTGCGCAACCGCGCCGTCACCGACACCTACGAGCCCGGCTCGACGTTCAAGCTCGTGACGATCACCGGCGCGTTGTCGGACAAGCTCGTGACGCCCTCGACCCGGTTCACGCTTCCCGACATGTTCCAGTACGGGCCATGCGCGCAGTGCTCGGTTCACGACGCCGAGTTCCGCCCGACCGTCAACTACTCGGTCGCGCAGGTGCTCGCATACTCCTCCAACGTCGGCGCGGTGACGATCGCCAAGAAGCTCGGCTCGGTGCGGCTTCAGGCGTGGGTGAAGAAGTTCGGCTTCGGCTCGCTGACCGGGATCGACTTCCCCGGCGAGAGCCCCGGCTTCGTGCTGCCTCTCGACCAGTGGAGCGGCACCACGATCGGGAACATCCCGATCGGGCAGGGGATCGCGGTCACGCCGATCCAGATGGCGTCTGTCTATGCGGCGGTCGCCAACGGCGGCGTCTGGATTCAGCCTCACCTCGTGAGCCGCGTCGGCGGTCGCTCACCGGTGAGCTGGAAGCACCGCCGGCTGATGTCGCCCGCGATCGACCACGAGGTGAAGACGATGCTCGGTGGAGTAGTCAACGATCCCGGCGCAACCGGCAACGAGGCGAAGATCCCGGGATACACCGTGGCCGGCAAGACCGGTACCGGGCAGGTGCCGACTCCGACGGGCTACTCGGCCACCGACTACACGGCGTCGTTCGTCGGGATGGTCCCCGCCACGCATCCGCGGCTCGTCGTGCTCGTCAAGGTCGACGACCCCCGCGGCTCGATCTTCGGGGGCGTCGTCGCGGCGCCCGCATTCGCGGCGATCGCCAAGTTCGACTTGCAGTACCTCGAGGTGCCGCCGGATGCGCCGAGCACGGTCCCCCGCACCGCCCTCTCGGCCGGGTAGGGCCGCTATCGTCGTTGCGATGGAGATCGGGCCGATGCTCTCCGCGCACTGGGACGCGGTTGCACGCATCTACGCCGAGGGAATCGCGACCGGCAACGCGACCTTCGAGACCGAGGTGCCCGGGTGGGAGGCCTGGGACGGGGCGCACCTGCCCGATCTGCGGCTCGTCGCGCTCACCGGCTCGGAGGTCGCGGGCTGGGCGGCGCTCTCGCCCGTGTCGGGCCGCTGTGTCTATGCCGGCGTCGCGGAGAGCTCGGTCTATGTCGCCGAGAGCGCGCGCGGCCAGGGGGTCGGGCGGGCGCTCATGCAGGAGCTGATCCGCCGCGCCGAGGCGGCCGGGATCTGGACGATCCAGACCGGTATCTTCCCGGAGAACCGCGTGAGCCTCGTCCTGCACGAGCGGGTCGGGTTCCGCGTCGTCGGCACGCGCGAGCGCCTCGGCAACCACCTCGGTCTCTGGCGCGACGTGCTCTTCCTCGAGCGCCGAAGCCCCCACACCGGCTGAGGGGCCCGTGGCCGACCGGGCTCGGCGCGGAGGGCGTGTCAGAGCCGTCTCGGCGTTTGCTCCCGCGCCTTCCGGGGACGCTGGAGATGCGTCAGGGCGCGGTCCGCGTTTCGTGAGCTCCGATCGGCGCGCCAGAACCGGGAAAGGGCCCGGCGGGGGATGGGCGGCGAGGGCGCGGCCGGTGGGTAGACTCGGCGCGCGATGAACCTGGAGCGCTTCATCGCGGCGCTCGGGCCGGGCGAGGTCGTCAACGGGCCGCCGGGCGGCACGGCCGAGGTCGAGATTCGCGACCTCGGATACGACACGCGCACGGTCCGGCCGGGCACGCTCTTCTTCTGCGTCCGCGGCGCCAGCGCCGACGGGCACGCCTTCGCGCCTGCCGCGGCCGAGCTCGGGGCGGTGGCCCTCGTCGTCGACCGGCCTCTCCGCGTGCACCTGCCCCAGCTCGTCGTCTCGGACGTGCGCGCCGCCATGCCCGTCGCCGCCGTCACCTTCTTCGACGACCCCTCGCGTGCGCTCGAGGTCGTAGGGGTGACCGGCACGAACGGGAAGACGACGACCGCGTTTCTGATCGATGCGATCCTGAAGCAGGCGGGCCGCCCGGCGGGGCTCCTCACCAACATCGAGCGCCGCGTCGGGGGCGAGTCGCGGCCGACGGGCCTCAACACGCCGGAGGCGATCGACCTGCAGCGGCTACTGCGCGAGATGGTCGACGCGGGCGACCGGGCCGCGGTGCTCGAGGCGACCTCCGAGGCGCAGGCGCAGGGCCGGCTCGATGGGACGCAGTTCGCGGTCCTCGTCTTCACCAACCTCACCCAGGATCACCTGAACTTCCACGGGACGATCGATGCCTACTACGAGGCGAAGGCGGCACTCTTCGCACACGCCGAGCGCGCCGTCGTGAACGTGGGCGGCGAGTGGGGACGGCGGCTCGCCGCGAGCCTCCCAGACGCGGTCACCTTCGACGCCTCCTCCGAGACGCTCGAGGGGATCGAGCTGAGGCTCCAGGGTGCCTTCAACCGCGAAAACGCGATCGGAGCCGCCCTGGCCGCGACCGCGATCGGCATCGACCGGGAGGCGATCCGCCGCGGGATCGAATCCGTCACTGGCGTCCCCGGACGGTTCGAGACGATCGAGGCAGGCCAGCCGTTCACCGTGATCGTCGACTACGCCCACACCCCCGACTCGCTCGAGAAGGTGATCCGTGCCGCGCGCAGCCTCGGCGACGGACGGCTGACCGTCGTCTTCGGGGCGGGCGGCGACCGCGACCGAGGCAAGCGCCCGCTGATGGGACGGGTCGTCGCCGAGCTCGCCGACCGCGCCATCCTCACCTCCGACAACCCGCGCTCCGAGGACCCCGAGGCGATCGCCTCCGAGGTCGCCTCCGGGGCCGCCAGGCGGCTTGAGATCGAGCTCGACCGCCGCACCGCGATCGAGCTCGCGCTCGGCGCCGCCGAGCCCGGCGAGGTGGTCCTGATCGCCGGCCGCGGCGCGGAGCCCGAGCAGGAGCTCGCCACCGGCAAGGTGCCGTTCGACGACCGCGAGGTCGCCCGTGCCGTCCTCGAGCGCGCAGCGGCCCGCCCGTGATCGGGCTCGAACTGAGTCTGATCGAACCGCTCGGCCGCCTCACCGCGCGCCCGGGGGCCGCCGAGGTGACGGGCATGCAGATCGACTCGCGCCGGATCGAGGAAGGCGACCTCTTCGTCGCGGTCGGTAACGGCGGCGGCGACTTCATCGCCCATGCCCTCGCCCGCGGCGCCGCCGCGGCGCTCCTCCCCGAGGAGCCTCACCAGGCGCTCGCCGCGATCGCCGGCGCGGTGCGCGACCGGTCGGCCGCCCGCTTCGTCGGGATCACCGGCGCGACCGGCAAGACGACGACAAAGGACATCCTCGCGGCGCTCTGCCGTCCGCACCGGCGGACGGTTGCCTCCGAGGCGAACTTCAACAACGAGCTCGGCGTGCCGCTGACGATCTGCAGGGTCGAGCCCGAGACCGAGCTCTGCATCGTCGAGATGGGCATGCGCGGACTTGGCCAGATCGCCTCGCTCGCCTCCTTCACGCGGCCCCAGATCGGGCTGATCACGAACATCGCCCCGGTGCATCTCGAACTCGTCGAGACGGTCGAGAACGTGGCCCGGGCGAAGGCGGAGCTGATCGACGCACTGCCGCGCGGCGGCACGGCGGTCGTGCCCGACGAGCCGCTGCTCGAGCCCTACCTGACGCGGTCAGACATCGAGATCCGCCGCTTCGGCCGCGTCGAGGAGCCTGGCCGCTTCCGGATCGGTGATCGGACGGTCGAGCTCGAGACGAGCTTCACGGCACCCCACCAGCTGGAGAACACGCTTGCGGCTCTGACCGTCTGCGATGTGCTCGGGATCCCGCTCAGCGACGGGAGGCTCGAGGTCGAGTTCAGCCCGCTGCGCGAGGAGGTGGTCGAGCTGCCGGGCGCGATGACCGCGATCGTCGACTGCTACAACGCGAGCCCGAGCTCGATGCGCGCCGCGCTCGAGCACCTCGCGCAGCTGGCTGCTGGGCGCAGGCAGGTGGCCGTGCTCGGGGAGATGGCCGAGCTCGGACCCGGCTCGGCCGCGTTCCACCGCGAGGTGGGCGCCGAGGCGGCCCGGAGCGGGGTCGCGGTGCTCGTCGCGGTCGGGCCGCTCGCGCGCGAGTACGCCTCCTCCGGTCTCTCGGCCGTGCTCGTCGCGAACGCTGAGGAGGCCGCCGAGGCGCTCCGCGAGGTGCTGCGGCGCGGGGACGTCGTGCTGATCAAGGGGTCGAGGTCAGTGGGACTCGAGGCCGTGGCAGCGAAACTACGCGGTTAATGGCACACGTCCTCGTCGCGGCTCTCGTCGCACTGATCATCTCGATTCTCGCCGGCCCGTTCTTCATCGACTTCCTGCGCCGGAACTCATTTGGCCAGATGATCCGCGAGGAGGGCCCCCAGCACCACTCGGCCAAGCAGGGCACCCCGACGATGGGCGGGATCCTGATCGTGCTCGCGGCGACGATCGCGTTCTTCGCGACGAGCGTGCTGACGTTGCCCGCGCTCACGATCTTCGGGACGATGCTCGGCTGCGGCGCGATCGGGTTCCTCGACGACCTGATCAAGGTGCGCCATCGCCGCTCGCTCGGACTGTCGGGCCGGATCAAGATGCTGTTGCTGCTCGCGATCTCCGTGGTCGTGTCGATCGCCGCCCACCACCAGGGGCTCGCGCACAGCGTGTTCATACCGATCGTGCAGGTGACGATTCCGCTCGGCTGGGGCTGGTACGTGCTCGTCTTCCTGATGATCGCGGGTGCCTCTAACGCGGTGAACCTGACCGACGGGCTCGACGGCCTCGCCGCCGGTACGTCGATCATCGCGCTCTTCACACTGACCGCGATGGCGGTGACGATCTACATCAGGAACACGGACATCCACGGCCACCGGATCGCGAACCGGCTCGATGCCGCCTACATCGGCGCGGCGATCATCGGCGCCGCGATCGGCTTCCTCTGGTTCAACGCCTTCCCGGCGGAGGTGTTCATGGGCGACACAGGCGCGATGGCGCTCGGCGGCGCGATCGCCGCGATGACGATCTTCCTCCAGGTCGACCTGCTGCTCCTCCTCGTCGGCGGCATCTTCGCGCTCGAGGCGCTGTCGGTGATGCTCCAGGTCGTCTCGTTCAAGTGGTGGGGGAAACGCGTGTTCCTGATGGCTCCGATCCACCACCACTTCGAGATGAAGGCATGGTCCGAGACGAAGATCATGGTGCGCTTCTGGATCCTGACCGGGATCCTCTGCGCCGGCGGCTTCGCGCTCTTCTACAAGTACTACCCGAACATCCGCCCGCCCAAGCTGCCGAAGCTTCCTCCACAGCCGTGAAGGTGCTCGTGTACGGGCTCGCGCGCTCCGGGGAGGCCGCGCTCGCGCGCCTCCGGGCGCGCGGCGACGAGGTCGTCCGTGTCGACCGCTCGCTCGGAAACGAGCATGACCTCGAGCTCCTCGACGGCGTCGAGGTGCTCGTGAAGAGCCCCGGCGTGCCAGGCGAGGTGCCCCTCGTCGAGGCTGCGCGCGAGCGCGGCATCCCGGTGTGGGCCGAGGTCGAGCTCGGCTTCCGGCTGCTCGCGCCCGGTACGAAGCTGATCGGGGTCACCGGCACCAAGGGGAAGACGACGACCGTCCAGCTGCTGGGCGCGATCCTTCGCGCCGACGGGCGCGAGGTTTTGCTGGCAGGAAACGAGCACACGCCGCTCGCCGCGGTCGGCGGCGCCGAGTGGGTCGTCTGCGAGCTTTCCTCCTTCCAGCTCGAAGACGTCGAGACGCTCGCCTGCGACGTCGCGGTCCTGCTCAACGTCGAGCCCGACCACCTGAACCGGTACGACTCGATGGACGACTATCGCGCGGCCAAGCTGCGCATCTTCGAGCGCGCCCGCGTGGCCGTCGTCCCGACCGGGTTCGAGCTCGCGTCACCCGGGATTCGGCGAACCGAGTTCTCGGCGGACGACCCGCTGCCCGCCGAGCCGCTGATCCGTGGTGGCCACAACCGGGAGAACGCCGCCGCCGCCACCGCCGCTGCGCGCGAGGTCGGCGTCGGTGAGGCCGCGATCGCCGAGGCGCTTCGCGCCTTCCCCGGCGTCCCGCACCGCCTCGAGCCGGCAGGCGAGGTCGCCGGCGTCCGCTACGTCAACGATTCGAAGGCGACGAACGTCGCGGCCGCGCTCCGCGCTCTCGCCGCCTACGCGGGCGAGCCGGTGCACCTGATCGTCGGCGGTTCGCCGAAGGGGGAGAGCTTCGCTCCGCTCGGGGAAGCGATCGGCGACAACGTCCGCTCGATCCATCTCGTGGGCGAGGTGGCCGCCGAGCTCGCGACGGCGCTCGGCGAGCTGCCCTTCGACGACGATCGCACGATCGCCCGCGCCGTCGAGCATGCGGCGGCGCTCGCGCGGCCGGGCGACGTCGTCCTGCTCAGCCCGGCCTGCGCCAGCTACGACCAGTACGACAACTTCGAGCGCCGCGGCGAGGATTTCAAGCGCCTCGTCGAGGGGCTCGCAGGCATTCGCTCGCAAGCCGTGGCGCCGAAGGGCTAGGAGCGATCTGGCGGAAGGGGCGGCGAAGCTCACAGAGCTCCCTCCTACGGTCTGTCGGTGCGAGGACGGCAGCGCGCCGGGTTGGGTTGCCTGGCACTCCGACGGGATGGCCGGAGTGCCGCGTGCGCCGTCCTCGCGCTGCTGTGCTCGTTCGTGCTCGCCGGAAGCGCGCTCGGCGACACGGCGCCGGTTCCGGCCGGCCTGCAGTGGACAGACCCGGCTCACGACACCCCACTCGAGCTGCTCGCAGGCCGTATCGCTTCGCACATCGCCGGGGCGCCGGTCACGGTGCGCTGCGAAAACGACGGCGATTGGGCGACCGTCGTCGCTCAGATGGGAGGGGACCCAGCGAGTCCGGCTTCGTCGCGACGCAGAGTGGAACGGCTCGACGGGTGAGCTTCTGACCCTCTCGAGCGTCGCCGAGCTCTCGAGCGCGATCTGCGTGCCGCTCGAGCGATTCGCGAGCGCCCTGACCAAGCCCACGAAATGCCTCGTCGTGGCGGCCGGCAAGATCGCCGCCACACGGCGCGCGGCCCGGAGCGCGGCCGCGGCGCTACGGGCGAGAGCCAAGCTCGCCGCCGTCCCCTGCTATCTCGGCAGCGGCAAGACGGCCGCGAAGATGACTCCGTCCTACTGGGCGACCTACGCCGTCGACGCGATCGCCATCCTGACCCTCGCGCGCGAGTCGATCCATCTCGGCGGGATCGTCGGCGGGACGCTCTCGAACGGCCTCGCGGTGGGCGACCCGCAGGCCGAGACGGAGGCCGACTGCTTCGGGATGCAGTGGATGCCCTACGCCGCAGAGCAGCTCGGCGACACTCCCGACGATGCGCAGGCGATCGCGCGCTACTTCTGGGACAAGGTCTATCCGCTCTCGCTCCCCTCCCACCCGGAGTACTGGTCTGCCGACTGCCGACCCGGCGGCGCGCTGGACACGCGTCCGCCGGGAACGACAGCCTGGCCGTAAGGAGCCTCTCCTAGTCCACGTGCGGGAACGGGGTGCCGACGGTGCAGCCGGCGCCGCCTCCCACCTGGCTGAGGTCGTCGACGAGCGTCAGGTCATCCCAGGTGATCCCCATCGCGCTCGCGGTGGCGGTATCCGGGACCCACGAGCAGCTGCCGTCGCCGTTGTCCTGGAAGATCTGCCCTTTCGGCAAGAGGTAGTCGTTGCCGTTGGTCGGTGTGACCGTGACGCCGCCGCTGGAAGCGCCTCCCGCGCTGCCGCCGAGCCGGTTGAACGACGCGTTGGCGAGACCGAGGACGGAGGGGAACGGGGCGACGACTTCGCCGTCGAACTCCGGCACGGGCTGGAGCACGTCGATCGTGATCCCCATCGCGGTGGCGGTTGCGACGTTCGGGACCCACGAGAAGGTCCCGTCGTCGTTCTGCTGATAAACGGTGCCATCCGGAAGGATGAAGTCGTTCCCGTTCGCCGGGGTGACCGAGACGCCGGCGGCGAGCGCGGAGGGCACGGCCACGGCGATCACGAGCGCGACCAGGCCTGCCGTAAATGCCTGCTTGATCATTTCGTCGAATCTCCTTGAAGTTGACTGGGCGGGCAACCGGGATATCGAGTCGGCTGGGCGAGACCAAGACCTCATCCGGGTGAGCCGCGCTCCCACGCGGAGGGATAGCGCACATGGAGCGGGGCCTGAAAAGTCCCGCATCGGGTGGAAAACGAGCCGGAGCACGGGCCGGGGAACGGGCGCGGCCGCCTCTCACTCGAAACGGGCATGGCCCGTTCGGAACAAAAGGCTATCGTGCGAGAATGGAGAACGTGCTGGAGGCCGGCGCGCGTTCCGTCCGAAACGGCGGCGGCGGGACGAACCGGCTGCTCGTCGACCCGCTGACGGGTTTCGGGACGCGGCACGCGCTCCTGCTCGCGCTCGCCGAGACGGTCGAGCCCGAGAGCATGCCGACGCTACTCGTCGTGTTCGCTCTCGACGGTTTCGACGAGTACCTCTCGCTGTTTGGCCATCTCGCGGGGCGCACGCTCCTCGTCAAGCTCGCGGCGCGGCTCTCGGAGAGGCTCGCTCCCGCCGGGGTCTGCTTCCGTCCCCGCCACGACGAGTTCGGGGCGCTGATCGCGACGACGATCGATGCCGCCAAGCCCGTGCTGGACGGCGCGGTCGTCGCGCTGCGCGAACGGGCGTCCTCCGGCGCCGTGACGGCTGCGTGGGGAGCCGTCCTGCTTCCCGACGAGGCGGACGCCCCGGTCGCAGCGCTCAAGCTCGCCGACGCCCGGCTCGCCTCGAACGCCCCACGCCGACGACGCAGAAACCGCCGCTCGAGCAGCGCGCCGAGGGTCTAGGCGGACTCTGCCGGAACCGCGCGCTGCCAGGCTTCGAGCAGCCGCGCCGAGTGCTTCGATGCCGGCGGTATCAACTCGCTCGCCTGCAGGAAGGCTGCCCGGGCCGACGAGGTGGCGCCTGCGGCGGCGTAGGCCTCCCCGAGCGCCCAGTGCGCCCGTCCGCGGATCGTCTCGTCGCCGTGGCCGACGAGCAGCTGGAGCGCGCTGTTGGCCAGATCGATTGCCTCCGCCGCCTCACCGGTCCGCGCGGCGACGAAGGATCCCTGAATCAGGAGTGATGATCGATCCTCGATGCTCGACCCGTCCGGAAGCAGCTTCTTCGCCGACTCCAGATGGTCGCATGCAAGATCGTCTTCGTCGGCCCAGGACGCGATCTCTGCCGCCAGCAGGTGGGCGCGGGCGAGATGGACCGTGTCCTCGGTCGTCTCGAGGAGCGCGATCGCCCGGTTGATACTCGATTGGGCCGCCTCGAACTCGCCCGTGCTCGCCGCGAGCCTCGCGTTCGACCAGTAGAGCCGGACGGTCGTGTAGGGGTCGTCGCTCGAATCGCTTTGCTCGAGCGCCGTCTGGATCGCCTCTCGCGCCTCATCAGGTTGCTCGAGGTCGACGAGCACGTAGCTCAGGTAGGTGCCGAAACGTGCCGCCGCGGCGCCGTTGAACGGTTGCCGCATCGAGATGTCCTCGAGGCAGGCCCGGAAGAGCTCCGCGGCCTTCTCCCCGTCGCCGACCGCCACGTAGGAGTGCCCCAGCGTCGCGTAGGTGTCGGGGTGGGAGATCGGCGTCACCCAGGACTCGCTGGTGACGGGCTCGAGGCGTGAGATCGCCTGGCGGTACTCGCCGCGGTGGGCCGCGAGCGTTCCCAGGCCGAGGCGTGCGCGCGTCTGCGCCCTCGAGTCGGCGGCCGCAATCGCCTCGTCGAGCACCTCGATCATCGTCCGCTCGACACCGACGAGATCCTCGCCGAGGCGAAGCCCGAGCTCGGCGTCGTTGAGCCAGAAGTCGCGAATCTCGGCGTCGACGAGATCGGTGCCGGTCTCGAGGTACTGCGCCGTGACGCCGAGCGCCTGCGCGAGCTTCCGCAGCGCCTTCATCGACGCATTGCGCTGTCCGCGCTCGAGCTTGGAGATGTACTGCGCCGAAACGCCCGGGGAGGCGATCTCGTGCTGGGTCAGGCGACGCTCCTCACGCACGCGGCGAAGGCGCTCACCAATTGTCTCCGTTTCGGGCATCGACGGGAAAGTGTGCCTGCCAATCCCCCTGCTCGCAACCCGCGATTTGTATCGCGTGGCCTTAACACGTACTTTTGGAGAATCTGAGCGTCGAGAGGGGGTGGATTCCAATGACGTTTCGTCTCAAGGCGGTGCTCTTCCTCACCGCGTTCTCCTCGTTTGCGAGCTTTCTGGCCGACTGGCACTGGGGGCCGTAACTGACCGGTGGCGAAAGCGGGGACCCAGGCATCCCCGCTTCTCGCCGCTTCTCTAATGACGACCGAGGATTCGAGGCTCGGCGGGCGAACACGATCGGATGAGGCCGGGAGAGCTCGAGTCGAGGATTCTCATCCTCGTCACTTTCGCCCTGGTCGCGTTCGGGATCGTCTGTGTCTACTCGGCCACCTCCGCGCCTGCGGCGGTCGGAGGCGGGAACCCGAACTCCTCCGTCGAGCGGCAGGGGCTCTATGCCGCGTTCGGGATCGTGTTGCTCGTGATCCTGCGGCGCTGGAACTACCGACGCCTGCGCGCCCTCTCCCCGGTGCTCGTCCTCGTCTCGCTCGGGTTGTTGCTGGCGGTACTCGCGATGCCGCCGGTGAACGGCGCCCGACGCTGGATCTTGCTCGGCCCGGCCACCTTCCAGCCCTCGGAGCTCGCGAAGCTCGCGCTCGCGATCTGGGCGGCCTCGTTCCTCGCGCGCAAGCCGGCGCCGCGCACGGTCCGCCAGCTCGCCCGCCCGGTGGGGCTGCTGGCCGCCGTCTACGTCGTGCTCCTGCTCGCCGAGCCCGACCTCGGCACGGCGATCACGCTGCTCTTGATGCTCGGGGCGATGCTGCTGATCGCCGGCACGCCGATCCGACTGCTCTCGCTCGCGCTCGGGATGACAGTCGGCCTCGGCGCGCTTCTTGTCTGGGCCGAGCCATATCAGCGTGCGCGGCTGCTCACGTTCTTCCACCCGTGGCGCGACGCGCAGGGCGCCGGCTTCCAGATCGTCCAGGCGATGATCAGCATGGGCTCGGGCGGCACCTTCGGCGTCGGCTTCGGGAACGGGATCGGGAAGCTCTTCTATCTCCCCGAGGCGCCGACCGACATGATGTTCGCGAACATCGGCGAGGAGCTCGGGCTCGTCGGCGTCACGGCCGT
>DATKRX010000029.1:0-24587 GCA_035531915.1 Gaiellaceae bacterium | reverse complement strand
CGATCACGGCGGCCATCCATCCACGCTAGACCACCGAGGCCGCCGCCGGGGTGGCGCTCGAGACGATCGAGGCGAGAACGCCGCGGCTATCGAGTCAGTGAGAGCGGAGGCTCGCCAACGGGTGGCGCCTCGACCGGCCGGGCATCGCAGGCCGTCTGAGGCTCGCCCTCGCAGCAGCCGAGTTTGAAGTGGCAGCGGCCGCACTGCCAGCTCCCATGGCGCCATTCCAGCTCGGCGCCGCAGCGCCAGCAGCGTTCGCTCTCGGTCATCCCGCACAGGCTACGAGCGAGGCCGGACGGGCGCGACAGGTGGTCGCAGCGCCGCCAGCGGCCCTGGGAGATCCCCGCGGTGGCCGCTCGGCGAAGGGATAGCGGCGGGTGGGCTCGAACCACCGACCTCCGGGTTATGAGTCCGGCGCTCTAACCAGCTGAGCTACGCCGCCGTGGCCGGGCAATCGTACCGCGCCCCACCGATCCGCCACCTGCCAACGCGAGGTCGTTCTTCCCGTGCATGGAGCCCGGATCGGGGGGGGCAGGGATTGGCAGAACGAGCTGTTCGGAACGCCGCGCCGGCGGCTTTCGCGGGGTTCTCGCTACACTTGCACAGCCCTGGGGCGGTGCGTCAGCCTGCCCGGACTATTTTCTACCCGAGAGAGATCGATGGCCAAGACCGGAGTGAGAGTTGCGATCACGCTCGCCTGCACCGAATGCAAGCGCCGCAACTACCAGACGACGAAGTCCAAACGGAACACGCCCGACCGGGTGGAGTTCAAGAAGTTCTGCCGATGGTGCGGGCTGCACACGCCGCACAGGGAGTCGCGCTAGCACGATGGCTACCCGGGTAGGAACAGGCACGGGCGAGCCGCGGCGCGAGCCGACGCCGGCTGCGGAGAGGCGCCGCGGCGGTCTCCTCGGCTTCGTCGGCGAGTCGATCGCGGAGCTGAAGAAGGTCGAGTGGCCCGGCCAGAACCAGGTGATCCAGGGCACGGTGGTCGTGCTCATCGCCTGCCTGATCGTCGGCACCTTCCTCTGGCTCAATGACCAGATCTGGCAGGAAGTCGTGAAGAAGGTTCTGCTCTAGCCATGTTCCGCTGGTACGTCATCAACACGTACTCCGGCCACGAGAACAAGGTGAAGGCCAATCTCGAACATCGCATCGAGTCGATGGGGCAGCGCCCGCGCTTCCGCCGCGTTGTCGTCCCGACCGAACAGGTGATCGAGACCAAGGACGGTCAGAAGGTGCAGATCGAGAAGCGTGTCCTGCCGGGCTACGTGCTCGTGAACATGGATTTGAGCGACGAGGCCTGGACGGTCGTCAAGAACACGCCGGGCGTCACCGGGTTCGTCGGCGCAGGCTCCAAGCCGGTGCCGCTCGGGCAGGGCGAGGTCGACCGGATCCTGAAGACGGGCGCCGCAGCCGCCGACCGCCCGCGCGCGCAGGTCGAGTTCTCCCTCGGCGAGTCGGTGAAGGTCACGAGCGGCCCGCTCTCGGACTTCGACGGCGAGATCGTCGACGTCAACCCCGACCAGCAGAAGCTCAAGGTCCTGGTAGACATCTTCGAGCGCCAGGTGCCGGTCGAACTCGGCTTCGATCAGGTAAAGAAGCTGGACTAAGGGAGCGCGATGGCAAAGAAGATCCTCACGACGATCAAGCTGCAGATCCCGGGTGGGCAGGCCAACCCTGCGCCGCCGGTCGGCCCTGCGCTCGGCCAGCACGGCGTCAATATCATGGAGTTCTGCAAGGCGTTCAACGCCCAGACCGCGCAGGAGAACGGCCGCATCACCCCGGTCGAGATCACGGTCTACGAGGACCGAAGCTTCACCTTCATCACCAAGACGCCGCCGGCAGCCGTCCTGATCAAGGAGGCGCTGCGGCTCGAGAAGGGGTCCGCCGAGCCGAACCGCGCCAAGGTCGGCCGCCTCACCCGCGCCCAGTTGCGCGGGATCGCCGAGACGAAACTCGTCGACCTGAACGCCCGCGACGTCGAGCAGGCGATGAAGGTCATTGCCGGGACGGCGCGTTCGATGGGCGTGGACGTGGAGGCATAGATGGCACACAACGGCAAGCGATACAAGAGCGTGCGCAGGGCAATCGACCGCGAGAAGGTTTACTCGCCGGTCGAGGCCGTTCGCTTGCTCAAGTCGAGCGCGGGCGCGAAGTTCGACGAGACCGTCGAGGTGCACATGAACCTCGGCCTCAACGTCCGCCACGCGGAGGAGCAGCTGCGCGGGACGATGATGCTTCCGCACGGCACCGGCCGCGAGGCGCGCGTCGCCGTCTTCGCCGAGGGCGAGAAAGCCCGCGAGGCCGAGGAGGCGGGCGCGGATGTCGTCGGCTCCGCCGACCTCGCCAAGCGCGTCGAGGAGGGCTTCACCGATTTCGACGTCGCGATCGCGACCCCGGATCAGATGGGCAATGTCGGCAAGCTCGGCAGGGTGCTCGGCCCGCGCGGACTGATGCCGAACCCGAAGACCGGCACGGTGACGATGGACGTCGCGAAGGCCGTGCGCGAGGCGAAGGCGGGCAAGCTCGAGTACCGCACAGACCGAGGCGCGAACGTCCACATCCCGATCGGGAAGCGCAGCTTCGACGAGCGCCAACTGGTCGAGAACTACGCGGCGCTGATCGACGAGATCGTCCGCGCGAAGCCTGCGGTCGCCAAGGGCCGCTACATCAAGAAGATCACGCTCGCGAGCACGATGGGGCCGGGTATCCACATCGACCCCGCAAGGACTCGCGACATCGCCGAAGAGCTGGAGGCCGTCGAGGCCTAGGAAGTCGTCACACGCCCTCTGCCTGAGACAGATGCCGGCCCAGAGTCTTGACTCCGGGCCATAACTGCATCCGAGGCGGGTCGGATTCGCCGGGGTCGGGGCAGCACTGCCTCACCTCCCAGCTCACTCGGCTCGCTGAAAGGCGGGCCGATCGATTTGAGTGGGAGGTGGAATGGACAAGAACGAAAAAGAACGCGTCGTCAGTGATCTGACGGCACGGCTGCAGTCGGCCGAGACGTTGTTCGTGGCCGACTACCGCGGCCTGACGATGCCGCAGATCGACACGCTGCGCGGAAAGCTGATCGAGCACGGCGCGAAGCTCACCGTCGTCAAGAACACGCTCACCCGCCGGGCGGCCGAGGCCGCTGGCGCCGACGCGCTGCTCGCCCTGCTCGAAGGGCCGTCCGCGATCGCGTTCATCGAGGCCGACGGCGACATGGTCGCGGTCGCGAAGGCCCTGGCCGACTCGGTCAAGGACACGAAGGTGCTCGAGATCCGCGGCGGTGTGATGCAGGGCCGCACGATCTCGGCCGCGGACATCGACGAGCTCGCGAAGCTCCCGCCGTTCGACGTCCTCCGCGGTCAGGTGCTCGGGGCGATCATCGGCCCGCTGCAGACCCTGCTCGGGCTCGTGAGCGCACCGCTCCAGAACCTAGTCGGGCTGATCGATGCAAGGATCGAACAGCTCGGCGGCGAGGCACCGGCACCGGCTCTCGAGGTCGAGGGAGCGGCGGTGACGGAGCCGCCAGCCGAGCCGGAAGCAGACGAGCTGACGGCCGAGGCGGTCGCCGACGAGCCTAAGGCCGAGGAGTCCGAGCCCGGGGAGCCTGAGGCCGAGGCGGAGACCGAGGAGCCCTTGGCGGAGACAGAGATCGAGGAGCCGGCCCCCGCGGCCGAAGCTCCTGAAACCGAATCCAACGAATCAGAAACCGAGGAGGCCTGACGATGGCTGCAGTTGACACCATCTTCGAGCAGCTGGGCGCCATGAGCGTTCTCGAGCTGGTCGAGCTGAAGAAGAAGATCGAGGACGAGTGGGGCATCACGGCGGCGGCCGCCGTCGCGGTGGCTGCTCCTGGCGGCGGTGCTGCCGCGGAGGTCGAGGAGCAAACGTCGTTCGACGTCATGCTCACGACGGTCCCGAGCGCCGGGAAGATCGGCGTGATCAAGGTCGTGCGCGCGATCACCGGCCTCGGCCTCAAGGAGGCAAAGGACCTGGTCGACAGCGCGCCGGCGGCCGTCAAGGAAGGCGTGAACAAGGAAGAGGCCGACTCGGTCAAGGCGCAGCTCGAAGAGGCCGGCGCCGGCATCGAGATCAAGTAGGAAAGGACATCAGCCGTGCGTTGCGAGGGCCGGGAAACCGGCCCTCGTCAACTCATGCGCCCATCGGCGATCGCGCGGCAGGCTTCGCACAGCGGCCAGCCCTGATCCCACGGCACGTTGGTTTGGTCGAGGCCGCAAAGCGCAGTGTCCGGATCCTCGTCGGGGACGAGGTGCTCAACCTGCTCGAAGTCGAGACCGCCGTTGCCAAAGAGCGGGTCGTCCTTGAAGCGCGGCGTCGGCTTGACCGGGGCAGCGGGCCGCCCGGTTCCTGCAGCCCGGAGGTTCACAACGGGAACGGTAGCGGTTGGAACATCCCCGGAAACGCCGCGAAGTGCTATCGTGTGGGCTCCGGCGATCCCGATCCTCGCTGCAAGCAGCCTTGCGGCTAGAGGGTCCGCTCCGCTATCCTGGGAGGTTCGCCGCACGCCCACGGTTCTCATCGTCGCACGCCCTGTTCTGAGCTCCACCGCACGTCCCTCGACTTTTCAGTTCGTCCCCCACTAGGTACCTAAGGGAGGCTGTCTCACTTGGCCCACTCGGTCACTGCGCCCCGCGCGCGCAAGTCGTTTTCCCGTCTTAAGCATGTCCTCGACCTCCCCAACCTGATCGACATCCAGCGTGAATCGTTCGATTGGTTCATGCGCGAAGGGCTCCGTGAGACGATCGACGACATCTCGCCGATCGAGGATTACACGGGCTCGCTCGCGGTTGAGTTCGGCGACTACCGCTTCGGCGAGCCGCAGTTCTCGATCCAGGAGTGCCGCGAGAAGGACCTGACCTATCAGGCCCCGCTCTCGATGACCGTCCGGTTCGTCAACAAGGACACCGGCGAGATTCGCGAGCAGACGGTCTTCATGGGGGACTTCCCGATGATGACCGAATGGGGCACGTTCATCATCAACGGCACCGAGCGCGTGATCGTCACGCAGCTCGTGCGCAGCCCGGGCGCCTACCTGATGGAGCCGAAGGATGCGACCAAGCAGGTCTTCATTGCCAACCTGATGCCGAGCCGCGGCTCGTGGCTCGAGCTCGAGATCGACAAGAAGGGCGTCGTCTATGCCCGGATCGACCGCAAGCGCAAGTTGCCGATCACGACGCTGCTGCGCGCGCTTCCGGCCGAGGACCCAACCACCGGTTTCGCACTCGATACGACCACGAACGAGGCGATCCTCGCCCTGTTCGGCAATTCGCACTTCATCCAGTCGACGCTCGACAAGGATACGACGACGCGCGAGGAAGAAGCGCTGATCGAGGTGTTCAAGAAGCAGCGGCCGGGCGAGCCTCCGACGCTCGACAACGCGCGGAACCTGCTCCGCTCGCTCTTTTTCGACCCCAAGCGCTACGACCTGACCAAGGTCGGCCGCTACAAGCTGAACCAGCGGCTCGGCGTCGGCGTGCCCGACGACTGCCGCGTCCTCACGACGCAGGACATCCTGGCGCTCGTCCAGAAGCTCGTCGCGCTCCCTCATGCGATCGGCGTCCCGGAGGACTCGAAGGACTACGCGGCCGACGCGATCGCGCTCGACCGCCGGCCGATTGCCGCCGAGCTCGACGAGTACGAGCACTTCGGCAACCGCCGCCTGCGCACGACGGGCGAACTGATCCAGGAGGCCTTCCGCGTCGGTCTCTACCGCATGGAGCGCGTCGTCCGCGAGCGGATGACGACCGAGGACGTCGACACGATCACGCCGCAGACGATCATCAACATCCGGCCTGTCGTGGCGGCGCTGAAGGAGTTCTTCGGCTCCTCGCAGCTCTCGCAGTTCATGCAGCAGACAAACTCGCTCGACGGCCTCACGCATCGGCGCCGTCTCTCGGCACTCGGTGCCGGCGGGCTGACCCGTGAGAGGGCGCCGATCGAGGTGCGCGACGTGCATCCGACCCACTACGGCCGCATGTGCCCGATCGAGACGCCGGAAGGTCCGAACATCGGCCTGATCGGCTCGCTCGCCTCGATGGCGACCGTCTCGCAGTTCGGCTTCATCCAGACCCCGTACCGCAAGGTCTCGGGCGGGAAGGTCTCGGATGAGATCATCTACCTGGACGCCGCCGAGGAGGCGCAGTACACGATCGCGCAGGCCTCGGAGCCGGTCGACGAGAAGACCGGCAAGTTCGTGCACGACCACGTGCTCTGCCGCTCGCGAGAGGGCGAGGCCGTCATGGCCGACCCGAAGGAGATCCAGTACATGGATGTCTCCCCGGCGCAGATCGTTTCGGTCGCGACCGCGATGATCCCGTTCCTCGAGCACAACGACGCCAACCGCGCCCTGATGGGGGCGAACATGCAGCGGCAGGCCGTGCCGTTGATGATCCCGCAGGCGCCGCTCGTCGGCACCGGCCTCGAGTACCGCGCCGCTGTCGACTCCGGCGACGTGGTCGTCTCCCGCGGCCCGGGTGAGGTGATCGAGCTCGACGCGACCCGGATCGTCGTCGAAGGCAAAGGGACGCGCGAGGAGTACGACCTGATCAAGTTCATGCGCTCCAATCAGGGGACGCTCATCCACCACAAGCCGATCGTCAAGCTCGGCGACAAGGTGGTTACGGGCTCGGTCCTGGCCGACGGCTCCTCGACCGACCACGGCGAGCTCGCGCTCGGCGCGAACCTGCTCGTCGCGTTCATGCCGTTCGAGGGCTACAACTTCGAGGACGCGATCGTGCTGAGCGAGCGCCTCGTCAAGCAAGAGGTCCTCACCTCGATCCACATCCACGAGTACGAGATCGACGCGCGTTCGACCAAGCTCGGCGACGAAGAGGTCACCCGCGACATCCCGAACCGCTCGGAGGAGTCGTTGCGCAACCTCGACGACCGCGGAATCATCCGTATCGGCGCCGAAGTCGGCTCCGGCGACCTGCTCGTCGGCAAGGTCACCCCCAAGGGCGAGACCGAGCTGACGGCCGAGGAGAAGCTGATCCGCGCGATCTTCAAGGAGAAGGCGCGCGAGGTCCGCGACACCTCGCTCAAGGTGCCCCACGGCGAAGGCGGCGTAGTGATCGACGTCAAGACGTTCAACCGCGACACGGGCGACGACCTCTCACCGGGCGTGAACGAGCTCGTCCGCGTCTACGTCGCGAAGAAGCGCAAGATCAGCGAGGGCGACAAGCTCGCCGGCCGCCACGGCAACAAGGGCGTCATCTCGAAGATCGTCCCCGAAGAGGACATGCCGTTCCTCGAGGACGGCCGCCCCGTTGACATCCTCCTGAATCCGCTCGGCGTCCCGAGCCGGATGAACATCGGCCAGATCCTCGAGACTCATCTCGGCTGGGCCGCTGCCCACGGCGTCTTCGCCGGCGACGGGGTGGAGGTGATGAACGGGAACGCGAGCCGCGTGATCAACGCGCCTGCTCCGACTCCTGTCGCAACGCCGGTGTTCGACGGCGCCACCGTTGAGGACGTCGACAACGCGCTCGTGAGCTGGCCTGCCTTCAACGAAGGCAACCCGATCAAGGTCGACATCGACAAGAAGGCCGCGGCCGGCCGCCGTTCCTCCGGCAAGGTGCGGCTCTTCAACGGGCGCAGCGGCGAACCGTTCGAACAGAAGGTCACCGTCGGCTACATGTACGTCCTCAAGCTGCTCCACCTGGTCGACGACAAGATCCACGCGCGTTCCACGGGGCCCTACTCGCTCGTCACCCAGCAACCCTTGGGCGGCAAGGCTCAGTTCGGTGGGCAGCGCTTCGGCGAGATGGAGGTGTGGGCCCTCGAGGCCTACGGCGCCGCGTACACGCTCCAGGAGATGCTGACCATCAAGTCCGACGACACGGTCGGGCGCGTCAAGGCTTACGAGGCGATCGTCAAGGGCGAGAACATCGCCGAGCCGTCGATCCCCGAGTCCTTCAAGGTGCTGCTCAAGGAAATGCAATCCCTCGCGCTCGACGTGCAGGTCATCTCCGAGGACGGGGGCGAAGTCGAGGTCCGCGAGGAGGATGACGAGCTGCTCCGCGCCGCGGAGGAGCTCGGCATCGACCTGTCGCCGGGCACGCTCCGCGTGGCCGCCGGCGTCGAGCCCGAACTCGAGGAGGGCGAGCCTGTCGAGGCAGACGCGGAGGCCGAGGGCGACCTCATGGCCGACGACGACGCGGTCGAGGACTTCGACGAGAGCGACCTGCCTGTTGGCCCGCTCGGGGACGACGAGGAGGCGCCGGTTCTCGGCGCGATCGAGGACACCGACGTCGAGGTCGGGGACTGACATGGGCCGCATACCTCACCTGAGCCGCCTAGCTCGCATGAGCGGCGTAGCTCACACCATCTGGGACCACTCACGGACGACCGTTAGAGAAAGAGGCGAAGCACTTTGATCGACATCAACGATTTCGACGCGATCCGCATCGGGCTCGCGTCGAGCAAGCAGATCCGTGACTGGTCGTCCGGCGAGGTCACCAAGCCGGAGACGATCAACTACCGCACGCTCAAGCCCGAGCGCGACGGCCTCTTCTGCGAGCGCATCTTCGGTCCGACGAAGGACTGGGAGTGCTACTGCGGCAAGTACAAGCGCGTCCGCTACAAGGGCATCATCTGCGAACGTTGCGGCGTCGAGGTCACGCGCCAGAAGGTGCGCCGCGAGCGCATGGGCCACATCGACCTGGCCGCTCCCGTCTCGCACATCTGGTTCTTCAAGGGCGTCCCGAGCCGCATCGGCTACCTGCTCGACATCGCCCCGCGCGAGCTCGAGAAGGTTCTCTACTTCGCCGCCTCGATCATCACGAGCGTCGATGGCGAGGCGCGCGCGAAGGACCTGAACGATCTCGAAGACAAGGTGAAGGCGGAGGTCGAGCGCATCTACGTCGACCGTGACGAGGGCCTCGCCGCGCTCGAGCAGCGGCTCGCACGCCGCCGCGCGTACTTCGGGCAGGGCAAGGACAAGGGCTTCGACGAGGACGACGACTTCTGGGCGCGCGGTCTCTCGGCTTGGGCGGAGGAGCAGATGCTGCCGACGCTCGAGGAGGCTCGCAAGCTCGTGAGCGGGATGTTCGTCGAGCTCGTCAACCAGATCACCACCGAGGACGCCAAGAAGATCCGCGAGCTCGTCCGCAACGCCGCGATCCGCGACGATCGCAAGCTCACCCCCCGTGAGCTCGAGCAGGTCGGCTCGGCGGCCGAGCAGATCCGTGCCGCGCTCGCCGGGCTCCGCAAGGAGCAGGACGCAGCCACCGGGTCGAAGAAGGGCGCTGTCTCGAAGCACATCAATAAGCTCGTCGAGGCGCTGCTTGGTGGCGAGGCGCTCGACGGCGGCGATGCCGAGACGGTGGATTCCGTCGACCCGAAGAACCTCGAAAAGGCCCGGGACCTCGGTAACGGCCTGCTCAGGGAAGTCCTGGCCAGCTCTGACGAGGACACCGACGTGCGCGAGCTGGCGAACGACCTGTGCCTGCGCACCGACGGGAAGATCCAGAAGGAGGACCTCGACGCGCTGATCCAGTGGGCGCTGAAGGTGCGCGAGATGTACCTCGACATCGAGTCCCGCCGCGAGGACACCCGTGAGGCAGCCGTCGACTCCGTCAACCGGCTCGAGCAGACCTGGCAGCTCTTTCGCGAGGCCGAGCCCAAGATGGTCGTCAACGACGAGCAGCTGTTCCGCGAGCTCAAGGACCGGTTCGGTTCGCCCTACGGCTTCGGCGTCTACTTCCGCGGCGGCATGGGAGCGGAGTCGATCCGCGACCTGCTCCGCGACCTCGACCTGAACGACGAGTCGCTCTCGCTTCGCGAGATCATCCGCACCTCGAAGGGCCAGAAGCAGCAGCGGGCGATCAAGCGGCTGAAGGTCTGCCAGGCGTTCGTGAAGTCCGAGAACAAGCCGGAGTGGATGATCCTCGAAGCAGTGCCGGTGATCCCCCCGGAGCTACGCCCGATGGTGCAGCTCGACGGCGGCCGGTTTGCGACCTCCGACCTGAACGACCTCTACCGGCGCGTGATCAACCGAAACAACCGCCTGAAGCGGCTGCTCGACCTCGGAGCCCCGGAGATCATCGTCAACAACGAGAAGCGGATGCTGCAGGAAGCCGTCGACGCGCTGTTCGACAACGGCCGCCGCGGCCGCGCGGTCACGGGCCCGGGCAACCGGCCGTTGAAGTCGCTCTCCGACATGCTCAAGGGAAAGCAGGGCCGGTTCCGCCAGAACCTGCTCGGCAAGCGCGTCGACTACTCGGGTCGCTCGGTGATTGTCGCCGGGCCGAGGCTCAAGCTGCACCAGTGCGGGCTGCCGAAGCTGATGGCGCTCGAGCTCTTCAAGCCGTTCATCATGAGCCGGCTCGTCGAGCGGAAGTCCGTACAGAACATCAAGGCGGCGAAGAAGTACGTCGACTCGATGACGCCTGAGGTCTGGGACGTCCTCGAGGAGGTGATCGCAGAGCATCCGGTGCTGCTCAACCGCGCACCGACGCTCCACCGTCTCGGCATTCAGGCGTTCGAGCCGGTGCTGATCGAGGGCAAGGCGATCCAGGTCCACCCGCTTGTCTGCCACGCCTTCAATGCCGACTTCGACGGAGACCAGATGGCCGTGCACCTGCCGCTTTCGGCGGAAGCGCAGGCCGAGGCTCGCATCCTGATGCTGTCGTCGAACAACATTCTCTCGCCGGCCTCCGGGCGCCCGCTCGCGACGCCGACGCAGGACATGGTGCTCGGGATCTACTTCCTCACCTACTCGGCGCTCGACCTGCCGAACACCGACGCGACGACGCTCGAGCCGCGACCAAAGCGGTTCAACTCGGCCGACGAGGTCGAGCTCGCCGTCGAGGGCAAGAGCATCGGTCTCGGCAACCCGATCGAGTTCCGCTTCCGCGGTGAGCTTCACCTGACGACGGCCGGCCGGGTGCTGTTCAACTCGGCGGTCTACCGCCAGCTTGGCGAGCTGATCGGTGATGCGAACGGCCAGGTCGAGGAGTTCGAGTTCACGAACCACACGCTCGCCAAGCCCGACACTGACCGCTTCGTCCTGTCGCTGTCGGAGAAGTACGGCGCGCACACCCTGGCGCCGGTGCTCGACACGATCAAGGCGCTCGGATTCCACTACTCGACGCAGGCCGGTGTCACGATCTCGAAGAACGACATCGTGATCCCGCCCGACAAGGAGAAGATCCTCGCCGGGTACGAGAATCGCGTCGAGGAGGTGCACGGTCAGTACGACCGCGGCCTGATCACCGAGGACGAGCGTCACGAGACGATCGTCAACATCTGGACCGAGGCGACCGACAAGGTCGCGGAGGCGATGGAAGTGAACCTCGACGAGCTGAACCCGGTGTTCATGATGGCCAACTCCGGCGCTCGCGGATCGTTCAAGCAGATCCGGCAGCTCGCCGGCATGCGCGGCCTGATGGCGAACCCGAAGGGCGAGATTATCGAGCGTCCGATCAAGGCCAACTTCATGGAAGGGCTGTCGGTGCTCGAGTACTTCATCTCGACGCATGGCGCGCGCAAGGGCCTCGCCGACACCGCTCTGCGCACGGCCGACTCGGGTTACCTCACCCGGCGCCTGGTCGACGTCTCACAGGACGTGATCGTTCGCGAGGAGGACTGCGGCACCGAGGAGTGGGTCGAGCTTCCGATCCGCACGAGCGAGGGACAGAACAAGTCGCTCCTCGGCCGCCTCGTCGCCAAGGACCTCCACAAGCCGCTCGACAGCGGCAAGCCCAGCAAGGTGACCCTCGCCGAGGCCGGCGCGGTCGTCACGAGCCCGCTACTCGACGCGCTCGAGGTCGAGCTCGGAGCCGACGGCCTCGTTCCGGTGCGCTCGGTGCTCAAGTGCCGCGCCGCGACCGGTGTGTGCATGACCTGCTACGGCATCTTCCTCGCAACCGGCGAAATGTGCGAGATCGGCGATGCGATCGGCATTGTCGCCGCGCAGTCGATCGGTGAGCCAGGGACGCAGCTGACGATGCGGACGTTCCACCACGGCGGTGTCGCGGGTGCGGACATCACGCACGGCCTCCCACGTGTCGTCGAGATCTTCGAGGCGCGCAACCCGAAGGGCGCCGGCACGCTCGTCGAAGTCGGTGGGCGCGTAGAGATCGAGCAGACCGAACGCGGCCCGAAGGTCACCGTCCACCCGACCGAGGTCGGCAAGGACGGTGAGCTCGCCGACCCAGTCGAGTACCAGCTACCCCGCCGAACGCGGCTGCTCGTCACGAGCGGCCAGCTGGTAGAGCCGGGCGACGCTCTGAACGAGGGCTCGCGCAACCCGGCCGATCTGCTCAGGCTGAAGGGCTCGACGCGGACCGAGCTGTACCTCGTCGCCGAGGTGCAGAAGGTCTACAAGTCGCAGGGCGTCGAGATCCACGACAAGCACATCGAGCTGATCGTCCGCCAGATGCTGAAGAAGGTCCGCGTCGAGAGCGCCGGCGAGACCGACCTGCTGCCGGGCCAGCTCGTCGACCGCGTGGTGCTCGAGCGCGAGAACGCGAAGGCGAAGACGGCCAAGAAAGAGCTCGCGACCTACGAGCCGCTGATCCTCGGGATCACGAAGGCATCGCTCGCGACCGAGTCCTTCCTCTCGGCGGCGTCGTTCCAGGAGACGACCAAAGTGCTCACGGACGCCTCGATCGAAGGCAAGATCGACCGCCTGCTCGGGCTGAAGGAGAACGTGATCATCGGGAAGCTGATCCCGGCCGCGACCGGCCTGCGCCGGTACCGCGCGATCGAGATCGGGCCGACCGAGCCGGTCGCCCCGGAGGCCTACCAGCAAGACGTGCTGCTCCAGGCGCTCGAGGAGATCGATGCCGACGGAGGCCCGGTTGCCTACAACGGCGATCTCGACCTGAAGGTCGACGGTCCCGAGCCGGCTGCAGATGCAGGCGAGCTCCCCGAGATCGACGACTGACCGTCGCGCACGAATACCCGGAGTGATGGTGAGGCCGGGCGAAGACCCGGCCTCACCGCCTCAGGCGAATAGACGCGGGCGCAGCTGATGGTTCTTGTCCCCGATGCCTGACAGATGCTCGCGCGGCAGTCATCAATTGTCCGCCTGCGATCGGCGTCTGCGGCGTGCGATGGCTTCGGCGGTCACGAACGCGTGATCAACGAGCTCACGTGGCAGGAGCTGAACCAGATCACCCGAGTCGCCAAGCACAATCGGCAGCGTCCGTCTGCGCTCGGTTAGAGGCGACCAGCGCGGCGCCTGACCGCATCCGTCCCGGTCCCGGCTTGGGAAACATTCCCATCACTGCGGGGGAGTAGCGATCAGACCGGACGGGTTCAGGTCAGCTGGATGTGAGGTCGCAGAAGACGAAGCCGTCGCGGTCGACGATGTCGCCGCGGGTGCACCCGGTCGAGGTGCGGAGGAGGGGTCCTGGGTGGACGAAGGTGTGGAACTCGCCGTTCTCGCCGCAACGGTCGACGGCTGTCGGGAGGTCGGTGAGCAGTTGTCGGTCGAAGCCACGACCGGCGAACGACGGGTCGAGCTACGCAGAGAGGTGTCGCCTCGAATCCCGCAGCGATGAACGTGGTGGACGAGTTGGGTGGTGTTGAGCCCCCAGATCGGGAAGAGGCCGCGCCTGCCTGCGGCTGCAAGCCGCTCCTCTCGGTAGGCGCGCGGATGTCCTCGAGGAAGAGGTCGCCGTAGGCAACAGGGTCGATCCCGGCGAGCGGCTCGGATGCGTGAGGCCTTCTCGACTCGTTGCTCGTAGACCTCGTTGGTGCACGCCGTCGGGATCAGGACCTCGACGAGCGGGATTCCACGAGTTCGGCTTGGCGGGCAGGGAGGTGCGGCGGACGCCGTGCATCACTGATCCGGTCGTGGGTCTAGGTCACGGTAGTGATCAACGCCGCCGGTTCTTACCTGTCCCGACGCAACGCCCACCGTGTGAGTGCGGAGTTCTTCCCTCCGCTCCACGAGAGAGCGAGCCTGTTGGTCATCAGCCGAGTCTTGGGGATCGTGCGTCACTCGATGTCGATGTTGGCCGCGGCGTTTGACCGGACGTTCTGGTTGCCGTGAAGGAGGTGTCGGCCTGTCGGATCAGCCAGAGTTGTCAGTTACAGTCGGATGCTCATTAGATGAAGCGTAGACCGCTCGAAGAGCTGGCTCGGCGCTCCGGCACGAGCGCGTCGACGAGGAGGCTCACGTTGGCTGAAGAAGTGAACGCCGACGGCGACGCACCGACGCAGCTCTCGAGCGTCGGTCGTAACGCACCCATATCGCTAGGATTGTCTCTGCAGGCAGAGGGTCCCTACCGATGTTCGTTCCTTTCGAAACGAGGAGGCAGTCATCTCGAAAAGCTCCGAAAAGCCAAAGAAAGTCGCAAAGAAGCAGCCGCAGAAAACCCTCAAAGAGCGCCGCACCGAGAAGCGCAACAAGCCGAAGGCGGCCTGAACCGACAAGGGGCTGCGCTGTTCCGGCGCTACGCGACGTGTCCGAAGCGGACGGCCGCGCGGGCCTGGCGGCGCACTGCCTCGAGCTCGCGATCCTTCGGCGGCGCCGAAGTGACAAGCTCGCCGAGGAGATCCTCGGTCACCCGTGAGACGGCCTCGACCGCGCGCTCGAAAGCCTCGGCGTTCGCCTGGGAGGGCTTCTGCATTCCGCTCACCTTGCGGACGTACTGCACCGCCGCCGCGTGGACCTCGTCCTGCGTGGTCGGCGGATCGAAGTTGTGGAGAGTACGGATGTTCCGGCACATGCTCCCAGTCTACGCCGCTAGGAAGCCGAGCCTCGGTCAGCTGGCGACGATCCGCGCTTTGCCGGCGTGCTTTGCGCGGTAGAGCGCGTGGTCGGCGCGCTTGAAAAGGTCGGCCGCGGTGTCGTCGGTCCGGAGCTCGGCGACACCCGCCGAGATCTTCAGAGCGCCGATCTTCTCGATCTTCTGAGCCCGGATCGAGAGCGCGATGCGGTCGGCCAGCAGCTCTGCGTCGTCGCGGCTCGACTCCGGGAGGATGATCGCGAACTCGTCGCCGCCCACGCGGCAGGGGATGTCGGTCACGCGCACGACCGCACGTACGCGATCGGCGACATCGGAAAGCACGGCGTCGCCACCCAGGTGCCCGATGCGGTCGTTGATCCGCTTGAAGTCGTCCAGGTCGAAGACGATCACCGAGACGAAGCGCTCGTAGCGTTGCGCGCGGGCGATCTCACGCGCCAGGAACTCGTAGAAGAGCCGGCGGTTGTGGAGGCCGGTGAGTGAGTCGAGCTCGGCGTGCTCGCGCGCCTCGGTGTAGCGTATCGCGTTCGAGATCGCTGGCCCCGCGCGGCGCGCGAGGCCCTCGATCGCGCTCTCGGTGGCCTCCGAGAAGCCCGCCGGCGTCGAGCGCGAAATCGCCGCGAGCGAGCCGATCGTCTCCCCGTTTGCGCGTAGCGAGACCGTGACCGCGGCGCGGGGAAGCTTCGCGGCCCCGGCCACGTCGTCGAGGCGGTAGCGGTAGACGACCTCGATTGCGCGCAGGTCGGGGTGGCTCGGCATCTGGAGCAGCGTGCGCTCGATCTCGTCCTCGCTCAGCCCGGCTGCGCGCGTGGTGCGCGAGGCCGGATCCTCGCCGATCGCGATCAGCGCCGCGTCGACGCCGGGCATAGCGACGACCGCATCGAGGGTGCGGTCGAGCACGTCCTCGGGTTCGAGGGAAGCCGCGAGCTCGGAGGTGTAGCCGAGCCCGGCCGCGAGCCGCTCGACGCGGGCGTCTGCTGAGCGCCGCGTGCGCACGACAACGACGGCCGCCGCCGCTGCAGCAGCGCAGGCCAAGATAACCGCGATGATCAACCCGATACCCATCCGTCCGCAGCTCGACTCTTACAATCGTTCGAAACCGCGATTGTTGCAAGTCCCGCCAATCGCGGTCGCGGCAAACGCGAGCAGCAGCGGTTCGCTGACGGCGCTCCTCTGCTACGATCCGTGGCTGGTTCGGCACGGGCCGATGGTCCGCGTCGGCCTTTCGTGCGTAACGGCTCTTAGTCGCACGACGGACTTTAATCACGACAGGATCTTTTAAATGCAGGAGCGAGGGGAAACGATGCCGACTGTCAACCAACTGATTCGCAAGGGACGGACGTCCAAGCGCGAGAAGACGAAGACCCCTGCGCTCCAGGGCGCACCGCAGCGGCGCGGTGTCTGCACGCGCGTCTCGACGATGACGCCCAAGAAGCCGAACTCGGCGCTGCGGAAGATCGCGCGCGTGCGGCTCACGAACGGGATTGAGGTCGGCACCTACATCCCCGGCGAAGGCCACAACCTGCAAGAGCACTCGGTGGTGCTCGTCCGCGGCGGCCGCGTCAAGGACCTCCCGGGCTATCGCTACAAGGTGATCCGCGCAGCGCTCGACGCGTCGGGCGTCGCCGACCGCAAGCAGGGCCGCTCGAAGTACGGCGCCAAGAAGACGAAGTAGGGTCGATGCCGCGCCGCGCAGAGATTCAGCCTCGGCCGCTTTCGGTCGACCCGATTTACGACAGCCTGCTCGTCACGCAGTTGATCAATCGCGTGATGCTGCACGGCAAGAAGTCGACCGCCGAGGGGATCGTCTACGGCGCGCTCGGCAAGGTCGGCTCCAAGACCGGGCGTCCGCCGGCCGAGGTGCTCGAACAGGCCGTGAAGACGGTCACGCCCGTGCTCGAGGTTCGCAGCCGCCGTGTCGGTGGCGCGAACTACCAGGTCCCGATCGAAGTCCCGCAGCGGCGAGGCCGCACGCTCGCGCTACGCTGGCTTGTGACGTATTCGCGCGACCGTCGCGAGAAGCACATGGAAGACAAGCTCGCGGGCGAGATCCTGGACGCGCTAGAGCAGCAGGGCAGCGCGTTCAAGCGCAAAGACGACATGTATCGCATGGCGCAGGCCAACAAGGCCTTCGCCCACTATCGCTGGTAAGGAGACGGATTTGGCAGTGGCCGAAAAAATCGCGCTCGATCGCGTTCGGAACATCGGGATCATGGCCCACATCGATGCCGGCAAGACGACGACGACCGAGCGCATCCTCTACTACACCGGCCGCACCCACAAGATGGGTGAGGTCCACGAGGGCGCGGCGACGACCGACTGGATGGTGCAGGAGCAGGAGCGAGGCATCACGATCACCTCGGCGGCGACGACGGTGTCCTGGCGCGATCATCGGATCAACATTATTGATACGCCCGGGCACGTGGATTTTACGGTCGAGGTCGAGCGCAGCCTGCGCGTCCTCGATGGCGCGGTGGCCGTCTTCGACTCGGTCGCAGGCGTGCAGCCGCAGTCCGAGACCGGGTGGCGCCAGGCCGACAAGTACAAGGTTCCGCGGATCTCGTTCATCAACAAGATGGACCGCACCGGCGCGAACTTCTTCGCAGCCGTGCAATCGATGCGTGACCGACTCGGTGCGAACCCGGTTCCGATCCAGATCCCGATCGGCTCCGAGGAGCACTTCCGCGGTGTCGTCGACCTGGTCGAGATGCAGTCGATCATCTATAAGGACGACCTCGGCCAGGAGTTCGACACTGGCGCGATTCCCGAGGAGCTTGCCGAGCAGGCCCACGAGTACCACCACCAGTTGATCGACGCAATCTCCCATTTCGACGACGAGGTGCTCGAGGCATATATCGAGGACGAGGGCTCGGTCACCTCCGATCAGATCAAGCGCGCGCTTCGGGCCGCTACGCTGACGGACGAGATCACGCCCGTCCTGCTCGGTTCGGCGTTCAAGAACAAGGGCGTTCAACCGCTTCTCGACGCGGTGATCGACTACCTGCCGAGCCCGCTCGACGTGCCGCCGATCCAAGGCATCAATCCCAAGACCGAGGAAGTCACAGAACGGCCGGCGAGTCTCGATGCGCCGTTCTCGGCACTGGCCTTCAAGGTGATGTCCGACCCGTTTGTCGGCAAGCTCACCTATTTCCGGGTCTACAGCGGCACACTCAAGGCCGGCGACCGTGTTCTCAATACCTCGACCGGCAAGACCGAGCGCATCGGCCGCATCCTCCAGATGCACGCCAACCATCGCGAGGAGCGAGAGGAGATCGGCGCGGGGGAGATCGCCGCGGGCGTGGGACTCAAGCAGACGACGACCGGCGACACGCTCGCGATCGAGAGCGCACCGATCGTGCTCGAGTCGATGACGTTCCCCGAGCCCGTGATCTCCGTCGCCGTCGAGCCGAAGTCGAAGGCAGACCAGGACAAGCTCGGCTCGGGGCTGTCGCGCCTCGCCGAGGAAGACCCGACCTTCCGCGTTCACACCGACGGCGAGACAGGTCAGACGCTGATCGCCGGCATGGGCGAGCTGCACCTCGAGATCATCATCGATCGGCTCAAGCGAGAGTTCAACGTCGACGCGAACATTGGTCGGCCCCAGGTTGCCTATCGCGAGACGATCAAGCAGCCTGCCGAGAAGATTCGCGGCAGGTTCATCCGCCAGACAGGCGGCTCGGGTCAGTACGGCGACGTCGAGATCAACCTCCTTCCCCAGGCGCCCGGCGCCGGCTACGAGTTCGTCGACAAGATCGTCGGCGGCAAGATTCCGAAGGAGTACATCCCGGCGGTCAACGCCGGAATCGTCGAGGCGATGGGGGCCGGTGTGCTTGCCGGCTACCCGGTCGTCGACGTCAAGATCGAGCTCGTCGACGGGAGCTACCACGACGTCGACTCGAGCGAGCGCGCCTTCAAGATCGCGGGCTCGATGGCATTCAAGGAGGCGATGAAGCGGGCGAAGCCGAAGCTTCTGGAGCCCGTCATGTCAGTCGAGGTCACGACTCCCGAGGACTACCTGGGCGACGTGATCGGTAACCTGAACTCGCGGCGGGGTCGCATCGAGTCGATGAACCCACTCGGCAACGCCCAGGTCGTGAAGGCGATCGTCCCGCTCGCCGAAATGTTCGGCTACGCGACCGACCTACGCTCGATGTCGCAGGGTCGTGCAGACTTCCACATGGATTTTGAGCGGTACGAGGAAGTACCGCAGTCGATCGCAAGCGAGATCGTCGAGCAGGGCGGCGGCGGCTCCTAACCAGGTCTAACGGAGGAATAGAGAAATGGGCAAGCAGAAGTTCGAGCGCACGAAGCCGCACGTGAACGTCGGCACGATCGGCCATATCGACCACGGGAAAACGACGCTCACCGCGGCGATCACGAAGGTGCTCGCCGAGGCCGGCAGCGGCAATACGCAGGTCCGCGACTTCGCGTCAATCGACAATGCTCCCGAGGAGCGCGCCCGTGGCATCACAATCAACACCTCGCACGTCGAGTACGAGACGGCGAACCGCCACTACGCGCACGTCGACTGCCCTGGGCACGCCGACTACATCAAGAACATGATCACGGGCGCCGCCCAGATGGACGGCGCGATCCTCGTCGTCTCGGCCGCCGACGGCCCGATGCCGCAGACCCGTGAGCACATCCTGCTCGCGCGCCAGGTCGAGGTGCCGGCGATCGTGGTTGCGCTCAACAAGGCCGACATGGTCGACGACCCCGAGCTGCTCGAACTCGTCGAGATGGAAGTCCGCGAGCTGCTCTCCAAGTACGAGTTCCCCGGCGACGACATCCCGGTGATCCAGGTCTCCGCGCTGAAGGCGCTCGAGGGCGACCCCGAGTGGACGCCGAAGATCCTCGAGCTGATGGAGGCGGTCGACTCCTACATCCCGGAGCCGACGCGTGCACTCGACAAGCCGTTCATCATGCCTATCGAGGACGTCTTCACGATCACGGGACGCGGCACCGTCGTCACCGGCCGTGTCGAGCAGGGCGAGATCAAGATCGGTGACGAGGTCGAGATCGTTGGCATCCACCCGCAGACCGCGAAGACCGTGGTGACGGGCGTCGAGATGTTCAACAAGACGCTCGACTCGGCCCAGGCTGGCGACAACGCCGGCGCGCTTCTGCGCGGAGTGAAGCGCGAAGAGGTCGAGCGCGGCCAAGTGCTCGCGAAGCCGGGCTCGATCACGCCGCACACCGAGTTCAATGCCGAGGTGTACGTCCTCTCCAAGGACGAGGGTGGCCGGCACACGCCGTTCTTCAACAACTATCGACCGCAGTTCTACTTCCGGACGACGGATGTCACCGGGTCGATCGGGCTGCCCGACGGCCAGGAGATGGTGATGCCGGGCGACAACACGAACATGAAGATCGAGTTGATCCAGCCGATCGCCATGGACCAGGGCCTCCGCTTCGCGATCCGCGAAGGCGGCCGCACCGTGGGCGCCGGCGTCGTCACGGACATCATCAAGTAACGATGGCGCAGGGGAAGATCCGCATCCGGCTCAAGGGCTACGACCACCAGCAACTGGACCGATCGGCGCAGCAGATCGTCGACACCGCTCAACGGAGTGGTGCGACGATCACCGGCCCGGTCCCCCTTCCGACCGAGAAGAACGTCTACTGCGTGATCCGCAGCCCGTTCAAGGACAAGGACTCGCGGGAGCACTTCGAGGTCAGGACGCACAAGCGCCTGATCGACATCCTGAGCCCGACGCCCAAGACGATCGACCAGCTGATGCGGCTCGACCTGCCGGCCGGAATCGACATCGAGATCAAGCTGTAATGGCCAAGGGCATCCTGGGACGGAAGTTGGGTATGACGCAGGTCTTCGACCAGGAGACGGGCGCCGTCACGCCCGTCACCGTGATCGTGGCCGGCCCGTGCCCGGTCGTCCAGGTGAGGACCGTCGGTATCGACGGCTACGAGGGCGTGCAGCTCGGGTTCGACCCGGTGCCCGACCGGAAGGTGACGCTGCCCGAGCTCGGGCACCTGAAGCGCTTCGGTGTGGGCGCTCACCGCACGATCGTCGAGTTCCGCGGCGGACTCGACGGTGCGGTCGAGGGCGAAGCCGTCACCGTCTCGGTGTTCGAGGCCGGCGACGAGGTCAAGATCGCCGGGATCGGCATCGGCAAGGGTTTCCAGGGCACGATCAAACGCCACAACTTCTCCAGCGGTCCCCGGTCGCACGGCTCGCACAACATCCGCGCCCCTGGCTCGATCGGCGCCTCGGCCACGCCGTCACGTGTCTTCAAGGGCATGAAGATGGCCGGCCGGATGGGCGGCAAGCGCGTCACCCAACTCGGGCTCACCGTCCACAGCATCGACGTTGAGCAGAACCTGCTGCTCGTGAAGGGCTCGATCCCTGGTCCGAAGAACGGCCTCGTCGAGGTGCGAGGGTAATGGCTTCTCCTAAGGCACCCGTCCTGGACGCCAAGGGCGGCAAGGGGAAGGACGTCTCGCTCGAAGCCGAGATCTTCGGCGGAGAGGTCAAGCCGCATCTCGTCCACGAGGCAGTCCGCGCCGAGCAGAACTCTCACCGCGCCGGGACGTTCGCGACCAAGAGCCGCGGGCTCGTCTCGGGCGGACGGTCAAAGCCGTGGCGCCAGAAGGGCACGGGCCGCGCCCGAGCAGGGACGACGCGTGCCGCGCAGTTCACGGGCGGCGGCCATGTCTTTGCGAAGGTGCCGCGCTCGTTCGACCTGAAGGTGAACCGCAAGGCCGCGAAGGCCGCGCTTCGCTCCGCGCTCGCGAGCCACGTCCATGGAAACTCGCTCGCGCTGCTCGACGCCACCACCTTCGAGGAGCCCTCGACGAAGGCCGCCAGGGCACTGCTCGAATCCACCGGTTTTGTCTTGCCGATCGTGGTCGTGCTCACAGAGGACGAGACGGCGGCGGCCAAGTCATTCCGCAACCTCCAGCGGGTCGTGGTCGTCGAGCCCGCCGAGATCGAAGTCGCAGCGATTGTGTGGGCGCGCTCGCTGATCGTCTCCCAGGCTGCTCTGCCTCTCGTCCAGACGAGGGCCTCGTAATGCATGCCCACCAAGTGATCCTCGCTCCGGTCGTGTCGGAGAAGAGCTACCACGGGAGCGTCTACGGCAAGTACACCTTCAAGGTGCACGAGGATGCCCACAAGACGCAGATCCGCCAGGCGATCGAGCAGCTGTTCGATGTGCACGTCGTCAGCGTCAACGTCCTCAAGGTTCAGGCCAAGCCGAAGCGCCGCGGTCAGATCAAGGGCATCAAGCCCGGTTGGAAGAAGGCTGTCGTCCAACTCAAAGCCGGCGAGACGATCGAAGTCTTCCAGGGAGCGCAGCTGTAATGCCCGTGCGTCGATTCAAGCCCACGAGCCCCGGCCGGCGGTTCATGACCGTCTCCGACTTCGCCGAAGTGACGAAGTCGAAGCCCGAGAAGAACCTGACCGAGAAGCTGACCAAGAAGGGCGGTCGCAACAACAACGGCCGGATCACGACCCGCCACCAGGGCGGCGGCCACAAGCGCCGCTACCGCGTCGTCGACTTCAAGCGCACGAAGGACGGCATCCCGGCCAAGGTGGCGGCGATCGAGTACGACCCGAACCGGTCGGCGCGCATCGCGCTGCTCCACTACGCGGACGGCTTCAAGGCCTACATCCTCGCGCCGGCCGGCCTCCGCGTCGGCTCCGAGGTGCAGTCCGGCGCTGGCTCCGACATCAAGCCCGGGAACGCGTTGCCGCTCGAGAACATCCCGACCGGCACCCTCGTGCACAACGTCGAGCTGCAGCCCGGCAAGGGCGGCCAGATGGCACGCTCGGCGGGCTCGGGCATCCAGCTCGTGGCCAAGGACTCCGGCTACGCGACGCTGCGTCTCCCCTCGGGCGAGATGCGGCGCGTGCTCCTCACCTGCCGCGGTACCGTCGGCCAGGTCGGTAACGTCGACCATGGCAATATCACGGGCGGCAAGGCCGGGCGGAGTCGCTGGCTGGGCAAGCGTCCGACGGTGCGCGGCTCGGCGATGAACCCGGTCGACCACCCACACGGTGGCGGCGAGGGAAAGACCAAGGGTGGCCGGCATCCGGTCACCCCGTGGGGGGTGCCGACGCTCGGCAAGCGCACCCGCGGTAAGCACAAGCAATCCGACAAGCTCATCGTCCGCGGCCGCAGGCGCGGGAAGGAGAAGCGCTAAGTGTCCAGGTCGAGCAAGAAGGGCCCGTTCGTCGAGGAGCGCCTGCTGGCGCGCATCGTCGCGATGAACGACGGCGGCAAGAAGCAGATGATCCGCACCTGGTCGCGCTCGTCGACTGTCTTCCCCGACATGGTCGGCCACACGATCGCGGTCCACGACGGCCGCAAGCACGTACCGGTGTTCATCTCGGAGCAGATGGTCGGCCACAAGCTCGGCGAGTTTGCGCCGACGCGCCACTTCCGCGGTCATGCGGGCGACTCGAAGACGCAGGTGAAGCGGTGACTGACGCTCGCTCCTATGTCGGGGCGACCGCGAAGCACGTTCACGTGACCGCCCGGAAGGCCCGGCTCGTCGCCGACCACATCCGCGGGCGGAGTGTTCCCGAGGCACGGACCGTGCTCGCGTTCATGCAACGGGCGGCTGCGCGGGACGTGGAGAAGGTGCTGAAGAGCGCCGTCGCGAACGCCGAGACGAACCCGCACCTCCGCTGGAACGGAGATGAGCTCTACGTGTCAGCGGTCTACATCGATGAGGGTGTGACGCTCAAGCGCTGGCAGCAGCGCGCGCGTGGCCGCGTCAGCCAGATTCTCAAGCGCACCTGCCACATCACGATCAAGCTCGACCAGGCGCCCGAATCCGTGCGCTCGTCCAGGGCCGCCGCGCCAGCGGAGAAGCCGAAGCGCCTCGGCCGTAGCGCCAGTGGCGCCGCGGCCAAGGCCAAGACGCCGAAGAAGAAGGAGGCGACCGCTTAAATGGGTCAGAAAGTTCACCCCGGCGGTCTCCGCGTCGGCGTCATCCACGACTGGAAGTCGAACTGGATGGTCTCGACGAAGGAGTTCGCCGGCGCGCTGCTCGAGGACATCAAGATCCGTGAGCACATCGTCGGCAAGCTCTCGCACGCGGGGCTGTCGGACATCCTGATCCGTAAGGACAAGCAGCGGATCACGATCGACATCTACACCGCGCGCCCAGGGATCGTGATCGGTAAGTCGGGCGTCGAGGTCGACGCGCTGCGCAAGGAAGTGCACGCGCTCACCAAGAAGAACGTCCACATCAACATCAACGAGATCAAACGCCCCGAGCTCGACGCGAAGCTCGTCGCGCAGTCGATCGCAGAACAGCTGCAGAACAGGGTTTCGTTTCGCCGGGCGATGAAGCGCTCGCTCGCCTCCGCGATCCGCTCGGGTGCCGCCGGTGTCAAGGTCCAGTGTTCGGGCCGCCTCGGCGGCTCGGAGATGAGCCGCTCGGAGCAGTACTCCGAAGGCCGCGTCCCGCTGCACACGATTCGCGCCGACATCGACTATGGCTTCACCGAGGCGCGCACGCCCACCGGGCGGATCGGCGTCAAGGTCTGGATCAACAAGGGCGAGATCATGCCCGCTGGCTACGGGGGCGTCCCGGGCGGAGGGAAGGAGACGCGCCTCGGCGAGCAGGACACCGCTCGGCGCCGCGGCGGCGTCAGCGAGGGCCTTGGCGCCTCCCGCGAGGCGGGCCGCGGACGCAACCAGGATCGCGAGGGCCTCGGCCCCGTCCGGCGCGGCCGGCGTGAAGATCCAGTGCTCCGGACGCCTCGGCGGCGGCGAGATGAGCCGGCGCGAGACCTACAGCGAGGGACGCGTGCCGCTGCACACGATCCGCGCCGACATCGACTACGGCTTCGTCGAGGCCAAGACGACGTACGGCCGCATCGGCGTGAAGGTCTGGATCAAC
>DATKRX010000028.1:0-7656 GCA_035531915.1 Gaiellaceae bacterium | reverse complement strand
GCCACCGGGCCCAGGTGCCAGTTCGCGGAGAACGCGTGGCCGCTGAGAGCGAGAATGCCGAGCGCGCTCGAGAACGTGAGCCAGAAGAGGACTGCGACCGCGAGCAGTCCCACCCGCGACAGCACGACGAAGGCGCCCCCGACGATCACGAGCAGCGCGATCACCAGTGCCGGGGAGAGCGGACCCCACCAGAACTGGAGCGGCTCCGCTCGGCCGCTGCCGAGAATCAGGAAGCCGAGGACGAGGGCGAAGTTCGCCGGATTGAACACGTGCTTTCCCCGAAAGTGGATGAGGTACTTCGACGCCATCGCGACGGCGCCCACCACCGCGTAGACCCACACGCCGTGAACCGTCCACCAGTCGCCGTGTCGCGTTCCCGGGATGCGCAGGATGAAAGCGATCCCGTTTCCGGTGAGCAGCGCGCTCGCCGGCCAGAGGATGACGCGCTTCCGCCAGAACGTGACCACGACCTCGATCACCGCGCAGGTGAGGATCGAAGACGCGATCTGCGGAAACGAGAGCCGGAAGTGGAACTCGGTCTGGCCAAGCGCGTGCAGGAGCACGAAGGTGGCCGAGACGTGAAGTCGCGGGTCCTTCCACGACGGGAGAATCACCGGGTACGCGACGCCGCCGATCCGCAGCGACCGCTTCGGCCGTTCGCGGGGAGCCGGCTCGGTGGCGCCTGTGACCTCTGTAGCACCAAGCCAGAACGCCCGCGGCCAGCGGAAACCGGTCGGCGACCGAGGAGCTCCCGCGCCCGTGCCGGCTTCGTGCTCAGGGAGCATGACCGCGTAAGGCTAATCGGGCGATCCCGTAAACGCAACAGTCAGCTAGTGGACCGGCACAGACGGGAACGTCTGCTCGGTCGGCGCTTGACGGCTTCGCCAGAATGGCCGTATGCAGCTCAGCCAGGCACTCCAGATCGTCGAGCACGTCGTCGCGAAGGCGCCGGCGCCCGTCTCGGTCTTCGTCGCGGACAGCCACGGCGAGATCGTCGCCGCCGCGACGATGGACGGCGCGGCCCCGGACACGCGCCTGAACGCCCAGCGGAAGGCATACACCGCGGCCCGGAGCGACGCGCATTCGACGGGTCAGCTCGCCGAGAAGGTGCGGGACGACCCCGTCGAGCGGGCGAGCTTCGATCCCTTCTTCACCTTCTTCCTCGGCGGCGTTGCCGCGTTCGACGGCGAGCGCCGGGTCGGCGCTGTCGGGGTAAGCGGACTGCCGGGAGCAGACGACGCGGCGCTCGCGGCGGCCGCGATCGAGTCCGCCGGGCTCTCGCGGCGCCGCTAACGGCCGGCCGTCGGCCCGCGCCGCACGCTGCTTCGCCGACCCCGGCGGCCCCTCCCCGCCGGGCACGTAGTATCGCCGCATGCGGAACGAGGGAGACGGCAAATCACGCGAGATCGGCGTCGGCATGCTCGGGTACGCCTTCATGGGCAAGGCCCATTCGAGCGCCTTCCTGAACGTGCCGCACATCGCCTGGCCGCCGCCGCTTCGGCCACGGCTCGTCGCCCTCGCCGGCCGCGACGAGGCCGCGGTCGCCGAGGCCGCGGCGCGCTACGGGTACGAGCGCTGGACGACCGACTGGCGCGACATCGTGTCCGATCCTTCGATCGGGCTCTTCGACAACGGCGGCCCGAACTCCGTCCACGCCGAGCCGACGATCGCCGCCGCGGAGGCCGGCAAGCACGTGCTCTGCGAGAAGCCGCTCGGCCGCACCGCCGAGGAGGCCTACGAGATCTGGTCGCGGGTCGCCGCGACGGGCGTCAAGCACCTCTGCGGCTTCAACTACCGCTTCGTTCCCGCGGTGAGGCTCGCACGCGAGCTGATCGAGGCCGGCGAGCTCGGCGAGATCCGCCACTTCCGCGCGCGGTACCTCCAGGACTGGGCCGAGGATCCTAGCCTCGACACCTGGCGCTTCAGCCCCGAGGACGCCGGCTCGGGCGCGATCGGCGACCTTGCGACGCACGCGATCGATCTGAGCAGGTTCCTGGTCGGCGAGATCGAGGCACTTTCGGCCGTCGTGAAGACCTTCATCCCGGGCCGAAAGGTCGACGACGCGATCGAGTCCGTCGTCGAGTTCGAATCCGGAGCGGTGGGCACGATCGAGGCGACGCGGCTCGCGCTCGGTCGCCGCAACTCCTTCCAGTGGGAGATCAACGGCTCGAAGGGGTCGCTCTGGTTCGACATGGAGCGTATGAACGAGCTTCAGGTCTTCCGTGCCGACGGCGACCGCGCGCGCGGCGCGAAGACGGTGCTCGTCACGGAGGCCGACCACCCGTTCATGAGCCTCTGGTGGCCGCCGGGACACATCGTCGGCTGGGGAGACACGTTCACGCACGAGGTCGTCCACCTGCTCGAGGTAATCGCAGAGGATCGCGACGTCGCGCCGCTGGGCGCCACGTTCGAGGACGGCTACCGCGCGAGCGAGGTCTGCGACGCGATCGTGCGCTCGTCGGCCGGCGGCGGCCGCGTGAAGCTCGCGTACCGCTCGCTCTAGTCGGCCTCGAGCTCGTCTTCGGCCTCGCGCGCACGGCGCCAGCCGAAGGTCACGGTGAGCCGGTCGATCCGTTGGCCTTCGACCGAGTCGACGTGGAAGACGAGGTGGTCGTGCTCCACCTCGTCACCGGGCTCCGCCGCCCGGCCGAGCGCACCGAAGACGAAGCCGGCGACCGTGTGGTAATCCTGCTCGGGGAGGTCGGCGTCGAACTGCTCGTTGAAGTCGTCGATCGAGAAGGTACCGTCGATCCGGATCGTGTCCTCGTCGATGCGCTCGACCGCCTCGTCGGGAACGTCGAACTCGTCCTCGATCTCGCCGACGATCTCCTCGACGAGGTCCTCGAGGGTGATGATCCCCTCGACGGCGCCGTACTCGTCGATCACGATCGCCATGTGCTGGCTCGTCCGCCGGAAGTCCGTCAGGAGGGCGGCGAGGTCCTTCGTCTCGGGAACCATCGGCGCCGGCCGCAGGAGCTCGGCGAGATCGACGTCGGCGATCCCTCGTTCCTGCGTCGCGGCGAACAGGTCGCGGACGTGGAGGATGCCGGCGATCTCGTCGAGCGACTCGCGGTAGACCGGGAAGCGTGTGTAGGGCGACTCGAGCACGATCCGCAGAGCCTCCTCGGGCGCGAGGTCGACCGAGAGCGCGACCACCTCGGGGCGCGGCACCATCACGTCGGCCGCCTCTTTGTCGCCGAAGTCGAAGACCTTCGCGAGCATCTCCTGCTCGCCGAACTCGATCGCTCCCTGCTCGGCGGAGCTCGTCAGGAGCATCCGGAGCTCGGCCTCGGAGTGCGCCTCGTGCTCGGCCCCGGGCGGCTTCTGCCCGAGCCAGGAGAGGACGAGCTCGGTCGCGCGCTGGAGCACCCAGACAAACGGTGCGAACACCGTGAAGAACGCGCGCACGGGCGCCGAGAGCGCGAGCGCCGTCGCCTCAGGGTGGCCGAGCGCGATCCCCTTCGGCACGAGCTCCCCGATCACGACGTGCAGGAAGGTGATGATCAGCAGGGCGAGGATGACGGCGAGCACCGTCGCGAGCAGCGGCTCGAACTGCTTCGCGAGCACCTGCTCGCCGAGCGCGCCGATCCCGAGCGAGGTGATCGTGACCCCGAGCTGCATCGCGGCAATGAACCGCGGCGGGTCGGCGGTGATCTTGAGCACCGCGCGCGCGCGGCGGTTCCCTTCGCGCACGAGCTCGCGGATGCGGGTGCGACGCGAGGTAACGAGCCCGTACTCCCCCGCGACGAATGAGGCGTTCAGCAGGATCAGGCCGGCGAGGGCGAGCAGCTCAAGGAAGAGCTTCACGCGCCTACGCCGTTTTGTCGGGGGCTCCTACCAGCCGGCAAGTCGTCGTCCAAGCTCGGACCGATGGTAGCCGTAGCGGCGGGGGAGCCACCCGGACGCCGTCGCGTCGCGGCCAGCGCCGGCACCGGTCCGCAGCGAATCGAGGTCGACCGTTTCCGCACGCGGGATCCTGATCCTCGCCGGCCGGGGCGTACTCCGGCGGCCCCCGTCGGCCGCTCCGCCTCGCTCGAGCCGGCGTGAAGGCTGAGCCTCAGAGCCCGAGGCTCAGCTGCTCGGGCTGCGCGGGCGGCTCGAGGCGGAGCGGGCGCCGATCGCGGACGGCGTGCTGGCGCGCCAGCTCGCGGACGGCATCCCGGACCGCCGCCGTGTCCGAGGCGCCGAGGTAGGCGCGCCCGTCGTACAGCCGGCGGTACTCGGGCAGGAGCTCGGGCCACGACTCCGCGAGGCTCGCGAGGAAGTGCTCGCGCGTGCCCGGGGTCAGGTAGAGCACGCTCGCCCAGATCCCGCAAGCGCCGGCCTCGCGGGCCGCGCGAACAACGGCAGCGAGCTGCTCGGGCCGGTCGGAGATGCCCGGAAGGATCGGCGCCATACCGACCGAGGCGCGGATCCCCGCGTCCACGAGCTGCTCGAGCGCGCGCAGCCGCTGCCTGGGCGGCGCCGTCCCCGGCTCGGTTCGCCGCCAGACCGCCTCGTCGAGGGTCGGGATCGAGAAGGTGACCGAGACCCGGGCTCGCCGCGCGGCCTCGGCGAGCACGTCGATGTCGCGGACGATCAAGGGGCCGCGCGTGATCAGGGCGAACGGATTCGACGCGCCGGCGAGCACTTCCAGGCAGCTCCGCGTGAGCCGGAACCGGCCTTCGGCCGGCTGGTACGGATCGGTCGCGGCGCCGATCGCGACCCCCTCCCCACGCCACGAAGGCCTTGCGAGCTCGCCTCGAAGCACCGCGGCGATGTTCACCTTGACCCGAATCGAGGCGCCGTAGCCTGCGCCGGCGGGCCGATCGGCCCGCCGCTCGAACGAGCGGACGTAACAGAACGTGCAGCGGTGGACGCAGCCCATGTACGGATTCAGCGACCACGCAAACGGCATCCCCGAGACGCGGTTGAGGGCAACCTTGCACGGCTCCAGGCGGTATTCGACCCCCACGACCCGATCATAGAACATATGTTCGTGATCCGTACGGCGGGCCGGAGCGGGGACTACAATCGTCTACGAGTGACGGACGAGATCACGACCCTGATCGTGGACGACCACGAAGTTGTCCGTGAGGGGCTCCGGCTCTCGCTCTCGCGCGCACCTCACATCCGAGTCGTCGGCGAGGCATCCGACGGCGCCAGCGCGATCGACCTCGCGCTGCGCCGCAAGCCCGACGTCGTGATCATGGACGTGCGCATGCCCGGCATGGACGGGCTCGAGGCAACCCGTCTGCTCGCCGAGCAACTCCCGGAGACGAAGGTGCTGATCTTCACTGCCTATTCCGAGCGCTCACTGCTCGGCCGAGGATTCGAGTCCGGCGCCAAGGGCTACGTGCTGAAGGAGGCTCCGCACGGGACGCTCGTGCGGGCGATCGAAAAGGTGGCGGCCGGCGACGGTTACGTCGACCCGGCGCTGATGCCCCAGTTCCTCGCCGGCCGCGACCAGTCGGAGATGCTCACGCCGCGCGAACGGGAGATCCTGCAGCTGCTCGCCGACGGACTCTCGAACGGCGATGTCGCCGAGCGCCTCTTCATCTCCCAGGAGACCGTCAAGAGCCACGTCCGGCACATCCTCACCAAGCTCGAAGCCGACACCCGCACCCAGGCGGTGGCGATTGCGCTTCGAGAAGCGATGATCGATTAGACCCGCGCGGGCTCGGCGTGAAGGTCGGAGACGGTGATCACGAGGCGCTCGACCGCTTGATCTCGGCCGAGCAGGACGAGCGTCGCCGGTTGGCGCTCTTCCTGCACGACGGGCCGGTGCAAAACCTGGCCGGGATCGCGTTGATGCTCGATGGGGCGCTGCACTCGCTCTCCACGGAAAGCAGCTTCGAGCAGGCCCGGTCGATCATCGAGGTTGCGCTCGCCCAGCAGCGGGCGACGATCCGGGAGCTCCGCGATCTCTCGTTCGTGCTCGAACCGGTTGTGCTGCGCGACCACGGGTTCGGGCCCGCGCTGCGCGCGCTCGCCGACCAGGCATCGGGCGCGCACGGGATCGAGATCGACCTCGACACGGACGCCGCCACCGGGATCGGCGAGACCGCGCGCGTCGCGCTCTACACGATCCTCCGTGAGCTGATCGACCAGGCGATCCGCCGCGGGCCGCCCGAACGGATCCGAGTTCACCTCGCTCCCATGCCGGACGGTGGCCTGCTCGCGTCGGTGGCCGACAACGCCGACCCTGAGCGCCGCAGGCGCTCTCTCGAGCCGATCGAAGAACGCGTCCGCGCCCTGCACGGCGAGGTAGCCGTCAGTACCACCGAAGACGGCACCGAGGTCAAGGTCACACTCCCCCCGCACACGACGCGGCGCTAGCATCGAGCTATGCGCGAGGAGAACGGCAGCGCCGGTCGCGGGCACGTGCTCTTCGTGTGGTCGCCCAGCGGCTACTTGCTGAGAGAGCGCGACGGCGATCCGCCCGCGCTCGGCACCGAGCTCGAAGACGACGGACACGCGCTCATCGTGACAAAGCTCGGCCCCTCCCCGCTGCCAGGCGACCCGCGCCCCTGCGCGTTCGCCACCGGCCGCACCTAGCCGAGCCGATACTCACCGGTCAGCGGGTGTGGAGCGGGTAGCCCGGAGCGAGCCGGCATCGCGCGGGCTCCGTTCCTGCATGCCCAAAATGCCGGGCCGGAGGCCGAGCGAGGAAACGCTCGGAGTCGATTCGCGGATCAGTTCTGGACGTTGTGCTCGGTCGCGTAGGCATCGACGAGCGCGTCGATCACGTCGAAGCCCTCGGGGAAGGCGTAGTTGATCTTCACGAACGGCTCCCATTTCTCGGGTAGCGCGTCCTCGGGGAAGATCGCCTCGACCGGGCACTCGGGCTCGCAGGCCCCGCAGTCGATGCACTCCTCGGGGTCGATCACGAGCATCCTGGCCGCCTCGTGGATGCAGTCGACCGGGCAGACATCGACACACGAGCGGTCCTTGATATCGATGCACGGCTCCGCAATCACGTAGGTCATCCCCGGTTATTTTAGCGGTGCGTCCAGGCCTCCTCTCACCTCCCCCGGGCCGCGTGCAGCGAGCAAGATCTGGCGATGCACGAAAGCGATCCCGAGATCGCGGCTGCGCTCGAGCACGGCCTCTCACTTGCCCGCGCTGGCGCCTACTTCGAGGCGCACGAGGCGTTCGAGTCCGCCTGGCGGGCGGCGGCCGCCGAGGAACGTGACTTCTTCCAGGGCCTCGTCCATGCCGTCGTGTTCGCGTATCAGGCCGGGCGCGGGCGACTCGTCGGGGCCGAGCGGCAGCGGCAGAAAGCCTTGCGGCGGCTCGGGCCTTTCGCTCGGGCGCATCGCGGCCTCGATGTCGAGCGGCTACTCGAGGCCTTACGAGGAGCTGAGACCGATCTTCGAGAACACCTGGTCGAGGCCGATCCGGAGCCACCAGTCGCGGTTGAAGAAAAGCAGTAGTCCGAGCGCGATCAGGGTGGCGCCCGAGAGGCCGCGCAGGAGGCCGTAGTGCGAGCGAACCCAACGGAACATGCGCATCGCGTGCGCGAATGCAACCCCGGCGACCACGAACGCCGCTCCGAGACCGAGCGAGTAGGAGAAGAGGAGGATCACTCCGCGCACGACGCCGCCGCTCGAGCTTGCGAGCACGAGGATCGAAGCCAGCACCGTGCCGATGCACGGGGCGGCGCAGACCGCGAAC
>DATKRX010000027.1:0-3998 GCA_035531915.1 Gaiellaceae bacterium | reverse complement strand
CCGCTCGGTCGGTCAGGTCTCGCGCGACTTCGATCTGACCGAGACCGCGGTGCGGGCGTGGGTGCGACAAGCCGAGGTCGACGGCGGGGCGCGCGACGGGCTGACGACCGAGGAGCGTCAAGAGCTCAGCCGCCTTCGTCGTGAGGTCCGCTCGTTGAAGGAAGACGTCGAGGTTCTCAAGCGGGCAACGGTTTTTATGCAGAGACCGCGGTTATGCCGAACGAGGCCGCGGCTACCGCACTCGACCGGCCAGTGAGCGCCGCTGACTCGACATAACCGCGAGGCGTTGGTCGAAGCTCGGCCCTTCCCCACGGAAGGAAGGCGACGACGATGCGACTATGCGACGAGAGGGGCTTGCTTTCAGGGCTCAACGGCTTTCGAGACCATCTTCTCGGTCTCGGCTACTCGGCCTCGGCGGCCAATAAGCAGCACCAGCTGGGCGTGCATCTCGGACGGTGGCTCGTGCTTCGATCGAAGGCCATCGATGAGCTTCGGCCCGACGACGTCGTGGACTTCTTCGAGCTGCGCCGGGCTGAGGGCCGCTCGAACCTGCTGACACCGCGATCGCTCGAGCCGCTGCTCGCTTACCTGCGTCAGCTCGGCGTGATCGAGCAGCCGACGGTGCGAGCACCGAGCGGCGCGGTGGAGATCTTCCTTGCCGAGTACCAGGGCTTTCTTCTTCACGAGCGCGGCATTGTCGAAGGCACCGCGCACTTTTACGTCTACGTCGCTCGTCTGTTCGTGAGCGAGCACATCGGTGCCGAAGAGCTTGGCTGGTCGGAGCTGCGCGCTGGCGAGGTGACCGACTTCGTGCGACGGACCTGCTCGACGCGAGGCCTCTCGTCCTCGCGCCAGGTCGTCTCGGCGCTTCGATGCTTGCTGCGCTACCTGCGCCTCGAGGGCCTGGTCGAGCTCGACCTCGATGCGGCCGTGCTGTCGGTCGCCGGATCGAGCGCCGCCTTGCCCCGCGGCATCACCCCGGGCGAGGTGAAGTCCCTGCTGTCGACCTGCCAGCGCGAGACCCCTCTCGGCAGGCGCGACTACGCGATCTTGATGCTGCTCTGCCGGCTCGGGCTTCGAGGCGGAGAGGTGATCGGGCTTCGCCTCGAGGACGTCGATTGGCGTGCGGGTGAGATCGAGCTGTTGCGCAAGGGCGGGGCTCGTCACCGTCTGCCCTTGCCTGACGACGTCGGTGAGGCACTCGCTGAGTACGTTTCGAGAACTCGCCCGCAGGTGAGCTGTCGTGCTCTGTTCCTGCGCCATGTCGCGCCGATCGGACCGATCGCCGAGACCGGGACGATCCGCGCCGTGCTCGAGCGGGCTTGCCGGCGTGCCGGGATCGCCTATGTCAACCCGCACCGTCTCCGCCACAGCCTGGCGAGCGAGATGCTCGCCCTCGGGCTGGCGCTTCGCGACATCGGGCAGGTCCTCGGCCACCGAGACAGCGCCGTCACCTCGACCTATGCCCGGGTCGACCTTGCTGCCCTCTCGCAGCTCGCCTGCCCCTGGCCGGTGGCCCGATGAACCCGCTCGAGCACGGCCTCGCCGAGTACCTCACCCTTCGACACTCGCTCGGCTACAAGCTCGAGCGCGCCGGCCAGCTGCTCGCCGACTTCGTCGCCTTCGCCGCAGCAAGCGGCGCCGAGCACCTCACCACCGATCTCGCCCTCAGTTGGGCGGTGCGCAGCTCGAACCCGCAGTCCGGCTGGCGGGCTCAGCGACTCGGTGCCGTGCGGTGCTTCGCCCGCTACCTGCATGCCGTCGATCCCCTCCACGAGGTGCCACCCACACGGCTGTTGCCGCCCGGGCAGGGCCGTCCGGCCCCGTTGCTCTACTCGCCCGAGCAGGTGGCGGCCCTCATGACAGCGGCACGTCGGCTGGCGTCCCCGCTTCGGGCGGCGACGCTCGAGACCGTCATCGGACTGCTGGCGGTGACCGGGCTGCGGGTCGGCGAGCTGATGGCTCTCGACATCGACGACGTCGAATTCGACACCGGCCTGCTCGTCGTGAAGACCTCGAAGACGAATCGCTCGCGCCTCGTCGCGCTGCACGAGTCGAGCCTCGACGCGCTGCGCGCCTATCTCGCCGAGCGTGAGCGGCTCGTCCCGCCGGACCGGGGCAGGAGCCTGTTCGTCTCGACCGCCGGCACGCGGCTGTCCTCGGGAGGCCTCGGCGCAGCCTTTGCTGAGGTGGTGGCGCTCGCCGGGTTGGCGGCGAGTCGTGACGGGAAGCGTCCCCGCCTTGGCGGCTTTCGCCACTCATTTGCCGTGCAGCGCCTGCTCAACTGGCATGAAGACGGCCGTGACGTGCAGGCGATGCTGCCCGTGCTGTCGTGCTTCCTCGGTCACGTGAGCCCGGCCTCGACGTACTGGTACTTGTCGGCCTCGCCCGAGCTGCTCGCCGCCGCGGCTCGCCGGGTCGAGCGCACCCTGGGGCTGCGGCCGTGACCGCGCTCCCGCCGATCCTCGAGGCCTACTTCGTCGAGCGCCTTGTCGGGCAGCGCAATGCCAGCCCGAACACGATCGCTGCCTATCGTGACAGCTTCCGCCTCCTGCTCGCCTTCGCGAACGTGCGCACCGGCAGAGCGCCGTCGCGGCTTCTTCTCGAGGATCTCGACGCCACTCTCGTGAGCGCGTTCCTCGCGCACCTCGAGACCGAGCGGCACGTCGCGGTGAAGACGCGCAACGCACGGCTCGCCGCGGTTCACTCGTTCTTCTCCTTCGCCGCGCTTCGCCATCCCGAGCACGCCGCACTCATCGCACGGGTCCTCGCCATCCCGGCCAAACGGTCACCTCGTCCGCTCGTCTCGCACCTCACTGGCGGCGAGATCGACGCCCTGCTCGTCGCTCCCGACCTCACGACGCGCATCGGTCGGCGCGACCGGGCGCTATTGCTCGTGGCTGTCCGCACCGGCCTTCGGGTCTCCGAGCTCGCCGGTCTGCGCCGAGGCGACGTCGCGTTCGGCACCGGGGCGCACGTGAGCTGCACCGGCAAGGGCCGAAAGCAACGCTCGACGCCGCTCAGCTCGGACTGCGCGATGGAGCTGCGCGCCTGGATGGACGAGTGCGGCGGGGAGGTGATCGATCCGGTGTTCCCGGGTCCGCGAGGAGTCCAGCTCACCCGTGACGCCGTGAACCGGATCGTGCAGCGCCACGCCGCCCAGGCGGCGACGTCGTGCCCGTCGCTCGGACGAAAGACCGTGAGCCCGCACGTGCTTCGCCACAGCTGTGCCATGCAGCTGCTCGACGCAGGCGTCGATGTCGCAGTGATCGCCCTCTGGCTCGGTCATGAGTCCGTCCGAACGACGGACATCTACCAGCACGCGGATCTGGCGATCAAGGAACGGGCTCTCGCACGGACTGCTCCCTCGCCGGCTCAGGCCCGTCGCTATCGACCGGCCGACACGCTGCTCGCCTTCCTCGAGGGGCTGTGATTATGCCGAGCGCGCCGAGCGACCACGAGGCCATGAGCTGGGTCGATATCCGCGACCTGCGACGCGTTCGGCATAACCGCGGTCTCTGCATAAAAGCCGAGGCTCGGCGCAGGATCCGATGCGCATGCCGGACGCGGCGAGCAGGCCGAACAACGCCTCGTGGGTCGCCGCGCGAAGCGGCGAGGCGAGCCCTCGCGCGCCCTCGAGCACCCGCTCGACGTCGCGTGCGGAGAACAGGTAAGGGGCCGGTCTGCGCCGGTTCGTCGGGACGATCCCCGACGGTGGCACCTCGGTGGCAGGGTCGATCGTCGCCAGATAGACGGCGAAGCGGCGCACGGCGCCGAGGCGCTTGGCCCACTGGTTGGGGGAGGCCGCGACCGGTAGCTTCGCCCAGGCGATCGGGAGCTCGCTTGTGAGGTGCTCTTCGCCGGCGGTTTCGGTGTAGGCGACGAACTGTGCGAGCAGCTCTGCCTCGCGTTCGAGCTTGAAGCCGAACGAGCGCCGCAGCGCCAGGTACTCCTCGACGTGTCGGCCAAGGGCGCTCATCTCGCGCCTCCCGGCCACG
>DATKRX010000026.1:0-17422 GCA_035531915.1 Gaiellaceae bacterium | reverse complement strand
AGGCTGAGTGAGCCGACGCGCGCCCCGACGAGCGTCGAGAGCGGGCTGCCCTCCCGGCTTCCGAGGCCGAGGAAATAGATGAAGAGGCCGAGCGTAACCGCGGCGAGGAGCGCGAGCGCGATCGCCCGCTCGCGATCGGCGGCCTCCGATCGCCGCTCCTCTGCCGAGGCGAGGACCGCGCCGCCGAGCGCGAGAGCCGCGCCCGCGATCGGGATCGTCCCCGGACGCTCGCCGGTGGCAACGGAGATCCCGAAGGGAACGAGCGCTCCGCAGGCCGAGAGCGGCGAGACGATGCTCATCGTCCCGAGCGAGAGCGCCTTGTAGAAGGCGGCGAGCCCCCCGCCGCCGGCCAAGCCGGCGAGGATCCCGATCCAGAACGACCGCCCGTCGAGGCCGCCGCCGTGGATCCCGAACGCCACGAGCAGCGCGACGAACCCGGCCGACTGCGAGATCACGGTGACCGGGATCGTCGCCACGCGCCGCGAGACGAGCCCGCCCGAGAAGTCCGCCACGCCCCAGGTCGCCGCCGACGCCAGCGCGAGCAGGACAGCGGCCGCGTTCACAAGGCTAGCTTCGCACGGGCGTTACCATTGACTGCGATGGAGCCCCTTCGGATCGGTGTCCTCGCGGTGCAAGGCAACTTCCGCGAGCACGCGGCAATGCTACGACGCCTCGGTGCGGCGGTGATCGAGGTGCGCAAGCCGGAGCAGCTAGACGACCTCGACGGTCTCGTGATCCCGGGTGGCGAGTCGACCGCGTTCACGCGGCTGATGCGCCTCTACGGGCTCGACGAGGCGATCCGACGCTTCGAGGCGCCCGTCTTCGGCACCTGCGCCGGGATGATCGTGCTCGACCGGAACCATCTCGGCCTCGTCGACCTCGCGGTGAGGCGAAACGCGTTCGGCCGCCAGGTCGCCTCGTTCGAGAGAGACCTCGAGGTGGCCGGACTCGACACGCCGGTACGCGCGGTCTTCATCCGGGCGCCGTGGATCGACGAGGTGGGCCCGGGCATCGAGGTGCTCGCCGAGCTCGACGGACACCCGGTGCTCGCGCGCGATGGGCGCTACCTGGTCGCGTCGTTCCACCCGGAGCTGACCGACGACACGCGCCTCCACGAACTGTTTCTGGAATCCGTAGAGAAGGAGGGTCGACTTGTCCGGGCATAGCAAGTGGTCGTCGATCAAGCACAAGAAAGGCGCCGCGGATGCCAAGCGCGGGAAACTCTTCTCGAAGCTCGCGCGCGCGATCATCGTCGCCGCCAAAGAGGGCGGGGGGGACCCGACCAACAACCTCGCGCTCCAGAACGCGATCGAGAAGGCGAAGTCGTACTCGATGCCCAAGGACAACATCGAGCGCGCGATCGCGAAAGGTGCGGGCTCAGACGCCGACGGCGCCGCCTTCGAGACGATCGTCTACGAGGGCTACGGGCCGGAGGGCGTCGCCGTGATCGCGGAGGCGCTCACCGACAACAAGAACCGCACCGCCTCCGACGTCAGGCACATCTTCGCCAAGTTCGGAGGCAACCTCGGCAGCTCGGGCGCCGTCGCCTGGCAGTTCGAGCGCCGCGGGGTGGTGCTGGTCGCGACCGAAGGCGTCGACGAGGACGAGCTCTTCCTGGCCGCGGCCGACGCGGGAGCAGAGGACCTCGAGGTCGACGGCGACGTCTTCCAGGTCACGAGCGCCCCCGAGCACCTCGCCGCCGTGCGCGGCGCGATCGAGAGCGCCGGCTTCACGGTCGAGTCGGCCGAGCTCTCGCTGCTTCCGAAGACGACCGTCGCGGTCGACGACGAGGCGAAGGCCAAGTCGTTGATCCGGCTGATCGACGCGCTCGAGGACAACGACGACGTCCAGGAGGTCTACGCCAACTTCGACATCCCCGAGGCGGTGCTCGAGGCCGCGACCGCCTGACCGCGACCGCCTGAGCGCTGCCGGCCGCCGGCAAGGGCTCGGCAGGAACGTCCGCCGCGGTCAATAACGTCTCGATGTGAAAGTTCTGGGCATCGATCCGGGGACGGCTGCTTGCGGGTACGGAATCGTCCACGAAAGCGACGGGCGCCTCAGGGCCACCTGCCACGGGTGGTGGCGAACCTCGGCGCGGGAGCGCGTCGACCGGCGGCTACTCACGATCTTCGAAGGGGTCTCGGAGCTGATCAGCCTGCACGCCCCGGATGCCGTCGCCCTGGAGGAGTCGTACGTCGGCGCCGACGCCCGCATCGCGCTCTCCGTCGGGCAGGCGCGCGGCGCGGTGCTCGTCGCCGCGTCGTCCGCGGGAATCGACTGCGTCGAGTACGCGCCTAGCCGCATCAAGCAGTCGGTCTGTGGTTACGGCCGCGCCGACAAGGCGCAGGTGCAGCGGATGGTGAAGGCGATCCTCGGGCTCGAGGAGCTGCCGACGCCGAACCATGCCGCCGACGCGCTCGCGGTCGCGATCTGCCACGCCTCCGCGCCGCCTTTGCTGCGGATCGTCGGCTGATCTCCCGTGGTGTCGGTCATGACGACGGTGATGGTTCGTGTCCTCCGCCCGCGTGCGTTCGGCGCGTCGCGGCGGACGGCATCGTCTTCGCAGTAGCCGGTTTGCTCAGTCGATCGTCTGGGGCGCGCGTATCGCGCCGGGTGAGCTCGTGCTCGACCTGGGCGCCGGCACAGGGCCCCGGGGAGGCGGCGGCTACGAGCGCTTCCTGAGGGCGGCGTTTCCTTCAGGAAGCGTGCGCCGGAGCGCCGCCTCTGGTGCTGTGCGGCGGCTCGCGGCGGAGCTCGCGCTCGACCGTGGAGCGCACGCCCGAGACCTCGACGCGTCCCAGTGGGCGGCGTTCTTCAAGGACACGTCCCAGATGCAGGAGTCGTCCGCCCGCGGCCGTACGGTTACCTCGATGACCCTGCGTGGGAGAGCCGGCTTTGGGAGGTCAACCGGGCCGAGGAGGGCACAGTGATCGCGCGCCTGCGCGGCACCGTCGCCGCACGCTCGCCCGCGGGCCTGCTGATCGACGTCGGGGGGGTCGGCTATCTCGTCGCCGCGACGCCGCGCGTGACGGCGCGCGTCGGGGAGGAGGCGACGGTCGAGATCCACACCCATGTCCGCGAGGATGCGCTCCAGCTCTACGGCTTCGCCTCGACCGACGAGCGCGACCTGTTCGAGCTGCTGCTCGGTGTCTCCGGGATCGGCCCCAAGGTGGCGCTCGCGATCGTTTCCGGGTCGCCTCCCGCGGAGCTGCGGCGCGCGATCGCGCGCGACGATCTCGCGCGCTTCGAGGCGATCCCGGGCATCGGTCGAAAGACCGCGCAGCGGGTCGTGCTGGAGCTGAAGGACAAGCTGGGCGCGCCCGAGCTCGCGGTCACGGTCGGCGAAGGTTTCGAGGCGCGCGACGCGCTCGTCGCGCTCGGGTGGAACGTGATCGATGCCGACCGCGCGCTCGGCGAGATCGACGGTTCGCTCTCGACCGAAGAGCAGGTGCGTCAGGCGCTCCGGCGGGCGGCGTGACAGACGCCTCCGCGACCGAGCGGTTCGTCGCGCCACTCCTGCACGAACGCGAAGAGGAGCTCGACAGCTCGCTGCGGCCGGGCTCGCTCGCCGACTTCGTCGGGCAGGAGCGCGTCAAGGAACAGCTCGCGGTCGCGCTCGACGCCGCGAAGGGCCGCGGTGAGGCGCTCGATCATGTGTTGCTTGCGGGCCCGCCGGGGCTCGGCAAGACCTCGCTCGCGCAGATCATCCGGCGAGAGCTCGACGTCTCGATCCGGCAGGTCGCGGGACCCGCGCTCGAGCGCAAGGGCGACATCGCGGCGATCCTGACCGCGCTCGAGCCGCGGGACGTGCTCTTCATCGACGAGATCCACCGGCTGAACCGTGCGGTGGAGGAGATCCTTTACCCGGCGCTCGAGGACTTCCGGCTCGACATCATCGTCGGGCAGGGGCCGGCGGCGCGGACCTTGACGCTCGACCTGCCTCCGTTCACGCTCGTGGGCGCGACGACGCGCACCGGCCTTTTGACGACGCCGCTCCGCGACCGTTTCGGGCTCACCTTCCGGCTCGACCACTACTCGGCCGACGAGCTCACGTTGATCGTGCGCCGGAGCGCGCGGATCCTCGGGGTCGAGATCGCCGACGACGCGGCCGAGGAGATCGCCCGCCGCGCGCGGGGGACACCGCGGATCGCGAACCGGATCCTGCGGCGGGTCCGCGACGTCGCCGAGGTGCGGCACGCGGGTGCGATCACGGCGGAGATCGCGGAGGAGGCGCTCAGCCTGCTCGAGATCGACGGTTCGGGGCTCGAGCGGTTCGACCGCGATCTCCTGGCCGCGCTGGCCGGGAAGTTCGGCGGCGGCCCGGTCGGGCTCTCGACGCTCGCCGTCTCGCTGAGCGAAGAGGCCGAGACGATCGAGGATGTGTACGAGCCCTACCTGCTCCAGCTCGGTTTCCTGCAGCGCACCCCGCGCGGCCGGGTGATCACCGACCTCGGGCGGGAGCACGCCGGAGCCGTGCGCGAGACCTCGACGCTCTTCTGAACCGTCCGCTCATGATCGGCGCGAGGAGCGGTGCGACCAGCATCGCCATCACGTCGAACCACACATAACCCGACGCGACCCCCGAGGGCGGGTTTCCGTCGGGGACGCCCAGGCCAGGAAGGGTGGGAGCCCAGCGCCAGGTGCCGATCGCCGTCCCGTAGAGCTCGAGCGAGGCGACCACGAGAAAGACGCTCGCATAGAGCGCACGGTTGCGCGAGCGCCAGAGGAAGCCGAGAAGGAGCGGCACCCCGAGCGCGCCCGCCACGTCGCGGCGAGGGAGGACAAACAGGCCGAGCAGGCCCCACGTCGAGGCGGCGAGGGCCGCCGTGACCACGAGCGCCCGCGCGTGGCGACGAAGCGCGCCGAGGAGCGAGAGCCCCGTCAGGTATACGAGCCCGTGAGCAGGCGGGATGAAGAGGGGGAGGTTGTGCAGCCGGTAGCGGTAGACGCCCCAGAGCAGCGAGCCTGTGACCTCGCCGACCGTCGCGAAGCAGACGACACCCGCGACCATCGCCCGCTGAAGCGAGGGAAGTGGCCGGGCGGCGAGGATCAGGACTCCCCAGGTGAGAGCGCCGAGCCCGAGCTGCTCCGGATAGGACGCGTACCGGTCGACCGCGAGGAGCGCTGCGAGATACGCGGCGAAGAGAGCGGCGCGGGTCACGGCTCCGAGCGTATCGGCCGCTTCGAGCCTCCGAGAGGCAGGCGAGTGTGAACCCGCCAGCGACCGAAGGCCGGCTCGACCTCCTCGAGCAGCAATGCTTCGCGCGCTTCCGATCCGATCGGCAGGAGCGGCCGCACGGCCGCCTCGGCCTCGTCGAGCACGGCGTCTTGCCCCTCGGCGACCGTGAGATGCGGCTCGATCGAGTCGAACGCTCCACCGTAGGGCGGATGAGCGGGGAAGCGGGCGAGGATCGCCTCGGTCAGTGCGATGAACGGGGCCGCCGGCGCCGGCGACAGGTAGAGGACGCCCGGGAAGCGGCGCGCCTCCCGCAGCTCGAACTCGAAGCGCTCGCTCGCGACGACGAGCGCGCCGAGCGAGGTGACGAGCTCGGCGTCGGTCCTCGGCGCGGCCACGAAGGGGAAGAGGAGCGTGATGTGCGCCGGGACACCGAGGGAGGGTTTGGCGGCGCAGGAGCGTTCGCGCCACTTGTCCACCACAGAGGCCTCCGAGACGGGGACGATCAGCGCGCTTCGCAGGCGCGCGTCGGGGCCGCCGCGGGAAGCCGAGCCCATGCCTGCCTGTTCAGCCCTTGAACTGCAGCTCGTGCCACGAGGGCACGGGAGCGAGCTCGAGCAGCGGGCGGCGGCCGCCGGGATGCTGATAGGCGAACTCGGCCTCGTGCTCGTCCCAGACGACCTCGAGCGCGCCGCGCTTGACCTGATGGTCGAGCCAGGCACCGCGGAAGATGAGCTTGCGCAGCCAGTACACGAGCGACTCGCCGCCGACGAGCGCGACCCGCTCCCAGTTGCGTTCGAGGTAGCGCCCGAGCCGCGACTCGGGATCGTCGATCACACCGTTTCGGGCGAGCGAGACGAGGTCGCTCGTCTCCTCCTCGCTCAGCTCGTTCGCCTCGACGAGGCCGAGCTTCGCCGCCGCTGCGACCACGCGCTGCTCGAAGTCGCCGGCGTTGAAGGTGAGGCAGTAGCCGAGGTACTCGACGGTGTAGTCGTCGCCGGAGGAGTAGTTCGTGTCAGTCATTCGTTTTCCCAGGATAGCCCGAAGGCTCGGAGCCTTCGTCCGGCTCCGGCTACGGTTCAGGGATGCTGGTTGCGACCGCTCGTTGGGAGCGGCTGCTCGTGCTCGCCCCGGTGTTCGTCGTCGGGATCGGGCTCGTGGCGGCCGTCCTGATCCTGCTCGGGCGGGCGTTCGCCGACTCGATCCGCGACGTCCGAAACAAACGGCTGATCGCGGTCGGAGGCGTGGTGCTCGTCGGCCTCGTCGTGCTCCTGACCTACCTGGGAGTGAACTTGCCCAAGGAGTAGGAAGGCCGTGCGGCAAGGCGTGGCTTCCGGCATCGCCACGAACCTCGTTCCCTGGCCGGCGCCGCGACGAGGCCCGTCGCCTCAACGCGCAACGCGGCCGGCGAGGTCTCGAAGAGGCTCCAATTCTGCTTCTGCGCTGACCCGGTCGAGCGTCGTCCGGAGGCCTCCGTACCCTCGGTTCTCCTATGGAGAAGGCCACGTGGACGATCCGTCCGTGCCCGGCCGAGGAGCTGCGCACGCTCGCCGAGGCGCTCGGCGTCACCGCCACGCTCGCGTCCGTCCTCGTGCGGCGCGGGCACACGGACCCCGAGCAGGCGCGCGCGTTCCTCGAAGGCGCCCTCCCCGGGCACGACCCGTTCCTGCTCGGCGACATGGGCGAGGCGGTCGCCCGGATCCGCGGCGCGGTCGAGGCCGGCAAGCGGATCTGCGTGCACGGTGATTACGACGCCGACGGGATCTGCGCGACGGCGCTCGCCGTCTTTCTGCTTCGGGAGCTCGGCGCCGACCCGGCCTGGCACCTCCCCTCCCGCTTCGAGGAGGGCTACGGCCTCGCCGCTCAGACGCTCTCGAAGCTCGCGAACGACGGGATCGAGCTCGTCCTCACCGTCGACTGCGGGATCACCGCCGTCGCCGAGGTCGAGGAGGCCGCGAGGCTCGGACTCGAGGTGATCGTCACGGACCATCACCGGCCCGGAGAGACGTTCCCGGCCTGCCCCGTCGTCGCGACGCTCAAGGGCGACTACCCGTTCGCCGGCCTGTGCGGCACCGCCGTCGTCTGGAAGCTCGCCGAGGCGCTCCTCGGCCCTGGGCATCCGTTCCTCGAACGTCACCTGGATGTCGTCGCGCTCGCCACGATCGCCGACGTCGTCCCGCTCCTCGACGAGAGCCGCGCGCTCGCGCTCGCCGGGCTCCGCCGGCTCAGTCAGACCCAGAAGCCGGGCCTGCGCGCGCTGATGCGCATCGCGGGTGTCGATCCCGCGGCGTGCGACGAGGGTGCGATCGGATTCCGCCTCGCACCCAGGATCAACGCCGCCGGGCGGCTCGGCAGGCCCGAGGCCGCGCTGGCGCTGCTCCTGACGGGCGACGACAAGGACGCCAAGGGCCTCGCTGAGCAGCTGGAGGAGATGAACCGCGAGCGGCAGGCGGTCGAGGAGCGGATCCTGCGCGCCGCCACCGCCGAGATCGAGAGCTGGTCGGAGGAACGGCGCCGCCGGCGCGGCTACGTGGTCGCCGGCGAGGACTGGCACGAGGGGGTGATCGGGATCGTCGCCTCGAGGCTCGTCGAGCGGTTCGGCCGGCCGGTGGTGCTGATCGCCGGCTCCGCGTCCGGAGGCGATTGGAAGGGATCCGGCCGCGCTGGCGGCAGCTTCGATCTGCACGGCGGCCTGGCGGCCTGCGCCGAGCACCTCGAGCGTTTCGGTGGGCACCGCGCGGCCGCCGGCCTCTCGATCCATCCCGAGAACGTCGAGCGCTTCGCCGAGGCGTTCGCGGCCTACGCCGACGCGACTCTCGACGACGACGACCTCCACCAGCGGATCCCGATCGACGCGATCGCTCGCGGCTCAGAGCTCGGGCTGGCGCTCTGCGAGGAACTCGCCCGGCTCGCACCGTTCGGGCTTGGGAACCCCGGGATCACGCTCCTCGTCGACGGCTGCGAGCTCGCCGCCCTCGACACCGTCGGCGACGGCAAGCACCTCCGGTTCCGCGTCAGGCAGCGCGGCCGCGACGCCGGGCAGGCGATCGCCTTCGGCTTCGGCTCCCAGATCGACCGCTACCGCCGGGTCGGGCACTACGACGTCGCCTTCCGGCTGCAGGAGAACCGCTGGAACGGCACCGTCTCACCCCAGCTCGTCGTCCGCCGCATCTTCGACACCGACGAGCGCTACGAGGAGCTCCGCAGGTGGTTCGCCGAGCAGTGGCGCCGCGGCGACGGCACCTGGACGCCCGAGGTGCAGGCCGTGTTCGAGGAGCTCGACCTGGCAGGAGGGGCGAAGCGGAGCCTGCTCGAGTCGGAGACCTTCCGGGCGCTGCTCGAGGCACCGCCGCTCGCGCAGGCGGCCTAACGGCTTCCGAGAGCGATTAGCAGGCGGGCGGCCAGGCGAAGTCTTCGGCTCTCACGGCGGCGTCGGAACATCGAACGGCTGCTTTCCGCGCCCCGCCGCGATTTCCTGTCGAAGCCGCGAGAGGGTTCCTTACACGGTCGCGGTAAAATAGGTTCGTGGCGGTACTCGAACGACATCAGGACCTTGTCGACGAATTGCTCGCCGAACTGGAGTCCTACAAGCCCGATTTCGACCGGGAGCTGATCACCCGGGCCTTCCAGTACGCGGCCGCTGCCCACGAAGGCCAGCTCCGCCGCTCCGGCCAGGAGTTCATCCACCATCCGTGGGGAGCGGCGAAGATCCTCGCCGGCCTCAGGCTGGACGAGGCGACGATCGCCGCCGCCCTGCTTCACGACACGGTCGAGGACACCGGCATCGCGATCGAGGATCTCCGCACCGAGTTCGGCGCGGAGATCGCGAAGCTCGTCGAGGGCGTGACCAAGCTGACCCGTGTGCAGTTCCAGAGCCGTGAGCAGGCCGAGGCCGAGAACTACCGCAAGCTGGTCGTCGCGATGGCCGAGGACGTCCGCGTGATCCTGATCAAGCTCGCCGACCGCCTCCACAACCTGCGCACGATCGAGTACATGGGCAAGCAAACCCAGGTGCGGAAGGCGCGCGAGACGCTCGAGGTGTACGCGCCGCTCGCGCACCGCCTCGGCATCCATGCCCTCAAATGGGAGCTCGAGGACCTCGCCTTCGGGACGTTGCACCCGCGCAAGTACGAGGAGATCAAGCAGATGGTCTCCGAACGGCGCGCAGACCGTGAGGAGCACGTGCGCGAGGCGGCGCTCGTCCTGCAGCAGGAGCTCGACAAGGTCGACATCCCGGCCGACATCTCCGGTCGCGCGAAGCACTTCTACTCGATCTACGACAAGATGGCGCGCAAGGGGCGCGAGTTCAACGAGATCTACGACCTGACCGCGATGCGTGTGATCGTCGAACGCGGGGCGGAGGAGGGCACACGCGACTGCTACGGCGCTCTCGGGCTGATCCACTCGCTCTGGAAGCCGATGCCGGGGCGGTTCAAGGACTTCATCGCGATGCCCAAGTTCAACGGGTATCGCGCGCTGCACACGACCGTGATCGGGCCGCAGGGCCGGCCGCTCGAGATCCAGGTGCGCACAAACGACATGCACGAGACCGCGGAGCTCGGCGTCGCTGCGCACTGGATCTACAAGGGCGGCCGCAGCAAGGGCCACGACGACGAGTGGACGCAGTGGGTGAAGCAGCTGATGGACGTCGGCACCAACGAGGCCGACCCGCACGAGTTCATGAAGACGTTCCGCACCGACCTGTTCGACGAGGAGGTGCACGTCTTCACTCCCAAGGGGCAGGTGAAGACCCTGCCGGCCGGATCGAGCCCGATCGACTTCGCCTACGCCGTCCACACCGACGTCGGCCACCGGACGGTCGGGGCGAAGGTGAACGGGCGGATCGTGCCGCTCCACTACCGCTTGAAGAACGGTGACTTCGTCGAGATCCTCACCTCCAAGCAGGGGCGCGGCCCCTCGCGCGACTGGATGAAGGTCGCCAAGAGCTCTCGCGCGCGCAACAAGATCCGGCAGTGGTTCACGCGTGAGACGCGCGAGGACCAGGAGCACAAGGGCCGTGAGGCGCTCGAGCAGGCGCTGAAGCAGCAGAACCTGCCCTACGCGAAGCTGCGCGGGTCGGCGGTGCTCGCGCAGGTGATCCGCGACTCCGGTTTCAAGAAGGCCGAGGACTTCTACCTCGCGCTCGGCTCGGGGCGGCTGCAGCCCGGCGCGATCGTGAACAAGGTGATCCAGCGGCTGAAGACCGAGCAGGTGGCCGAGGAGGCGCCCGTCGTCGTCAAGTCCTCGAAGGCGCGGAGCACCGTCTCGGGCTCCGAGGTCGGCGTGGTCGTGCAGGGCGTCGAGGACGTGCTCGTGCGGCTTGCGAAGTGCTGCACCCCCGTGCCGGGCGACCCGATCCTCGGCTACATCTCGCTCGGCAAGGGGATCACGATCCACCGCGAGGACTGCCCGAACGTGCGCGCCCTGAAGCGCAACGAGGAGCGGTTCACGCCGGTCGAATGGAGCGGCGACGGAACGAAGTCGTTCCGGGTCGAGATCGCCGTCACCTCGTGGGATCGCCCCCGGCTGCTCGAGGACGTGGCTCGCACGTTCTCCGAGCACGGCGCGAACATCGTCGCCTACGGCGGCGCGGTCGATGACCAGCTCGCGAAGAACAGGTATACGGTGGAGGTCGGCGACGTCTCCTCGCTCCGGTCGCTCTTGAACTCGCTGCGCGCAGTCGACGCGGTGTTCGATGCCTACCGCGTCACCCCGAGCTAGGCTCCGCTCCCTCCCAGGGGACGCCGCCCGTGTCCCAGCCGACCAGGCAGTAGGGCGCGATCAGGACCGCGATTTGCTCGAGCGAGGCCCGGTCGCCGCAGCCGTCGGCGGCGAGGGCCGCGACGCTCGTCCCCTGGAAGAGGACGGGGACCTCGGTTCGCTCCTCCGGTGTCGGTTGACCCGCCTCGGGTCCGAGCATCAGCTCGCTGCCCTCGGCGAAGAGGATTCCCGCCCAGGCGCAGCCGCCTTCGACCAGCGCTTCGACCACCGCCCTGAGGATGTCGTCGGGATCGCCGCCGCGCTCGAGGATCGCGTCGATTCCGTCCAGAGGGCCGGTGCTCAAAGCTCGACGGCCTCGAACGCCGAGACGTGGGCGCGGAAACTGTCGGGGACGGAGATCGTGCGGCGGTCGTCGTGGTTGATCAGAACGAGCGTCTGGGTTGCGGTGACCATCAGGGCATCGTCGCCCTCCACGAGCTTGTGGGCTGCGTACTCGTAGGTCACGCTCGTCTGTCCGATCCGCGCGATGCGCACGAACACCTCGAGCAGGTCGTCGAAGCGCGCCGGTGCGTTGTACTCGACGCTCGATGCCCGCATCACGAACTCCATCCGCGCGGCGCCGATCTCGCCGAGCTCGCGGTGGTACTCGGTTCGCGCCAGGTCGAAGTAGGGCAGATAGCGGCCGTAGTAGACGACGCCCTGGGCGTCGGTGTCCGAGAACGCGACGCGCGTGTAGACGGCATACCGAAACGGCGCCTTCCGATCGGTCAGGTGACCCGGTTGAAACACCCGGCGATCCTAATCGCGAGTACCAGCCGACGCTCGAGCGCTCGACCGTCGGCGATCTCACCGGTTGGCGCCCAGGCCGATCGCGCCGTCCGCGGCCCGTTCGAAACCTCGGCGTCGCCGCCGCCGCCGCCGCCGCTCAGGTGCGAATCACTGCCAGCACTTCGTCTCGCTTCGACTCCATCAGCTCCTCGGTAAGCGCCTCGAGGTTGAGGCGCAGGAGTGGCTCGGTGTTGGAGGGGCGGACGTTCATGTGCCAGTCGGTGGCCTCGATCGAGAGGCCGTCCATGTGGGAGACGCGCCCCTCTCCGCCGTAGCGCTCTTTCAGTTCCTGCAGCTTGAGCGCGACGTCCGCGACCGGGGTGTTCAGCTCTCCGGTGAGGAAGTAGCGTGAGCGAAGCGGGGCCAGCAGGTCGCTCAACGGCCGGTCGCGACGCGAGACGAGTTCGAGCATGAGCAGGAACGGGATCACGCCCGAGTCGGCCTGGGAGAAGTCGCGGAAGTAGTAGTGGGCCGACACCTCGCCTGCGAACACCGCGCCTTCATCCCGCATCCGCTGCTTGATGAACGAGTGCCCCACCCGGTTCACGAGCGCAACGCCGCCGGCGCGCTCGATCGCCTCGGGCACCGCCCAGGAGGCGCGCACGTCGTAGATCACCTTCCCGCCCGGCTCGCGGGCGAGTACGAGCTCCGCGAAGAGCGCGGTGACGAAGTCGCCCGGTACGAACTCGCCTGAGTCGTCGACGAAGAAGCAGCGGTCCGCATCGCCGTCGTAGGCGACGCCGAAGGAGGCCGCCTCCTCGCGAGTGCGTTTTTCGATGAACTCGCGGTTCTGGGGCAGGAGCGGGTTCGGCTCGTGGTTGGGGAACGACCCGTCCGGCTCGAAGTAGCAGCGCACCACTTCGACCTGGGGCAGATGGGCGAGCACCCGCGGCAGCATCTCCCCGGCCATCCCGTTCGCCGCGTCGACCACGACGCGTAGCGGCGCGATCGCGTCGATCTCGACGAAGCCGAGCACGCGCGCCACGAACGCCTCCCAGACGTCCTCGGGCGCGACCTCGCCGCGCGCGGCTTCCCGCCACTCACTCCGGAGTGCCCGGTCGCGCACCTCGACGAGCCCCGATTCGCTGCCGACCGGCAGCGCGCCGCGGCGCACGATCTTGAGTCCCGTGTACTCCTTCGGGTTGTGCGAGGCGGTGACCATGATGCCGCCGTCGAGCCCGAGCTCCCCGGTGGCGAAATAGACCATCTCGGTTCCGACCATGCCGAGATCCGCCACGTCGACGCCCCCGTCGGCGATGCCCGAGATCACCGCCGCCGCGATCGCCGGCGAGGAGAGCCGCATGTCGCGGCCTACCGCGACCCGCCGCGGCTCGAACTGGTCCGCGAACGCGCGCCCGATCGCGTAGGCGCCTGCCTCGTCGAGCTGCGAGGGGTAGAGCGCGCGGACGTCGTAGGCCTTGAATGCGGTGGGGTCGAGCATCCGTTCGATCCTACGGGCGCGAGAAGACGCGCTGCGCCTTTTCTGCCCAGGCCGTGATCCCGCCCGGTTCGAGGAAGTTGCAGCCGCCCTCGACGATCTCCTCCGGCATCGTGTCGTAGAACTTGTCTGCGACGAGCCGCAGCTCCTTGTCGCCCTCCTCGGTCCCGGCGACCGGCTCCGAGAGCTCGAAGGCGACCGCCAGGTACTCCTTGGGGTGATGGAAGTCCCGTGTCACTTCGGTCAGCCCGACATAGGCCGAGCGGATCACGGCGACCGGTTCGCAGAACTCGGCCACCGTCCTCGCCAGCTGCGAGCTCACCCGCTCGGCGGGAGTGTCGAGGAGCTTCGCGCGGATCCCCACCGGGCGATCCTACGCGCCGAGGATCGCCTGGATCGCCGCCGAGCGCGGCGTGTTCTCCTCCCACCAGGCGATCAACTCCCCCAGGGTCCCAGCTACTTCTTACGCGCTGTTTAGGGAGCGCCAACTAGCGTCGCTGATGCGCTGCCGACGACCAAGACACCCACTTGCCTCTTTCTGTGGTTGCCCCGGTCGTCGTCGGCGCGCCAAATGGGTCGGTTCCGGGCGGTTAGCCTCCGGGGTGGTATTGGAGTGGGTGGCTTGTGCTGCCGAGGTAACCGGCACCTGCTTCGTTGACGCTGATCGCGATCCGGACTGTCGTTGATGCTGGTGCGGTCGTGAAGAGCGCGTTCGATTTGTAGTCGATTGGTTTCTGGATCACCGTTTTCCAGCTCCCGCTTGGCATTCGTTGTTGGAGCTGGAGCTGCCGTCCTTTGAATCCGACCGCTCCGTAGATATGTGCCAGCAGATGGCCGTTGGCTAGCTCGCGTACGGTGATGTCTGGTTGGACGCCGACCTTCACGGTCGGGCTTATCTTCGTGCCGCTCCACTCGGCATAGAACGAGGCTTGGATCACCGGCTTGGTCCGGAAGCTCCACGATCCGTCCTCCTGCGTGTGAACCTTGGCGAGCCTCATCGGTGCCGATCTCCCGTACTGCTGCTGGAAGATGATGATCGTCTGGCCTGGCTTTCCGCCCACGAGCTTGCCGGTGAGTGTGATCGGGTTCCCGAAGAGAACGCGATAGCTCGAGGGCTTGATCGTCAACGAGTAGGCGTGGTAGAGGAACGGGTGGCTCGTCGTGCCGAGGTAGCCAGCACCGGCCTGGTTGACGCTCATCCCGATCCTGACCTTCGAGGTTGGCAGCGTGGTCGCAAAGACCGCCGAGGAGTTCGACGTCAGCTTCTCCTGGACAACGGTGCGCCATGAGCCGCCTTTGCCGGGCTGCTGCAACTCCACCATGCGACCGGTGAAGCTGCGGGCGCCCAGAACACGTACCGCCAGCTTCCCATCGCTGAGTTCGCTGACGGTGACTGCGGGCTGAACACCAACCGTGAGCGCGCGGCTCTTCGTACCTCCGACCTGCGCCGAGTAGTCGGTCTGAACCGACGGCTTAGCGCGATAACTCCAGTAGCCGCCAGCGCGACTCTCAACCGTCGCGACGCGGGCAATCGCGCGTCCGAGAGGTTGCGCGAGGATCTCGACCCTTTGCCCCGCGAGGTGAGTCGAGACCCTTCCCGTGATCGACAGTCGTTGGCCGTACAGCACCCTGAATGACGACACCCGCAAGCCCGTTGACGCATTCACCGCCCGCGCAGGCGCGACCGGCAATGTCGCAAGAACCAATACCAGCACGATCATCTTGCGCACAGCACACCTCCTCCCGAGAATCCGGACACTCCGGGCCTACCTTTAATCGATCGATCCCAAACGCGGCGTCGCTTCCGGCGACCCGCTAACGCTGGTCTTTCCTCGCCGACCTCCGAACGTTGGCGTTGTTGTGGCCGACGCCAATTAGGGCCTCGGCTCCGTCGAGCACGGCCTCCTGGGCCGCGATACCTCGCGGCCCATCTTCCGTTACGACGGTCCGTGTGCGCACGCTGGTGCAAGCGCTCATCGGTGTGCGGCCGCGTCGCCGAGTTTCGGTTCGATCGGCGAGACGGTCACGATCCGGGATGGTCTCTCGTTGCAGAGGTCGATGATCGGATAGTGGGGCAGCCGAACCGAACGGAAGACAACGCTACCCGGCAGCGCGACCCGCAACGCCGCGGCAACCGCGGTCGCGCGGATGTCGCAGCGGTACTTGTTGAAGGCGAAGTACGCTGCCCCTCCGGCAGGGACGCGAACCTCGCCGGGCCGGTCCGCCGTGATCATCTGGTCACCGCGCTGGCTGTAGGTGAACGGGAGTTCATCACCAGCGCCGTCAGCGTCGCTTGAACACCGGCGGCGACGATGAGACAACACGCCCCTGCAATCGCCGAAGGTCCGATCCTCACCGGCACAGCCGGAGGATAGATCTGACCTGTGCGGGCCTCGTGACTCGTGGATCAAGGTTCCGTAGAGACTCGACGCCCGCAGCGGACGTAAGAGCAGCTCGGCCTTGCTCAGCTCGATTCGTTTCTGATCGAGCCGCTCCCTGAAATCTGGCGTAACCGAGGGCGGAGTACCCTCGTTCGGCGTGCTGAAGCTGATCCTGTTCGTGCTCCCGCTCGGCCTCGATACGTTCGCCGTTGCGGCGGCGCTGGGTATGGGCGGGCTGCCGAAGCGCGAGCGTCTGCGGGTCAGCGTGTTGATGTCGGGGTTCGAGATGGCGATGCCGGTGATCGGGTTACTCGTGGGGCGCGCGCTCGGGCAGCTTGTCGGTAACGCAGCCGACTACCTCGCGATCGCCGTGCTCGCGCTTCTCGGCGTCTGGATGCTCCTGAACAACGAGGACGAGGACGCTGGTCGGAAGGTCGGGCAGTTGGTCGCCGGTCGAGGTCTCGCCCTCGTGGCGCTCGGGATCTCGATCAGCCTCGACGAGCTTGCGATGGGCTTCACGATCGGGTTGCTACGCCTCTCGATCTGGCTCGCCGTCGTCCTGATCGGCGCGCAGGGGTTCGTTGTTTCCCAACTTGGCCTCCGGCTGGGCACGCGTTTGAACGCGTCCTTGCGTGAGCGCGCCGAACAACTCGCGGGCCTGGCCCTGCTCGGACTGGCAGTCTTACTCGCCGTCGAGAAGCTGGCGCGGTAAAAGCGAGTGTCCGACGAGGCAGACGCCCGAAAGCGTCTGCTGCTCGGCTGCCCTCAACCCGACGGCGAGCGGGTACCTCGGCCAGCTTCACCTCAACTCGACGTGACGGACGCCGAGGCCGACAAGCTCGGGCGAACGGTGTCCCGTCGTGGCCGTCGCCCGAAGAGACAGAGCTAAGCGCTCACCCGGCGAGAATCCTGGCAATCGCTTGGACTGATTCCTCGTCGGGCGACTCCAAAATCACGGTGGCGGGACGCTCAAAAAGGGCGAGCGCCTCGGCCAGCGGTTCGGCGCGAAGCGTGCCTTGGCCGTAGGGGAGATGCTTCGTCTCGTTGCGGTTGGCGAAGGCGATATCGGAGAAGTGAATGTGAAAAGGGACGGGCTTCACGTCAGCTTCTTCTGAGTGACGCGATAAACCGTCCGACTTATGGATGTGGAACGGCGCTCGATCCTCGAGCACGGCGTCGACCGCCGAGAGCGCCGCGCGAAACGGCTCAGCGGAGGTGAACGCGCCATCGGAGGTCGCGTGCATGTGCGCGAAGTCGAGCACCGGCCGCACCCAGCCAAGCCGCCTCGAGATCTCGACCACGTCCTCGAGCGACCCCAGCTCCCGGACCCGGCCCATCACCTCGATCCCGAAGGGCACGCCGCGCCCCTTTGCCTCCAGGCGCACCCGCAGCTCGCCGAGCTGCTCGCAGACCGAGTCGATCGCCTGCTCGCGCTCCCTCCCGAGCAGGAAGCCCGGGTGGAAGACGACCAGCTCGGCGCCCGCGGCTTTGGCGATCCCCGCCGAGTGGTCGAGCATCCCGACCGCCATGTTCAGCTTCCTGCCGCGCTCGGCGTGGCCCACGAACCCCGCGAGCGGCGCGTGCACCGACAACGCGACGTCCCGCTCGCGGGCGAGCTCGCCGAAGCCTGCGGCGAAGTCGTAGCCCATCCAGAACCCACCCTCGAAGTCGATCTCGCAGGCGGAGAAGCCGCTCCCGACGAGCGCCGCGACCGCCGCCTCCGGGCTCTCGCGGGACGGCACCCGGGCGGGCCCGAAATGAAGCCGGCGCACCATTCCCGAGAGCTTACGGGCCGGCCCTCGATCCGTCCGATCCGGGCTCTACGCTCATTGCCATGTCCGGACGCCCTTCGCGCATCGACCTGCTCGAGCTCGACAT